>CAUZOL010000207.1:0-11972 GCA_963581435.1 Planctomycetota bacterium
TTTTTTCATCCGGGGAAAGTTCAGAGACATTCGGCAAACATTCGACCATCTGGTAAACTCCTTACCAGACGCTCCTACCGAAATCACCAAATCCAGTCCATACCAATCGCCGGTGAGTAGTAACGAATAATCTGATGAAAGTTGTCGTCTGCATCATTTGTTGATTTTCTCTGCTTACAGTGCATGGGGATCCGTCGTCATATCAGTTCTGCGATTGGGCTGCCGTAGGGAAGGATTGGCATCGGACGACCGCTGTGATCGAGGAACGCATGATCCTGGTCGATTCCCAGAAACCGATAGATCGTTGCCAGAAGATCGTTCGGATCCAACTTGTTGTCACGCGGGTATTCGCCTTTGGACGTCGTCGCACCTATGACTTGCCCCATCGGCGCTCCGCCGCCGGAGATCAGTACGGACATGGCACCGGGCCAGTGATCGCGGCCCGGCTGCATCACCCCGCTGATTGTGCCGGGCTTCGTGGTGATGCGCGGCGTGCGACCGAACTCACCGGCGACAACCAGCATGACCTTCTTATCCAGTCCGCGCTGATAGATGTCTTCAATCAAAGCCGAAACAGCCCGGTCGAAGTGCGGCAGGCGCAGGCCCATGTCGTAGTACAGATCGCCGTTGATCGCGTGGATGTCCCAGTTGGCGGCAGTGCGTTTTCTCTGGGCGCTGGTCACATCGGGATTCGACATGCCCATCGTGACAAAGCTGCTGCCCGCTTCAATCAAACGTCTGGCAAGTAACGCGCGTTGCCCCCACTTGTGGCGACCATAGCGGTCGCGCGTCGCCTCACTCTCTTGCGTCAGGTCAAAGGCGACTCGGGCCTTATCGCTCGTCAACAGGCTCAGCGCCTGCCGATTGATTTCATCCATCGACTCCATCGATCCACTCGCGTCGATGTCTCTGCGAAGGCGGTCGAACGACTTCAACAATCGCACGCGATCATCCAGCCGGTCCTTCAGTCCAGCGGACAGCGACAGGTTGGGCACCCTGTAGCCTTTGGCGCCAGGATTGCCGCCGACCACAAACGGCATCGCCGATTCACCCAGATAGGCGCTCCCGCCGCCGTAAGCGCGGGCAGTGCTGGCGACATAATTCGGCACACCGACGTGACGGTGTTCGCGCATGCGAGAGACGATTGGGCCGACCGTGGGAAACTCCGAATTGGGATCGACGCTCAACGTCTTGCGGCCGCTCAGAAAGCGGACAGAACCCCGCGCATGCTGCGACTTTTCGTGAGTGATCGAGCGAATCAACGTGAACCGATCCGCAATTTTCGCATGCATCGGCAGGAGTTCGCAGATGTCGATCCCCGGCGCGCTGGTGGCGATTGGATTCAGCAGCCCGCGAAAATCGATCGGCGCTTCGGGCTTCAAATCGTAGGTCTCCATATGGCTGGGACCACCTTGAAGCCAGATTAATATTATCGACGTGTCGTCACTGTTCGTCGCGTTTTCCGTTTCCGCCGCCGCACGACTCCGCAGCAGGTCCGACAGCCCCAGTCCTCCCAATGCCAAATACCCGGCATCGAGAAAACTGCGCCGCGACATTGGTCCGGGACAGCGAAAAGGCTTGTGATTATTCATGGACGAGCCTTGTGCCGGTTGGTTTCTTTTCAGTTGACTGGTTTCGATTTTCGTTGCTTCCTTGCAAGCCGTTAACCTGCTTGGTCTCAGTTGTGAGAGACCTGTTCCTTCACGTTGTCCGGTTTGACATCCGGCTTCGACGTCGTCTTCGAGCGACCGACGAGTTCATGGACTTTGCCGACGATACGTTCTTCAAGACTCGCCTTCCAGGGACGGCTTCTGGCTTCGTAACCCCCTTCCAGCAGAACGCGTCGGCTGGGGATGTAGCCGGAGTAAACGTTCGAGTAACCCGCGACCCAGACGGCGGGACCGTCCGGTTTGATCAATTCTGCCTTCAGTCGTAGCGAGTAATCCACGACCACTTCGTTGCCCAACGCGATCAACATGAGATCGTCGCCGAACCGGATGACCTGTACCGGATAGGGGAAGTTGGGGCGGTCCGCTGTTGTGAATTCCAAATCAACCGTCTCCAGCAGCGAACGCAACGGCCCTTTCAACAACCGCTGATGTCGTGGCGTTCCCTGATTGACTTCAAGCGCTGCCTCGATTGCAGTCGCCAGCGACCGGCCATGCATTTTCGCATACTTGAGTTCGCTACGGGGATAGGGATTCTGATCACCGCCGCAACCCATCATGAACAGTGCCGTCACGCCGGGATGATCTTTTTCAAAGTATTCCTGCGCGTAGCCGGCGTAGTCTCCCAACCATTTGAGAAAACCCATCGTGGTGTTATGGCAGGCATAACCAAACACGACCGCGCGTAACTTGCCGTCGGGATTGCGGACGCTCAGTACCGGGACCGTATGATCGACGCGACCGTTCGGATTGGGATGATTGCGGAAACCAGTGATGGTCGGCGTGCGACGATTCATGGCAAATCCGCAACGGGCGGAGCCGTATGAAATCCTTGCCGGTTCGAGACGCTCCAGAGATTGTCCGACGAGATCAACAAGTGTTTTGATCAGTCCCTCGAAGTAGTTCCTGGAGTCCTCGCGCCCGTATGCTGGTCCGCAGTGTGTGTGCGACGCATTCATCAGGAGAGCGTGTGGCGGAAGTTTGTACCTCTCCTGGACCTGTTTGGCAACGGGCGTGCGAAGTGTTTCCATGACTCCGATCAGGTCCAGCGTGATGAACACGACCCGGTTTCCGTCACGATCTTCGATGGCAATCGCTTTGGCGAACAGATCTTGTTCGGTGCCTTCGGCCGGCTCTTTTCGCCCGGCATAGCCGCGCATGCGAAGCGGTGTTTTCGGAGTAATCACCGCCGACGCCGCGCCGGCCTTCCATTGCGGGGCCTGCTCGTCTGTTTCGTCCCCAGCCAGGGTGGTTAGTGCCGGGAAAAGGACCAGGCAGAGAGCAATTATTGTTCTTTTCATGTGCAGGATCCCTGTTGTCATCGATATCGTTCCTCAAAAACTCGCACCGCCGTTTGCACCGTCAGCATCGATATACGGACGCGGTGTTCGAATGGCTGGCGCATGCCGGTTTCGACTGTGAAGGCAGCGCCGTACTTGCTTGCTGCGAAGTCAGCGAGATTCAAGCCTTCACCGCGCTGGCTGGGATCGAGCCAGAAGACGCCGCGCTCAAGCTTTGAAAAGAACGAGCCTGGCGAGTAGTCATCGGGAGCCACCTTCGCTCCGGAAGCCTTCACCGCACGGGCGGCTTCGGCAGCCATCCGGCGTTCCCAGATTTCGTCTTCGTCAGTCCGCTGACGACGGGCAGAAAACCAGAATGCATCGCCGCCGTACTCGTGCAAATCGAATGTCAGCCCCGGCTTAATCTCGGCCATCAGTCCGCGAGTGCAACGGATCTCGACCGGCGCCCACGATGTGTCGTGAAACCGATTGATGTGCAGGACTTCGCCGTCCGGTGTGACAACTTGTGTGTAAGCGCGCTCGAACAGGCCGGAACCTGGAACGTCTTCGAAGCGCGACGGGAACCAAAGTCGGCGGCCCTTGAGTGGTTCCAGAAACTTCGCTCCTTTTTCGACTTTGCGATAAAGCCCCCGGTTGGCATAACCGTACTCCCCTATCAGCACCAGTAGCTTGCCGTCCGCATCAAGCAACACTTCACCCTTGTCGCGCAACAGCTTTTCCATCTGTTCCATCGACTCGATTTCGGGTTCCTCGCCCAAGCTCAAGCTCAGTGCATACTTGTAACCGTTCAGTCCAATCGGATCGCGGCAGGGAATCACATAGACCTGATGTTCCGTGTCGAGCTTGTCGATCAATTCCACAGCGGCCGCGACGCCAGCCTGTTCGGTGGAATGACTCCCCGCGCTGATAAAGATGGCCGGCGTCTTGTCCCCACCCGCTTTGATACTAACAATCGGCGACCTGTCCGGCGCATAGCCCAGCACGCGCAGCTTGTGGCCTCGTTTCTTTACAGTCTCCAGCAGGTCCGAATAACGCTTGAAAGGCCGAACGGCCCGCTTGTCCGCGGTGGGGTCGTCCGCTGGTGATTCAGCTCGCAGTCGCTGCGGAAGCGCCAGCGCGGCGCACGCCAATCCGGCGCTTCCGAGGAAACCGCGACGCGACAGCGCGTCGTCGATGCAGTATCGCCGACCGTTGAAAACTGTCACTGTTATTCTCTCCTGCTATGCAATAATCCCGTGGACGACCTTCCCGGCAACATCGGTCAGGCGGAAGTCGCGGCCGGCGTGGCGGTGGGTGAGCCTCAGGTGATCGACTCCCAGGAGATGCAGCAACGTAGCGTGCAGGTCATGAATGTGAACCTTGTCGATCGCCGCGTAGTAGCCATAGTCGTCGGTCGCCCCGTATTGGATTCCGTTATGAACTCCGCCGCCTGCAAGCCACATCGTGAATCCTTCCGGATTGTGATCGCGGCCGTCGTACCCTTTCCCCTGACAGGTCGGCGTGCGGCCGAACTCGCTGATGCGGGTTATCGGCCGCGCATATTTGCAATACATTCGGATCCGACGAAACTGCATTATAACAGAATCAACTTACCCAACGAGCCGATCTCGTCACCAAAGATGCGGCAGCCTTTACATTGCTACTCTATCAGTGATTCATCTGGCATCGTAGGCACAAACCAAGCGGCGATCGATGACGCTGGTCTCGATCGGATCGCGGTCGGTCCACTTCTTGAGCACCAGTTCGTCCACCGGGTCGTGGATGTGACCGTCGTGTTCTCCCGCCGGCCAACGGTAGGGGACCGAAATGATCACCACCGAGCCGCAATCAAACAGCTTGCGAGTGAACGTGACCAAGTCGGAGATGTGCTCTAACACTTGCATGCAAAGCACAAGGTCGTACTTCCGATCGGCTTTCCAGTTGAGGAAGTTCTCGTGAACGATAGCGTGCCGGTGCCTGATCGCAGTCAATACGTCGAACAAATTGTTTGGCGGCCGACTTCATTTCACCAATCGAGTCAAGATCAGGGCACTACCGGGGGAGCGATCAACTCAGCAATTCGCGGACGACCTTTCCGCCTTCCGGACCTGTCAGGCGGTGGTCGCGGCCGGCGTGCCAGTACTTCAGGCCGTCTGACTCCAAGCCCAGCAGATGCAGTACCGTCGCGTGCAGGTCTCGGAAATGTACTTTGCCTTCCACGGCGCGCGAACCGGTCTCGTTGGTCTTCCCGTGAACGTAGCCCCCTTTGACGCCACCGCCAGCCAGCCAGAAAGTGAAGCCGTTGGCGTTGTGGCCGGTTTCGTCCTTCCCATTTTTCGGCGTTAATCCCGGTCGGCCGAATTCACCACCCCAAATCACCAGCGTGTCATCTAACAGACCGCGCTGCCGGAGGTCCTGCAGTAAAGCCGCAATCGGTGCATCGGTTACTTCGCAATTGGCCCGCAAGTCACGCCGGTGATTTTTGTGCTGATCCCAACTGCCGTGATTCACTTCGATAAATCGCACACCGGCTTCGGCAAAGCGCCGCGCCAACAGGCACTGGCGGCCAAAGTCGGACTTCCGGCAGGTACCGACCGATTCCTGTTGCTGACCCACTCGGTAGCGATTGAGCGTCGCCTTCGATTCCGTAGTCAGGTCGAGTAGTTCCGGCGCCGCCATCTGCATGCGGTAACCGAGTTCCATGGATTGAATTACGCTATCGAGACGGTCGTCACCCGGCCGTTGCGAAAGATGATCGCGATTCAGCATTTGCACGAAGTCGAGTTGCTTTCGCTTGGCCGACGGAGACAGGTGACGGCTCGCAATATTGTTAATTGTGGCCCGCCCCATGTCTTCGCCGTTAACGCCAATGGGGGTCCCGTTGTAAATCGAAGGTAGAAACGCGCTCGAATAGATGGAACTCTTTGACGTATTGAGGCTGATGAAGCCGGGCAGGTTCTGATTTTCTGTACCGAGACCGTAAGTGATCCACGAGCCGATGCTGGGACGTTCGCGCAGCCGGTCGCCGGTATGCAATTGCAGGAAAGACTGGGCGTGAATCCCAGTGTCGGCGTGCATCCCGTTAATCACGCAAAGCTGGTCGGCATGTTTGGCGGTTTCTGGAAGCAACTCCGAAATCCGCAGTCCGCTTTCGCCGTGTTGTTGAAAATTGAAAACCGATCCAGGATGTTTTTTCTTGCCGGTCTGCGGCTTGTAATCGAATGTGTCCAGATGAGCCGGCCCGCCGCTCATGCAGAGAAAAATGACTCGCTTCGCGCGCGCAGCCAGCACGGGCGGCTGAGCCGCAAGAGCGCCGGAAGATGCCGCCGCCGCCCGTTCTCCACAGAGGGCCTGCAGGGCAAGGTAGCCAAACCCGCAAGAGGCGGATTGCAATACATCGCGTCGCGAGTAATTCATGGTGTGCCCCTGTTTTTGTTACCAGTGGTTAGCTATCAGCCTGCTTCCAGAAAGCTGATGGCTGACAGCCAATCCAATGACGCATACGAGTTTGAAGTCGAAATCTCCGTCTCTTACGTTCACACCACTTGGAGTTTTCAAGCTAATCAACATAGCGAAATTCGTTGGTGGCCAGCAATGCCTGGCAGAGGCTGGCCCATGCTTTCTCTTCGGTTTTCAACGCGGAATTCGTGAATTTCACAAGTTGAAGAGCTTGTTCAACTTCTCTCGGACTCGGTTCACGGCAGAAAGCCCGGTGAAAGGCAATCTGTACGCGTGTCTTGTTATCCTTTGATTCGCTCAAGACCCGTCGTGCAAAACGGCCTGCTTGCTCAACCACAAACGGACTGTTGTAAAGATGCAATGCCTGACCCGGTATCGTGCTCACGTCGCGCTGACCGGTCACCGACGTAAAGTCGGGCAGATCAAATGCCGCCAGTTCCGGCGGCGGCGAACTGCGCAGATAACAAAGGTAAATACTGCGGCGATTGCTCGGCTGGTGCAGGTTTCCCGCCAGGTTCACCAGGATGTCGCGATGCCGGATGATCGATCCGTCACCAGGCTGCAGATCCAGTTCTCCACTGGCGTGGAGTATGCTGTCCCGCAGTGATTCCGCGTCCAGCCGACGGCGGTCGTGTCGCGTTAACAGCAGATTCGGCGAGTCCGCTTTGATCGTCTTTTCGTCGGAGTGACTGCTGAGTTGATAGGTTCGGCTGAGGACGATGGCGCGAATCATGCGTTTGATCGACCAGCCCTCTGCAATGAAACGCGTTGCCAGGTGATCGAGCAACTTCGGGTGCGTCGGCCGCTCGCCGTAGACGCCAAAATCATCCGGCGTGCGGACGATCCCCTCACCAAACAAATGCAGCCAAATACGATTGACCATCACACGAGCCGTCAGTGGGTGATCGACGCTGGTAAGCCAATGTGCCAATTGCAGGCGGCCGCTCTGCTGTGGATCGACATGAATCAAATCGGACGTATCGGCTTTGAAGGCCGTCAGGAAGCCGCGCGGCACGGAGCTGCCTAACTTCTTGGCGTCACCCTTCACATTCACTTTACAATCGGCCGGTTTCGCGCGATCGCGCACTCCCATGGCCAACGGCGTGCCGGGTGCCCATTTGGATTTTGGAACCGGTTTCGGCTTGCCGGTGCTGGATTCGAGAACCAGCACCGTCTCGACAAAGTTCTCGGGCGGCAAGACTTTTGGCGCGGCCTGCAACACGAGCAGGTCGGTTCCCGGCGCGGTCAGTTTTTCATGGCCGGCCACTCCCCAGAGGGTTTCGGTACTCGTGAAAATTCCGGCCAATGCGTAGTAATCGCGTGTCGGGATGGGGTCGAATTTGTGGTCGTGGCAACGCGCGCAGGCCACACCCAATCCCATGATGCCCCGCCCAATCACGTCGATCTGATCGGCCACGACATCCATGTTGAAGTTGTTGTTCATCGCCCTGGCCGGCTTGGCGGCGAGCGCGAGAAAGCCGGTTGCTACCAGATTTCGATCTCGGTCGCCCGGCGAATCGCTCGGCAACAGGTCGCCTGCGATCTGCTCGGTCAGAAACCGATCGTATGGCATGTCCGCGTTGAAGGCGGCGATGACGTAATCGCGGTAACGCCAGGCATGGGGGAATGTTGGGTTGCGGCCCAAGCCGTCGTTACCATTCGATTCCCCGAAGCGTGCCACATCCAGCCAGTGACGGCCCCACCTTTCGCCAAATTGCGGGCTGGCGAGTAAGGCATCGACAAGCCGCTCGACAGCGATAGCACCATCACGCTGGTGTGCGGTCACAAACTGCTCGACTTCTTCCATCGCAGGCGGCAAACCAGTCAGGTCGTAATAGAGTCGTCTGACGAGTGTTTGCGAATCGGCACCGCGAGTCGGCGCCAATCCGGCCGCTTCGATACGCTTCAGCACAAAACGATCCAGCGGATCCTGTGGCCATACTTTATTTCGAACGTCGGGAAGCGAACGGGTTTTGATTGACTGCAGCGACCACAGAGACTTTTGGTCTTCTGATAACTTCGCATTCCGCAGCGCTTCCACTGTGCGGGGATCCGGCGCTCCGCGCTGGATCCACTTCACAAAATCGTTCACAACCGATTCCGGCAACTGTTGGTCGGGCGGCATTTCGATGCCGTCGTAACGAAGCGATTGAATGATGAGGCTCGTATCCGGTTTTTCGCTGATAAGCGCCGGCCCCGATTCGCCCCCTTTTCGAATTCCGTCGCGGCTATCCAGCAGAAGTTTTCCACCCAGCTCGTCTGAATTGGACGCATGGCATTCATAACAGTGCTTCACCAGCACCGGACGGATCTTGTTTTCAAAAAACGCCCGGTCGCCAGCCGGCAGCGTCTCGCCATGCGCAACATGCTGGCAAAAAGTCATCAACAGGGTGAAGGATGCGGGAATGATGAAGGCGAGTCTTTTCACGGTGGGCTGCCTGCGAGGATTCCGTCGGATGGACCATGATTGTAGCACAATCGCCACCGTCTCGCAGCCACAAGAACTCTACGCCCGCGATGGGGCGATGGGAGAGTGGGCCAAAGATCGTCGTTAGATTGGATTGTCGGCAGGGTCGCGAACAGAAATCGGGACAGCGGGTCCGGCGTTCGCAACGATCTGAGTATGGCAACATCGCGTGGCTTTGTAGACTCGGTGCATGGAGAATGAATCATCTCGACATCAGTTGAGCCAGAAACTCGGGTTGGTTATTGGCATCGCTTTCAGCTTGGTTTTTACCGGGCTGATCTGGATTTGTGGTCCCTGGCTGGAAGCAGTTGAACTGCGGCCGGATCGTGAGATCGCCTTTTGGTATCCGTGGGTCAGCGCCTCCCCAACCATCTGGACAAGACTATCGGTCTGGGGCTTGTATTCCGCACATCAACTCACCGTCTGGTGGTTGATCTGGTGGGCACAGTCAAGAGCAGCCGGCTACCGCAATTCGCTAAGCCGCATCAACGTTGTGGCTCTGATTGCCAACGCCATTTTCATCACACTGCACTTCATACAGACGCACGTTTTCTACGACGGACTGGCGATTGATGTTCCAGAGCAAAGCTCGCAATGGTCAGTGATCCTCTTGCTCGTGATTGTGCTGTTGATGGAAAACCAGCGCCGCGGGTTGTTCTTTGGAACAAAGGTCAAAGGCAGTCTGATGGAGGAGTCGGCGAGGGCGTTACGGAAGTACCATGGCTACTATTTTGCGTGGGCGATTATCTACACGTTCTGGTACCACCCGATGGTAAGCACGTCGGGACATCTACTCGGGTTTCTTTACATGTTTCTGCTAATGCTGCAGGGCAGCCTGTTCTTCACTCGTATGCACGTCAACAAGTGGTGGATGGTCACACAGGAAGTCCTCGTTCTGATTCACGGAACGCTGGTGGCGCTCAACAACGCCCCGGACTTGTGGCAGATGTTCTGCTTTGGATTTGCAGGTCTGTTTGTCGTGACTCAAATGCATGGACTTGGGCTGTCGCTGCCCGCTCGCTTTGGATTTCTGATAGTCTATATTTCGGCGGCCACGTTTGTGTTTTTCCGCATCGGCCTGCGACATCTTCACCAGATCACGTGGATTCCACTGACTGAGTACGCAATCATGTTCTTGATTGCGATCCTCGTCTGGGCGACGATGAAAGCTGTGAGTCTCTTGGGCAAAGCGAAGGTTCTGAAACGATGAGAGGACGTGCCTTGATCGCTGTTCTTGTCTGCAGCTTACTCAGCGCGAAGGCGATTGCCGATGATCCTCGGGACGTTTCCGAGTTCGTCGTGACGGTCGGTAACCAGGCGATCAATGTCGACAGCGTCGTCGGATTAAGCATTGGTGTCGCGGTGGGGGACAAAGTCCTTGCTGTGAAGGGTTTCGGCTTGGCCAACGTCGAACTGAATGCGTCCGCAACAGCAGAGACCGTCTACCGAATTGGATCCATTACGAAGCAATTTACGGCGGCCGCTGTCCTCCTTCTGTTTGACGAGGGCAAGATCGATATTGAAGCTCCATTGATGAAATACCTTCCTGATTACCCAGCGCACGGTCGAGCGGTCACCGTGAGACATCTCCTTCAGCACACGTCGGGAGTGAAGGACTTCACCCGTCTGCCGGCATATCGTCGAGAACGGCCGCTGGATGTATCGAAGGACGAGGTGCTCGGTCGATTCCAAAGTCTCCCACTCGAATTTCAACCGGGTGAGAAGCACCGTTATTGCAACTCGGGCTACTTTCTGTTGGGGCTGATCGTCGAACAAGCATCCGGCGAATCGTTTCGCGAGTTTGTCGAGAGCCGACTCTTCAAGAAACTTGGAATGCAACATTCACATTGCGACAGGTCGCAGACCATTATTCCGCATCGTGCGACTGGTTATACTCGGTGGGGAGGCACGCTGCGGAACGCCCCTCACATCAGTCTCAGTCAAACTGTCGGTGCCGGAAATGTCGCGGCAACCGTGGGGGACTTGATATTGTGGCAACGCGGGCTCTTCGCGCATCGATTGCTGCAAGCTGAAACCGTGCATCTGATGACGACTCCGGGAAAACTCAACGATGGGAAGTCATTTAACTATGGCATGGGTGTCCGGTCGTCGCGGTTGGCCAATCAGCAGGTTGTTCGACACGGCGGAGGGATCAGCGGGTTTCGCTCTGACCTGGCTTACTATCCTGAGTCGAAACTGACAATCGCCGTTCTTTCGAATTGTGAGCATGCGAATCCGAAGAAGATTTCAGACCGCATTGCCCGTTTCATTTTGAACGACCCAAATCGCAAGAGTGAATGACCACAACCACGCGCCGACCGACCAGCGTGCCGACGCATCCATTGCCAATCCGACATACGACTTCCTGCAACGTGGCCTTCGAATTGTATGAATGGGGAACCATGGGAAACCGCCTTAAGACTCGAAATGTTGCAGCTTGGATTTTCAGTCTTCTGGCCGGATTCTGCATTTCTGTTCCGGAACGCCTTCAGGCCGCCGACGAAACGGCGCAGTTCTCCAGATCGACTTTCGTTTACAAAACCGTCGATCAGTTGAAGATTCAAGCCGATGTGTATCGGCACAATGACTCCGTCAAGCGGCCGGTCATTGTTTGGCTTCACGGTGGGGCGTTGATTATGGGCAGCCGTTCGGGAGTTCCCAAACAACTGAAGGACTTAGCCGAACAGCAGCGGTTTGTACTCGTTTCGCTCGATTACCGTCTGGCTCCTGAGGCAAAACTCCCAGAGATCATTGCCGACCTCAGAGAGGGCTTGGAGTGGGTGCGCAAATCGGGGCCAACGCTTTTCCATGCCGATCCGTCGCGACTCGTGGTCGCCGGTGCCTCGGCAGGAGGCTATCTCGCTTTGATGAGCGGGATCTCGAAGAAACCCCCAACTGCGATTGTCTCCTACTGGGGCTTTGGTGACGTGGACGGTGACTGGACGACGAAGCCGAGCGAGTCGTACCGTAAGGGTAAGGACCGTTCGAGAAATTAATGTCGCTCAGAAAGCCGTGATTTGTTAGGAGTGCCATCCAGCAAATTGTTTACGAATGATCCAGGGAGGCCAAGGATGGCTATTGCGGCATTTGAGCGATTCG
>CAUZOL010000208.1:0-11905 GCA_963581435.1 Planctomycetota bacterium
CTCCATCAAGCAGATTCTCGAGGTTCGACTTCGATTCGAGCGGATTCGCATTCGGGTCCGATGTTTTTGTCTCGCCAATGCCGAGTGCATCAGTCAATTTGCCTGCTCCAGCGGGAACGTCATCGGCTGCCGCAACCGGCTGCTTCGAACTTGCCGTTTCGTCGGCGCCGAGTTCAGCTTCGGTCGACTGATCATCGTCCGTTGTTTTTGCAGCCGTGGAGTCATCTGTCGATGGCCAGATTTTGTTGTAACCGTACGGAACGACCGAGAAGGTGATCAGCACGACCACAAAACCGATCGTCGCCTGCACAATGCCGCGTGTTAAACCGCTTTGAGCAACCGCCCCCAGAACTTCCTGCGGACTTTTGCCCTTGAGCGACCCGATGAATTCACGCAATTCGCCGGCCGACGCTGCGCCATTCGATTTGAGTTGCTTCAACTCACCGCCGACTCCCGGACGTGTCGCTTCGGTTCCGGTGACTTGATCTTTGATACTTGGCATATCGTTGCCTCTTGCGTCAAATGTTCGGGCCAAAACAGCCGGCCCGTTATCGTTTCAATAATGCGTGTTATTGTACTCGAAATCGTCGATGACGAAAAACCTGCCGACGGCGCGCTATCGACGGGGTCACTTCTTGTCGTCTTCCAGAATATGGACCAAATCTCCACCTGCCTCGCTGATCGCTTCGATGATTGGCTCGAATCGCTGCGCCTGAGTTTCGGTGTGGATTTTGAGGACCACCGTCCGTTCCCCTGCAGGACGATTTCCCAACAACGATTCGACGCGTCCTGCCAATTGCGCGATGCCGATTTCCTGACCATTGAGATAGAGTCGGTTCTTCTTATCGACCAATACGCTGACAAGTGAGTGGCCGGCGTTTTCCAGATTCGGAGCGTCAGCTGCAGTCCATTGCAAGTGGCTGTCGTCTTCGGCACGCGCGAGAATGACGAAGAAAATCAACAGATTAAATGCAATGTCCCCCATCGCCATACTGGGAACCGTTGCCTGCGATACTTTGCGTTTGATCTTCATCGTTCTGGGTTCAATGAGTCGTTTTCAAGTTTCGGCCGCTTGCGAGTACCCGATGCCGGAGACTATTCGGGAAGCGTGACTTCGCGTTCTTCTTCCAATTGCAGCGTGATAATACCGCCGGCATCTTCAATCATTGCGGTGACGTCGATCCAGCGATCGTATGGCACCTCGGGGGCGCTTTTGACGATAACAACACGATCTTCCGGGGCTTTCTTGTCGCGCAGCCTGGCACGCATCAGCAGTGGGAATCGGCGGATATCGACCTTTTCCGAGTTGATGGCGACTGTTGTCCGCGTGAGGTCGATGCTTATGTTCTCGGTTTCTTTTTTTTCTTCGGGAACCGTTTCCGCCTTGGGAATCGTCTGCTTGCGGCCACTATCGGGTTGCACCGAAGCGCACACGAGGAAAAACACAATCAGGTTAAACGCAATGTCGCCGGTGGCGCTGGCCGGCGATTCGATCAGCAGTTTGTTGCGACGACGCTGTTTCATGGAATCCGAATTTCGCAGTGAGTTGAGCCAGTTGTGTTTCGGTCAGGACGCGACCGCATTTCTGCAACAGCTACGCAGTTGTCGGTGTTTCTTCCGCTTGCTCCAACGCCATGTGCAGGGTGACCGTCTCAATCAAATCGGTGGCCGATTCTTCGACATCGAGAACGAAGCGATTGATGACGCTGGAAAAATAATTGAATGAAATGAAAGCAGGAATGCCGATGATCAGCCCGAAACATGTCGTCAGCAGCGCGACGCTGATGCCGGATGCGGCGGCTTCAACGATGTTCATCTCACCCATTTTCGCGACAATGTCTTCAAACGCGACGATCATCCCTTGCACCGTTCCCAGGAAACCGAGCATTGGTGCGACACTGGACACGGTTGCCAGAACGGGAAGATGCCGTTCTAACGCGGCCACAATGTGCACGCTGTAATCGTCCATTGCCTTGACGACTTGCTCTTCTATTTTGGCGGGGTCGTAATTCAGCCGCCGCAGCAGGAGGAATTTTCGCAGTCCTGCCCCCAAAATGGCCGGCACCGGTCCCTGTTGCTGATCACAGAGCCGGTGCGCTTCTTCGACGCGATCCTGCTGCAACAAGTCGAGAACTTCGGATCGTAGCGCCGAGGTGTCGCTGGTCATCAGTTTGAGGCTGCGGTAGCGCTCGATGATCACGCCTGCTGCGATGATTCCCATGAGGAGAATGGGCCACATGAAAATCCCGCCATCACGCAGTAATCCGATCGCGCCAGTACTTAGTACTTCGTCGAGTACGGAAGTGACTGACGACCCTTCGTCCATCGACTCAGTGTCCTCATCGTCGGGGTCGTCTTCGTCCCCCGCCGATTCGGCGGCTCCCGCATCTGCCGTTGCGCCGGCCCCCGCATCTGCCTCGGCGGTTGGTGTATCCGTTCCGCTGTCCGCCACATCACCGGCAGCAGGTTCGCCGGGAATGGCTGGCGTGTCGGCGGCTGGGGGTTGTTGTGCAGAGAGATCGGCCGTGCCGATTGTCATCGACAGCAGCAGGATGCTGAGTAGGTATTTCATAAAAACCGTGGCAGGAAATTGGGGGCGGGAATCGTAAACGGGTGATGTCTGATTTAAAAGCGATGCGCCACTTGCCAACTGGCAATGGTCTGATTTTTCGAAGGCCCGCTAAACCGCAAGCGGATTCGAAAACCTAATTGTTGTCATCGAGACTGTTCACCTCTGCCTCGAACTGTTGCAGCATCTCCGGCAGGGCCAATCGGCCGCGCGCGTATTTGGCAGCGTCGCTGGCGGGGAAGTCCCAGCGACAGCGATTGTAACGTTGGAATGCAAACCGATTGTTCCTCGCCATGCGAAAACTTTCGCCTGACCAAAATAGTGAATCGGCCGTCAAATTATCTTCGGGGAACTTCTTGGAGAATCGATCGAATGCCGCGCCGGCCCCGACGTAGTTCTTATCTTTATAGAAACACTGCCCCACGCGGAACGCGATCCGCGAGGCATATTGATGGTTGGAAAACTTCTCGAGGAACTTTTCGCCGACCTGCGCGGCGACTTTGTAGTTCTTGCCGCGATAAAAATGATCGCTGATACGGATCATGACGTTGGCAATGAGCGGGCTGCGGGGATAGGTTGCCGCGAGCGTGACGTATGCTTCCAATGCCTGATCGAAATCCCCCGACTCTTCATGACATTGGGCCAGCTTGTACTGTGCATCAGCAGCCAGTGTGTGGTCACCAAATCGGCGGATAATCATCTCATACGATTCAATCGCATCGTCCCACTGCTGCAATTCCTGCGAAAATTGACCGAGCAAATACGCGATGCGAGGGGTATATTTCGGATCGGGGTAATCTTCCATCACCTCGGAAAGAATACGTCGCCCCGCTTTGAGGTCGGCCTGTTCCTCTTCGTTGCGTCCAAGAGATTTATGGCTTTTGAACAGCTCGAAATAACTTTCGGCAATGTGAAATTTTGTCTCAACCGCGAGTTTTTCATCGTTAAATGTTTTGCTGAAGGCCGACACCAGCCCGTCGGTGCCGATGACGACTGGAACGTCGCGTAGCACTTCGAGTTGCCCCTTTTCGGTTCCTGCGATGAGATCGATATACTTAATGTGCAGCGTATCGCCGAAGTAGCATTCGATCACCGGCATTTCAGGATTGAGATTGCCAGCTGTCGGTTGCTCGTTCGATTTCAGAGTGACGGAACCGGAAAATATGCCGCTGTGCGCGAGAGTTTCGGGCAGGCGGAACGTCTCTTTCTCACCGAATTCGGATGTGATTTCAATTTCGACGGCGTCGCGCTCGTCGGAACTGTCCTGGTCGGCATCGACAACGATCAGGAATAGCTTTTCGCCGACGTGGACCTGCGTGATTTCGTTATCGTAACCGCGGCCGGTGCAGGCCAGCGTGCCATTGGTGACCAGACGCCCCTGCGACGTCAAGGTCTTGGCGGGTGCGGCCGGCCTCAACAAATCCTGATATGCGGCGGAAATCTTGTCTTGTCCGGTCAGATTCAGCACGCGTGTGATAAGGTTGCGGTCGAGATCGGAAAGTCCGCCCCCCTCGACATCTTCCGGATCGATTGCGCCGCCGATGATGTTACGCGGCATGCCGATAGTGACCGGGACCACTGCCGGGCTGCTCTTGCTTCCCAACTGTTGGATTACCTGGCCGACAAAACGGCCTTCTCGCAGCGCCCAGTTTACATCGGCGGGCAGAGCATTCTTTGCGAATGCGTTCGAGATAACGCAACGCACATCAACCGTTGCGCCGTCGGTCGTTTTCAACTGGACCGTGATCGAACTGCGACTGTCTTTGGCGGCATCCGGATCGATCACTTCGACGGTTAACGGCGCCTCGAACGCAACGCTGGCAACTTTCTGCTCCGGATTACGAGGCAAATACGAAATCACCGCCGGACGGTTGGTTTCGGGATCTTGCGGCTGCACGCGGGTTTCAACAATTCGCACTTGTCCCTCGGTGGGCTGGTTCACGAAGACGACCGACTCGCGGGCAACCGCATGGCCGGGGAAGGTGTTTTGGGAGTCGATATATCTCAGGTAGACGCGGTCACCCCGCTTGACGTGAATCTTGTCGGCCTCGGAATTCGGGCTGGTATCAATTTCCTTGGTGAACGTGCCGGAATAGTCGTCGTTTTCTGTCGCCTCAAATTCGACAGGCATTCCATCGTTGACGATGACCTCGAACTTTACAGTGTCCGGTTTGTTGCTTTGATCGCGATCGAAATCGACGATTTCGATGATGATCCGTTCGCCAGGATCGATTCGCATCAGCTCTTTACGTTGCGTGATCACCGTGCCGTTATTTTGTTTGACGAAATCGTAGGCGATGGGTGAAACGGCTGCGTTGTAATAAGTGGCTGTCAATTGCGCCGTGATCAGGCGGCTTCCCCCCGATTGTCGTTGTGTGAATTCGTCGGTGTAGGTGGCCGTGACAATGTCGCCGCCGGCGATTTCGAGAACGTTGTTTTCAGAAAGGGAGAGGACGTCAGCTTCGGTCGGAATGTAGATTTGATCGGCGTCTTCGCCGGCAATCTCAATGTTGTTTACGGCAATCGCTTCGCCCAGATATTCATGAATGATAAATCGCACGAAACGCAGTTCGTGCGGATCGAAGGCAAAATTCCATTCGGTCTCATTAATTTCCGTGCGCGGGATGTCGCGGACCAAGGCCGGCCGCGCTGCAGGATTGGTCAGGTCGAAGTCGGCTTCCTGGAACGGGACCAATGTGACATCCGCTGAGTTGTGATCGGCGCGGGCCATCCTGGCCGAAGCTGTTTGCGTGCCAGCGGCAGCGGCAAAGATTGTCAACTCGTGCGTTCCGCGATCAAGCCAGACATCGACGGACCGGCCGCCCGGACCAACGGGTAGCTGCAGGTTGCCATCGACGACGATGGCGGTGCGCGCCCCCTGAACTTGAATGCGGGCGGCTCCGTCGCGTTCTTGAACCAACTTGCCGTGCCAGACGACCGCATACGGTTTCTTCTTTGCCTTTTCATCTTCCGGGTCTTCCGGGCGTTTCCATTCCAACTCGTCGGCTTGACCCTCTTCGGTCGGCTGCGAATTGCGGGCCAGATTGAGTACCTGATTCCACGTGGAGTAGTTTGTGTAGTTGCCCGAAAACACACGCCGCGTCATTTGCCCGAAGTCATCGGCCACCGGTTCGACCTGAGGTAAGGCCGGATTGCCGGCAACGCGGAACCAAAATCTTCCATCGTTGCTGCCTAAGAGTTCTCCGCGAACAAATGCCCGACGGTCCGCCTCGGGAGTGGAGACCCGTAGTCGCGAGACGAGTTTGAGGTCTTTCATGTCGATGGTTAACGATTTGGGTGTCGCGCCGTCCGGTTCACTTAACCAGAATGAGTCCTTGTCCTGGTCGATCGCCATCAGCGGACTGTGTTCGATGGCCGTATCGCTGGCGAGTGCGCCGGCGGGCAGTTCGCCGGTTTTGGCAGTTCCCTCAAATACGCCGCTGTGTGCGTCGGTTTCGCTGAGAAAGACCTGTACTTCGTCGCCACTTTCGGCCTTCAGTTTGACGACGATGCGATCAACATCGCCCGTCAGATCGCGGTCGCCATCTTTGGTTCGCATGTAGATGGTGTTGCCTGGCTTGATTTGATTAGCCGGCCGGACCTGCGACACTCGCTGGTCTTGATCTTCTGCGTCTTCGTTCTCTTTCTGCAACTGAGTCGTAATGGACAGTTCTTCTTGATCGACGATTTGGCTGCTGGCGATTTCAAATTCGCCGTCTGCTGCAATGTGGATTTCGACATCGGACAGCGGGATACGATGGAATTCCTTCTTGAAGTCTTCCGGGTAATCGCATTTGATCGTGTCTTTGCCGGTCAACTGAAGAACCTTGTCGCGCTGAACAACCTGTCCAAGCCGTGTGTCCAGATCGGCCCGAAAAAGGCCTTTGCCCGCGCCACCGCTGGTCAGTTTGATTTCCTCAACATCGCCACCCGGTTCGGTGGTGACGATAACACGAATCTCGCTTCGTCCACGGCTGATGCCCAGATCGCTGTCCTGAACAACGATTGACAACGATGTTCCGGGATTGTGCCAGCGTTTGCTACTTCGTCCCAAACGCCCGACAGTCCGCAGCAGGTTCAACTGGTCAATGTAGCGTTCTTCATCGCCGAAGACTTCCGCCAGGCTGAACAACGCACGGTTGGCCAATTCGATGTCCGGGACGCGTTCGAGGACGCCTCGGAAAATTTCGCGGGCTTCGTCACGATCGCCGCGACGATAGGCCAGCACGCCGCGCAGGAACTGCGCGCGGACGACGACGTCGGCATCGCGACTGTTCGCCAACTTGTCGAAAACCAATTCGGCCTGATCGAAGACCTTTTGCTCCATGAAGGTCTCGCCGATGCCGAATTCGGCTTCGAGGGCCTGCGGCGTGTCGGGGTAGCGGTTCAGCACGGTGGTGAATTCGCTGCGGGCAATATCGAACCGGTGAGCTTTGGCGAAATTGCTTGCCAACAGCAACTGGACTTTCGCCTTCGTTTTGTTGTCGAACTGCTTCGATTCGCTGTGCTTGACCACCCACGATCGCAGCAGGTCTTCGACGCGGTCATAATTGTCGTCACCGCCGGCCGCCATGTGACTTTCACAGACAAACAACAGCAGATCAACCGGCACTTCGTTGCGATGTTCATCGAATAGCGCTTTGTTCGCCAGATAGGCATCGTAGGCGATTTTCTCGTCACCCAGCCGCAAGTAGAGGGCCGCCTGCAGCAGCGGGGCAATGGGGCTATCGCTGTCGATTGTTAGTCCGACAGCACCCATTCTCGAATAACTTTGGGCCACCATTTCGCGGCCCGACTGTTTGCGCGTGACATCGACACCGGAAATGTTGGACAGCATGCCTGAGAGAAGAGTCGCCGCAGAAATGTAATCCTTTCGCAAGAGAGCCGCATCGACATACGGTCGCAGCCGATCCCAGTCATAAGAGGAGTCATAAACCAGGCGGGTCGCCGCTTGGTATGCCAGCAGGCGCGGGATGGGTTTTTGTGTTGCTGCCGGCACCAACTCCAATAGGGCCAGTGTGGCAGTTGCCGAACACCGCAGCACGCGCAGATCGCGGGCGGCAGTGAAGACACGTTGTTTCTGTTCGGGTGTAGCTTCTTTGTCGTTGCGGTAGCGGTCGATCCACGCTTGCACCGGGGCGTCTTCCATTCCCCAATTGCGAAACGGACGTTCGTCCTGCGATTTGCGGCTGGCCTGCAACGTCTGTACGAATGCATCGAGATTGCCAGCCTTCAGAAACTCCCCGGCCAACCACATGGAGTACGTGCCGTGATAATCGGACGGCGTTGTCACCAGTTTTTGTAGAAATGGAATTCGCGGGGCCCCTTCAATCCGTGCGAGCAATCGTTCGGCACAATGTCGGCAATCGACGTTGCTTCGATCAAGATCGACGTGCGACTGCCAATACGCGACGGCTTCGTTTTGCAGTTCGTACTTCACCAGGAAGTCGCCGATGTAGTACGCGTAACCGAGCTTCTTGCCGAAAGCCTGCTCTGATTGGGTGATCCAGTTCAGCGCCTGCCGGGTGAGCGCGGCATCTTTGTTGTTATCGGCGGCGATCATCAGACGCCGAAATAAATCCGAATCGGATGACTCGGGCTTGAACTTCATCAAGTGCAGGGCCGCTTCTCGCGCCAGTTCCGCGGGACCGTAATCGGTGGCCGACTGGAGATAGGCAATCGCCAGTGCGTAATCTTTTGGAAACTTTGCGACGAAACGTGCATAGGTTGCACCAGTTTGAGCTCGCTGATTCCCCGGGGCATAGTGCCGGTAGTAATAAGCCTGCGCGTTCAACAGTGTGCGGATGGCATCGTCGCTGAGCGTGTTGAATACCGCCGGGGCGAGCAACCGCGTGCGAGCCTGTGCAGCAGCTGCGCTGGTTGTACTGGCAGAACCGGCATACCATTCTTTAATGAACGGTTCCGCGTCCACCTTGGCCAACTCTGCCTGGACGAACTGGGCATGCTGCTTGTGATCTTTATTCTTTCGTGCCGCCTTTGCCCATGCCGCCGGCATGTTGCGAAATGCGGCGAGATGAATGTGCTGCCGTCGCGCTTTCAAAATGAGAGCAACATCCGCCTTAAACTCATTTTCGTTGGCCGGGTTGTACAACAGCCAGTTGACGGAGTTTTGAGTATGTCCGTCGTTTGTCGGCGACTGAGAGATCAGTTCACGCATCACCTGTTTTGTTTTGGCGGGGGCCTTCAAACGATCACGAAGAACTTCAAAAGCCAACACGTAACGAATGTAGGCGGTTTCATAGGGAATCTTCGACTGCGTTACAGCAGTGCGTAATGACTGTTCGAGTGCAGCGAGTTGCGGCGGCTCGGACCCCGAAAGCCGCACAAACAACGAGGCGTTGCTATTTGTGCGAGGGGCGACCGGCAACAACTGCTTTAGAGTTTGCAGGCCGGCGGCCTTGTCGGCATCGGTCCCCCGCAACTGCACTTGAGCCAGGTGACTTTGAGCCGTGAAACGATCGATTCGTTGAGGATATTTCCGCATGTAGTCTGTCGTTTGGGCCGCCATTTCAGGCGGTTTTGTGGCAGCATTCTGGTACATGGCATAAATCATGCGCATGTGCAAATCGGCCGTATCACCCTGAGCGCGCGCCTGACGATAACTGGCGACGGCGTTCGCCCATTGCCCCAGATTCTGATAGTTTTCGCCCATGTAATAATGCAGTTGACGCAGCCGCTGCTTATCACGGGGAATGTTCTTCTTAATCATTTTCTGGGCGACGATATTGCTCTTAGCCCATTCGCTACCGCGCCGCCATTGCGCAACCCCCTGTGAACCGACCTCTTCGGTGAACGAACCGGCGGGCAACTTTTCGAGCATTTCGTCGGCGAGTTCCGCAGCCTTCGAGTAGACCGCCTTGTTGTTGACCAGCGAGTAGTGGCTGACCGCCAAAGCGCCGTGTTGGCGGCCAATCTCGGTTTGTGGTTGCCGCTGCCAGATGGCACGATGAGCATTCGCCGATGCCGTGCGGTCGGTCGATTGGTCAAGCACGTTGGCAAGTCGTATTTCGATCGATGGCGCCTGCTCCGATTTGCCGTATCGATCAAGAAACTGTCGGCAGGCGGCGGCCATATCGGCGTTTCGAGATGTTGCTTCCAGCCCGTCAATCAGCTTCAACATCACATCGGCGTGACGCTTATCTGATGCATGAGCGGTGACGAAGCGTTGCGCGATCCGAACCAAACCGAAGACGCGACCGTGTTGATGGTAAAGATCGACCAGCTTGACCATCGTATCAGCGGCAACGGCGTCTGAATCTTTGTACTTTCCCAGTTCGCCTTCCAGCTGGGTTGCCTGTTGGTTAATCGGGTCAACCTGTGCGGCCGCGTCCGGGACAGCCGGTTTGGGCGTATCCTGAGCGGAGACCAGAATCCCCAGAACACAAACCAAGCTGAACGCCGCAAACATTCGTTGTTTCATAGTCCTCACGCCTTTTGCGATATGAGCCGAAACGGCTGTTACCGACCTGTCGGAAAATCTTTGGATTGAATCCGCTACCGAATACCGAGCCTTGTTTTGTTGTCTCACCCGCCTGCGGCTGTCAACGCATCGGAAATCTTCTTCGCATCGGCTGCCAGCGGGCTTTCGGGATAATCGCCGATCAGCTGGTCAAATCGCCGGCGCGCTTCCGGGCGTCGTTTCATTCGATAGAGACATCGACCGTAGTTGAACAGAATGACGTCGAGAAACTTGGCATCGGGGTGATTGGCCAGAACCGTTTCAAACGTGTCGATTGCTCGGCCATAATCCTTCTGGCGGTAGTAGTAGTTTGCCATCTTGGCAACCGCTTCGCCGACACGACCGCTATCGGGAAATTGTTCGTAGACTTTCTGGTATTCGAGGAACGCGCGATCGTAAAGTTGTGCTGCACCGGCCTCGGGGGCGGCTTCGGCCATTTGCTCGTAGCATTGAGCGATGCCAAATTGGGCCTCACCGCGCAGTTGACTCTTCTCAATCCTTGCCAGCCGTGTATAGATGCCGATCGCTCGCCGTAAATTGCCCTGTTTGCGAGCGACGTCGGCCAACTGTAGTAAAGCATCATCGACGAAACCGCTGTTCGGAAACTCCTGTTGCAATCGCTGTGCCATCGCGGCGGCCAACTCCAGACGGTCCATTTCAAAATAGACTTGCCACAACTGCACGTAGGTCTCTTCGAGCAGGCGACCGCCGAGCGATCGAGCCTCTTTCATTGTTTCTTCGCAGATCCCTAAAGCCTGTTTGTACTTCACGTCGGCATTGGCTTTCAGACCGAATTCCTTATACCGGTTGCCGATGTTTGTCAGGGCGTTTGCGCTCTTCAGCGACGTCTTGATCTTCAGTTCGCGGTCGCTGATTTCTGCGCGGGTGACGCGGACGCCGCTCAGATCCCCTTCGATAGCGCGGGCTTCCGCTTTGAGCTGGGCGATTCCCTCACCGCTGTGTCGCTCGTCGAGATACGTGACGCGAACCACGTCACCGGCAATTGCCTGCAGAATTGCGTCCCCCTCGACAACCGTTTCGGTCTTCGCCAATGGGACAATTGCGCGGAAGACGCCGCTGTGAATTGAATCGTCCGCGGGTTCATTCGCCTGTTGTTTCTCTGCTTCTTCTTTTGCCTGCCCGGTTTGCTTTGCGGCCTTGTCGGCGTCATCTGTCGCGGCCGGCAATTGGGAATTGACAGAGGCCAACTCACGCACGATTCGCGCTTCGGTCAGTGTGACCTCCACTCGGTCGATCAGTTTGAACTTGTCGATTTTGGGTTCGCCGTCAACGTCATCGTCGGCAGGGATGTTCTCTGCGGGTGCTTGCGCTGCATCGGCGGCTTCGGCTTCCAATTCTTCGTCGGTCTTTCGGCGAAGAACCTCGACGACCGCTTTGATGGAGTCGGCCTCAGGCGAGAGGTCACGATCGGCATCGGCGATCTGCACGTTGACCGACTTACCCAGCACAACACCACCCAAAGATTCGCTGAATGCGCCGTCGGTAACTGAGACGACGCCGTCACCAACTACGATCACGTCATAGGTGACTTCCTGATCGAACTTGCGGTCGGCGGTGTGCCGATCAACATAGGTCACCTTGACCGTGTCATCGCCCTTCACTTCAAGCGAGTCGTTGCCCGGCTTTGGAGTTCCCAGACGCGTGGGAATGCTGCCGAGAACGATGCGAACGTTGCGGCCGACCGGATAGCACTTGATTGTTTCGGAGTCTCCGCCGGTCACCTGAACCTGAACATCGACGGCTTCGCCCAGTTCGAGTACCGCGAGATCTGCGTCTTCGATTTTGACGAACAGCCGTTTTCCCGCTTCGACTTTTTCGATCTGACTATCATCGCC
>CAUZOL010000209.1:0-11887 GCA_963581435.1 Planctomycetota bacterium
GACGCTTTTCCCGAACGCCTCTTCAAATTCGCGGGTTCGTTCTTCGGCGGTGACTTTGCTCAGCGCCTGCTGTTGCGCGAGCGTTTTGACGTAGTTGCTGTAGGCGACCTTGTACTTGGTGACGAGCAGCCAGTGTAAACTCCAGGCGTGCGTGTAGGCATCGCCGGCCAGCACGTCGCCGCGAAACGCTTTGTCGTCGCCGACGACGTTCGCCCAATCGATGGCGGCCGCCTTGTTGGCCCGCAATGCGTAACGGGCATTGAGCAGCGTGGGGTTGCCGCTGATCTTTGTGCCGTCACCTTCGAAGCCGGTGGCGATGCCTTCATTGAACCAGGCGGGTGTGGGACCGAGTCGCTGCAGCACGTGTCGATTGTAAACCTGCTGGTGGATCGCTTCGTGCAACGGAACCTCGAAGTCGGAACATTCCGTCAGCCGGATGCTGAGCCAATTCGACAGGCCCGAATAGAACCCGGCGATGTTCTGTGCCGAGATTCCCCGTTGCCCGGTCACCTCTTTCGTGTAAGTTTCAAAGTCATCGTCACTTTCAAAAATCAGCAGGACCAGCGGAAATCGCGGTGGTTTGGTCGGGAAGCGAACGTTGCGGGCGTACTTCATGAAATTAGTTTCCACCCGGCGCATGAACGTCGCCGCCGTTGCGAGCAGGCCGCGGACGCGCGATTCGTGCGACTTGGGCAACGGGGCAGCAAGCACGACGCCGATGACATACGGTTTGCGGTCGTAGGCGCGAAACTTTTCTTTCCCGAATTTTTCGGTCAGCCGTTCGATCATCTCGTTGGTGTCGATTGGCTCCGGACCTTCGGCCACTTCGCGTTTGGTGACGGCCCGCTGTGGAACGAGCCGAATGCTGCCGTCGTCCAGTTCCAACGCATGCATTCCCTGCCCGGAACCGGCCAACCGCGCCTCGACGTTAACCGTCTCACCTTGCTTGTCGGTATAGGTGAAGCGGTCGGCACGCGCCTGCGGCGAGAGTAGGAGCGCAGCGAGCAAGACAGTCGTTCCAAACAGGATGTGACGTAGCGGTCGCGATCGAAACATTACGGCCTCCGAGAAATCGGCGGAACTGCAAATCGGAACGAACGAAGTTCATCGTCCAGACCATCTTATCAGCGAGATGCGTCGGCGACCAACGGGAAGAGCGACGAGCGCGCTTCTTGGTCGGTGTGCGACGGAGGGATCGCGGAACGAGAGATACGAAAACATCGCACTCCGTCACTCCTTATCTCCCCGTCTCAGCGCAGCGACAGGTCGTAACAGGCCGCTTCCTGGAAGTTGCGAACGTAAAGCCGCCCGCGGTTGAGCACCGGGTGATTCCATGTCTTGCCGTCGAGTGCTTGAAAGCGGGCGGTTTCGCGGAATCCGTTGGGGGTAGCTGGCACGAGGACGACGCTGCCGTCTTCCGCCTGAATCAGTAACAGGTCGGCATCGTCGATGAGCAGGAGTTGACCGTGACCGAAGCGGCCGCGTTTCCACATTTGCTTTCCGGTTTTGAATTCTATGCAGGCCAGAATGCCTTCGTCGAGGCCGTACAGGTAGCCGTCTTTGTAGACGGCATCGTTGAATTTGAGTTTGAATCGGCCCGGTTTTTGCCAGCGCGGTTTGACGGTCCAATTGTTGCCGTTTGCGTTGTCAATTTCGAGCAGCGCGCTGCCGGTGCCGTATCCGCTGCTGATCAGCACCAGACTTTCGTCGCGAACGATGGGCTGGGCGACGTTGATCCTTGGGGAGTTGGTCCAGCCGAATCGCCACAGTTCCTTTCCGTCTTGCGGATCGTATCCTGCCGCGCCGATGGCGTCGTAAATTAGCAACTGCGGTTTTCCCCGAATCGTTTCGAGGATTGGCCCGGCATAACTGGCGGGCTGTTTGCCGTTGGCCCATTTCTGCTCGCCCGTCAATCGGTCGTAAACGATGACCGATTTGCCCTGGTCACCACCTGGATTGACGACAACGACATCATCGAACACCAGGGGAGAACCGGCCATGCCCCACTCGACGTTGCCGACTGCCTTGCCGTCGGCGCCGGCGTCTTCCAGGATGTTCGTCGTCCAATGGACTCTTCCCGTAAGTGGGGCGAGGCAGTTCAGAATGCCGGTGGCACCCATGACGTAGAGTCGCGATTCGTAGAGCGTCGGCGTCGCCCGCGGACCGGTGCCGCCCATCAAGGTGGAGTGGCGTTCGTTGTTCGCATGCAGCCAGAGTTCGCGGCCGGTCAACGCGTCATAACAAACGACAACCTCCTGAAGTCCCCGTTGCTCCTGTGTAAACAAGAAGTTGTCGGCGATGGTGAACGACGACCAGGCCGGCCCAACGGGGTGTCGCCAGAGGGCCTGTGGCGGGTTCTCTTTCCAGTCGGTGCGGATGGTCACGCCCCGCACAATACTATCGCCTTGCGCACCACGGAATCGCGGCCAATCGTCTTCGGTGAATTTCAGAGTCTGGCGTTCGGAAGTCGGTGGATTGTCCGAATCGTCCGCTACGGTTTCATTCGGTGATGCCGAAGCCGCGCAAGCAGCGCTCTTGAAGTAGACGGCAATGCGTTCCTCGGGAGTCGGATCGGACCGTAGCGAAATGATGGGAAACATCGCGCCCGTGAAGCCATCGATGCGATATCGCAAATTGAAACTGACAAACGACAGCACAGCAATCAGGATACCGGCCCAGCGAATTCGCCAACTGAAACCGGACCGAAACAGCCACCACAAAATGAACAGCCCGCCGACGATGGGAATGACAAACATCAGCGTGCTGTAGACTTTGAGCGTGTCGTCGTCTGCATACACTTTGAATATGGTCGTCTCGGCGATGACCCCGCCGATGAGAATTCCCAACCCGCTCCGCCAATGGATTCGCCGAGGCTTCGGCGCTTTGGTCGGTTTCTGGGCAACCGCTTCCGTCGCCGCAACTTGTTCGTCTTCGACTTGTTCGTTCTCTTGTGCCATCGACCCGTTCCATTCCGTTCCGTGCAGTGAGAAAGCAAGGGAAAAGCAAAAAGTCAAAAGGAAAAAGTAAAGGGTGAAAAAAGAGACAGGCTCAGGCGGCTTTTTCCTTTTTACTTGTGTTTTATCCGCCCGCGTCGGCCGAGAGAATCAGGACGGCGTCTCCGTCGTTCAGCGGTGTTTCGCGTTTGGACGAAAAAGTCTGGCCGTTCACGTTGGCGAGGAAACCGGGCTGCAGTTGACCGTTCTTCAGGCAGGCGGCGGAAAAAGTTGGCAACTCGACCTGCAATCGATCGAACACGTCGCCCAGAGTGTTTCCTTCCGATTCCAGAAATTCCACACCGGCCCGTCGCCTGGCAATTCCGTAAAACTCAACGCGAATGCTCATGCGTGACTCTGGCTGAGGGCATCGAAAGTGGACAGTCCGATTTCTTCGCGCGACGCAAACGGTTCGGCATAGGCCGTGCCAATCGTCCAGCCCCAATAACGCGACCGGTCGCGAATGTCGCCGAGGACGGTCGGAAACTCCTCCGAACGGCCGGTTAACAGTTGGCTTTCGTAACAACAAACCGATTCCATTTTGCGGTCGATGTGGTCGCTGATATCAAACACGAACGCCGGCTTGGGGTGAATTCGCAAATGAATGCTCCAGTAGTAGAGCATCAGCGGTGGCCAGAACCGTTCTCCCGGCATGTCGGTTTTGCTGAGTTTGGACCAGAAGCGGGCGTCGTCGCACAACTGGCTGGCAGCGACGTGATCCGGATGCACGTCTTCCCAGTAGGGGGCGAGAATGATCCGCGGCCGCGTTTGCCGAAACACGCCGGCCAGCATTTTTCTGGCATCGAGCGTGTCCTGCAGGCTTCGATTCGGCAGGCCCAGATTCTCACGAAACTCGAGGCCGAGGACTTCGGTTGCCCGTGCTGTCTCGGCGGCCCGAAGTTCCGGACTCCCGTGTGGTGTTGGCTCGCCATTTGTGAGGTCGAGAACGCCGACTCGGAGTCCTTGTGCAACCGATGCAAGAATTGTCCCGCCGACACTGATTTCTGCGTCATCGGGATGAGTGGCCACCACCAGCAGGTCGAGCGGTTTCAAGTGCGTCTCCGGGATGTTGCAGGCGGTTCGTCTTCGCGAAACCGCAAGCGTGACTCTTTGCTTGGAAAAACTGGTCTGGACTTAAAACGGTGATTTTGCAAAATACGCCGCACTCACTTCTCTCTCACGCCTCGTTCCGTTCCCAACATCACATCATACACATCCTGCCCGCGGTCGTCTCGTCACGGCTCTGCAGCAGGGAGGATTCTTCAATGCGCTGCATCGTTTGTGCTTTCTTACTGGGTGGGCTGTGCATCCTGCAATCGGGCTGTGCCCTGACGGAATCTGCCGATGCGATGGCCCGCTACACGAAGCGAACCTTCAAGTTTCGCCCGGGCGACTACCGCGACATGACCAACGAAGAAACTGACGACTGGTCCAACAATGTCGGCAAGGAAGGGCGGGCCAATCAGCAGTTCGAGAAGGACCCCGATTCGTGGTGGGGCAAATATATCATTTCGGCGAAGGCGCGTAGCATCGATCGGAACTTGGGAATTGAGTATGACTGAAACGCGACTGCGGTGGGACAGCGCGTAGCCCGCGTCTCCCATAACGTACACCCGCTGTGAAACGCTCTGACCCTTGCTTGCGCTGCGGGCTGGTTCGTCCCATTGGCGCGGCACGTTACTGCGAATCGGTTTTCGCCTGGGATTGTGTTCCCAGCGGCCAACAAATTGCCAACGCGGCCACCAGGCACAGCGTCAAATCGATTTCGTTGATGTATTTCGAGGCCTTGTGGTACGTCACGAAATCCGCCGACTTCGCCGCACCGGCCGGTGTGATCAGTTCGACCAACGGCTGATAAATCCAGACGTAATCGACCACCATCAGAATCATCGCCAGCGACGCACAGGCGAAAAACGTCGTCGCAATCTTCTTGCTGACCGAGGGGTGGCCGCAGGCCGCCAAACCCGAGAGCAGGCCGACGCCGAGCAGCGAAAAGCCGAAGCCGTAGTAGAACGGAAATCGCATCAACGCGAGGTGATCGCGAATTTCCGAATCGAAATTGGGGCCGCTCTGCTCGATCACCGAGGTCACGACAAACAAGGCCGCACCGCCCACCCAGGCGGCCATCGAAAAACGGCAAATAGTCAGCAGGAAACTTCGCATGGAGAACACTTTACGCGGAAAAGGGCAGGGCAGGTCGCGTTACGGTTTCGGCGACGAAAGGGACATCGACCCCAAGTGTAGCTCATTCCCCCACCCGGCCGCGAGTTCAAATGTTGGCAGCGGCATCCGGGCGACTGATCGGGTCGACTCTTGATTACAGTGTGAATTAATTTGCATCATTGAGACCTAACATGATATTCAAATGACTCTTATGTCGAAGCAAAACTCCTGTTCACCGACAACAGTGATTCCGCTAAACTACCATCCCTGCGCCGTCATTCGACGGTTGAAGTCCCTCCCTCCACGCCCTTCACAATTCGCAGTGCGGACAATTTGAGGCCGACAATGAATTGCTCCCCATCCCGGCGAGCCGGCTGCTTTATGCAGTCGGGCCGTGTCCCCACGCATCGGATGTTCCCAATCGCATCCTTGCTAATCGGCGCCGCGATCGTTCTATCGACTCAACCAACCATCGCTGCACCCCCGCCGCGATTGAGTCCCGAGCACGTTCTCCGCGAATGGGCGTCCATCTCTCAAGCCATTGTGCCACCAGGCAAGTCGGCCGCAAAGCGTGCCTGTCATGCGCAGCGCGAGCGGCACAACGGTCACCAAATCGCACTCATCGTCGAATTCCGCGGCCCCGTGGATGCCGACAAGTTGCTTGCGCGCTATCGCTTCACCGAGGCGAAACGCACCGGAAACACGATTCAACTTACCGGCATTCCGCGCGACGGTATCGAACGGCTGTTTGTTCCACGGTTTGATGTGGGGTTCACCGACGATTCATTCCTGCCAACATCGCTGCAATTCGCAGATCGCAACAGCGACAAGATGGGAGAACCGGTTGCAATGCTGGTTAAGGTCTCAGCGGCCGTCATCGCCGAACTGAATGCGCCGGTTCGCGCACCGTTGCCGTCCGGTATCCGGTTGGTTGGGGGCGAACGGGGAAAGTTCCAAGGGACGGTGAAAACTGCAGCGGCTGAGATTCCGGCAGGTGACAGCAATCAGTCGCCTGAGGTTCAACGCGTTCTGGAAAAGTGGAAAGCGAGTGCTTCCCGGGTCAGAACGTTTCGCGCGGAATTCATGAGATTCGAATACGATCACGTTTTCAACGTCGAACGCCGTTCGCACGGGTCACTAATGTATGCGGCACCGAACAAGTGGCGTTTGGATGTCCAGCCGAGTGAAGTCAAATCGGACGTCAATGACGGAAGGATAGACGACAGCGGCAAGCGGTACATCGTGCAGCCGCGCCAGCCGCCGGAAACGACCATTTGGACGGGTAAGAAAGTCTATCATGTCGCACATAAGCCAAAACAAATTGAAGTGTTTCCGAAACCGGCCAGAAAAGTCGGTGTTCGGAAAGCGTCGTTTTCTGAGTCTTTTCGAAATTGGTACTTCGACACTGCACGGATTCAGTTGCCACTGTTCGCGACATGGCGACCGTATATGGAAACAGAATTCGACTGGAAGCTGGTCAATGAGACGTCTTCACGTCTGCAACTGACCGGCATTCCACGAACCAAACAACTGAAGTCGCAAATTTCAGAGGTCGGATTACTTCTCGACGCCAAGACGTATCGTGTCCGCGCGGTCAAATTTGTTGATCCCGGAAAGAACTCTGAAACCGTGTATTCCCTGCGTAAGGTCCTCGTAAACATCGACGACAACGCGGTGGAATTTGCCGATGACCGCAGAATCGAGCCGCCGAATCTTCCCGGTTACAAATGGATCGAACACGGCAAGTAACGCGGCCATCGATTGCGCGCAGTGATCGCGACGGGTGGCTGGGGTCGAAGCGACGTTTTCGGAGCGCAGCCCCCAGAACGTTTGATCGCTGTGGCATCGAAGACTCTGTCGCTGGAATCTTTGGCAAACAATGCGGCGGGAAGCAATCGAACCGCATGAATGCGGTCACTACGAGCCTCTTTAACGGCCTGTCAACGTTGTCAAGGGCAACCGGTTGCTTGCGACACACCTCCGCTCCGCAGTAAAACTTAGCGGGTCGCCTCTGTTTTCTTTGTAACATGGGCGCTGTGTTCTTTTCTCGCTTGTTGCCGACCGAAAATCAATGTCCGCCAGTTCCATCAAACGCGTCTCTGTGATCGACTCGCATACCGGTGGTGAGCCGACGCGGGTGGTGATTGATGGTGGGCCGGAACTGGGGAACGGGCCGCTTGTTGAGCGGCGCGAGTTGTTCCGCAAGGAGTTCGATTCGTTCCGCTCGGCCGTCGTCAACGAACCGCGCGGTTCCGACGCGGTCGTCGGCGCGCTGTTGTGCGAACCGCACGACAAGACATGCGCGGTCGGCGTGATCTTTTTCAACAATGTCGGCTGCATCAACATGTGCGTGCATGGCACCATTGGGTTGGTGGTGACGTTGGCACACATGCAGAGGATCGCACCGGGCGAACATCGCATTGAAACACCGGTCGGAATCGTGACGGCGACATTGCACGAATCAGGAAACGTGACCGTCGCCAATGTTCCGAGTTACCGTGGGCAAACCGGCGTTGCGGTTGAAGTTGAATGCTACGGACGCATCGTGGGCGATGTTGCCTGGGGCGGGAACTGGTTTTTTCTCGTCGAGAATCACGGCCAGCAGTTGGAATTGAAAAACGTTGAGCGGCTGACAGATTGCGCGTGGCGGATTCGCCATGCATTGGAACGCGACGGCATTGCCGGTAACGACGGCATGGAAATTGATCACATCGAATTGTTCTCGCCCTCACCGCGAGAGGATTGCGACAGCCGCAACTTTGTCCTCTGTCCGGGGAAGGCGTACGACCGCTCGCCTTGCGGCACCGGCACCAGTGCCAAGCTTGCTTGCCTGTATGCTGATGGCAAATTGGCCGAAGGCGATACCTGGCGGCAGGAAAGTATTGTTGGCAGCGTGTTTGAGGGCCGCGTGCAGATTGTGGGTGACAAACTCATTCCGCACGTTACCGGCTTGGCATTCGTTAACTCCGAGGCGACGTTGTTGCTCGATTCACGCGATCCGTTTGAAATGGGCATCCGCGGATGAGTTCCGCCCCTTCCCATCAATCGACAGGTGCAGACGTGCTGATTGTCGGGGCAGGCATTGTCGGAGCCGCCTGCGCTGCCGAGTTCACGCGAGCCGGTTTGAGTACCGTCATCGTCGATAAAGGGCCTGTATCGACGGGAGCAACAGCGGCCGGAATGGGGCAGATTGTCGTGATGGACGACAACGAAGCGGAGTTCGCACTCACCAATTACTCGCAGCAATTGTGGAATGAACTGGCCGACGAACTTCCGGCAACTGTTGACTGGGACGATTGCGGTTCGATCTGGATTGCCGCCGATGATGAGGAAATGCAGGAAGTCGAACGGAAGCATCGATTTTATTCCGAGCGGGGAATCGAAACGGAGATTCTTGATGCTGCCGCGTTGGAGAAACTCGAACCCAACCTGCGGCGCGGATTCTGTGGCGGCTTGCGAGTGTCGGGCGATTCGGTGATCTACTCCCCGTGTGCTGCCGGTTGGTTCATCGAACAGGCCTGCCAGCGGGGCGCAAAATTACGACTTGGCCAGAAGGCGATCGAACTGCGTGGTCACGGTGCGTTATTGGAGAACGGCGACTTTCTACAGGCCGACATTACGGTCAACGCTGCCGGCTCGTGGGCGACTGAGTTGATGCCCGAACTTCCGATCCGACCGCGAAAAGGGCATCTGGTCATCACCGACCGTTATCCCGGATTCATCCGGCATCAACTGGTGGAACTCGGTTACCTGAAAAGTGCGCACTCGGTGACGACCGATTCGGTCGCCTTCAACGTGCAGCCGCGCAAAACCGGCCAACTGCTGATCGGTTCGTCGCGGCAGTACGATGATGAAACCCGCGACATCGATCCGGATATTCTCAAACGGATGATCGATCGGGCGTTGGAATATTTGCCGGGGTTGGCGGGGCTATCGGCCATTCGCACCTGGACCGGCTTTCGTGCTGCGACTCCCGACAGTCAACCGCTCATTGGGCCTTCGATGGACGACGAGCACCTGTTTGTGGCGAGCGGGCATGAAGGGCTCGGAATCACCACGTCGCTGGGGACGGCACGCTTGCTTGTCGATCAGGTGTTAGGTCGTGAATCGGCGATTCCCCGCGAGCCTTATCTGCCAAGCCGGTTTCGGCAGGGAGGGGCCGATGCCTGAGGCAATCACGCTTTCGGTCAACGGCAGCGAGGTCAGCGTGCCGACGGGCAGCATGGTGTCGGCGGCGATTTCGGCTGTTGGTGACACGGCGTTTCGGACGTCGGTGCAGGGGGAACCGCGCGGTCCGTTGTGCGGCATGGGAATTTGTTTTGAGTGCCGCGTGTGCATCGATGGCGTGCGACACGTTCGCGCCTGCCAGCGTCTCTGTCAGCCCGGCATGCAGGTGATTACGCATGATTGATCGCCGGGAATTCGATGTGCTGATAATTGGAGCCGGACCCGCCGGACTTGCCGCTGCCTGTTGCGCGGCGGAAGCCGGTCGCCGCGTCGGTGTGGTTGATGACAACCCGACTGCCGGTGGACAGATTTGGCGCGGCGAACAAGGCAAGCCGACACAACCGGCCGCGGTGATGTGGTTCGAGCGATTGCGCAAAGCCAAACTCGAATTCTTGCCTGGTACGCGCATTGTCGGTCATCCCACGAACGGTGTTCTTCTCGCCGATGATGACCAGAAGCTGCTGGAACTGAAATATAACAAGTTGATTCTCGCGACCGGTGCGCGGGAGCGGTTTCTCCCGTTTCCCGGCTGGACACTGCCCGGTGTAACCGGTGCCGGCGGATTGCAGGCTTCGGTGAAATCGGGAATGTCGATTGCCGGGCGGCGCGTGGTGGTGGCCGGTTCCGGTCCGCTGTTGTTGGCGGTCGCCGCCTATCTTCGCCGAGCGGGGGCCATTGTGCCATTGATTGCCGAGCAGTCACCGCGCGGCCGCGTCGCCAAGTTCGCCGCCGGGCTGCTGGCTCATCCGGCGAAGTTGACAGAGGCAGCGCGGTTGAAGTGGGAATTGCGTGGAGTCAAATATCTCACCGATTGCTGGCCCGCCGCCGCCGGTGGTGATGATGATACGGTGAAAAGCGTCACGCTGCATCGTCGTGGCCGCACGTGGCAGGAACCTTGTGACTTTCTCGCGTGTGGTTTTGGACTCGTGCCGAATATCGAATTGCCAATGCTGCTTGGTTGTGAAATCGAGCAGGGCAAAGTGCGTGTCGATGACGGCCAGCGAACGACAGTCAACAACGTTTACGCCGTCGGTGAAGTCACCGGCATCGGCGGCTTGGCGCACGCGCTCATCGAAGGACAAATCGCGGGACTCGCGGCAGCCGGTGAAAAGGATGCCGCGCTGCACTTTCTTCTCTTTCCGCGCCGCAGCGCTCGCCGTTTCGCGCAGAAGTTGGAACACGCATTCCGGCTGCGCGACGAACTCCGGCAACTGCCTGCCGCCGACACGATCGTCTGCCGTTGCGAAGACGTTCGATTCGACCAATTGACCCAGCACCGCTCGTGGCGGTCGGCCAAGCTGCACACCCGCTGCGGCATGGGGCCATGTCAGGGACGCGTTTGCGGCGCAGCGACCGAGTTTCTTTTCGGCTGGGGCATGGATTCGGTACGACCGCCGTTGTACCCCGTGCGAGTTGAACACTTGGCGGAAGCGACGGTCACTCCGGAATCATCATCCGATGTCGATTGACGGCTCGCTGGAAGTTTCGACAATATGTGATCAACATCTGTGACAAATCGGCTGACGAACGGAGTGCGATAGCGAACATGGACGACACCGAAGGCAACGACCAACCGCGAATTACCTCTCTCACGTCCAAGCAGCGGCGGATTATTGGTGTGTTGGTTGAAAAAAGACTCACGACGCCGGCCGGTTATCCACTGACGTTGAAGGCGGTGGTGACCGGTTGTAATCAGACCAGTAACCGTCAACCGGTTGTGGATTACAGCGAAGACGATGCGCTCGACGCGTTGAACGAGTTGCGCGAACTCGGATTGGCGGCGGTCGTGCATACCGATTCGGGACGTTCGGAGCGGTATCGGCATTACATGCGGAAACGGTTCGATTTCACCGAGCCACAACTCGCAATTCTGATTGAGTTACTTTTGCGGGGGCGGCAGACGCTGGGCAATCTGCGTGCGCGCGCCAGTCGCATGGTTGCCATCGACAGTCTGGAACAACTGCGAGAAGAAGTAACCGGGTTGGTGGAGCAGGGGTTTGTGTGTGCCGACGGCCCGCTTGAACGTCGCGGCATTGAAGTCGATCACAACCTGTACGGCGAATCCGAGAAAAGCCGTCAACAGCAGCGCCACGTCGAGCCGCAAGCGGCTCCCGCAGGGAGTTCATCGCCCGCAGATGTATCGCCGCAAACCGTCGATACTGCAGGATCGGAAGGGAAACTTGCAGCGCTGACCGAGTCGGTCGAATCGCTAAAAATGGAGAACGTTGAATAACGCCGCGAACTGAGCGAGTTGCAGGAGCAATTCAGTCAGGTCAGTGAAGAGGTGAGCCGACTGCGCTTCGATCTCGGTGGATCGTAGCGAATGGACACCTCGGATAATTCGCGTAGTCGCTGTGATGTTTGTCGATAGCGGCAGTTGTACCTGCCCAGCAGCGTGTCCGGATACCGGCCTGAACCTGGATATCATTGGCGAAGTGTTGTATTTGGTGTCTGGTTGACAGGACATTCATTTTTGTTCGATGAACGGGTTCACGGATGAGTCG
>CAUZOL010000210.1:0-11803 GCA_963581435.1 Planctomycetota bacterium
AGAGTGTCCTCAGGACACTCTGCCCTCTCTGTGTAATGACCCGATTGAACAGGCGATTGCGAACACGATGCCGACTGAATTCTGTCAACGGCACGTGTTACTATTTGAATTCGCACGGGAACTGAAGGCATTACCAGAACTGGCGGATGCGTCGGCAGATGACCTGGAGTGCTACGTTCGGCGATGGCACGACAGAGCGAAACCGTTCCTACGTTGGTCGTTTGAAGAAACTTGGCTCGATTTCCTGGAGAGTTGGGACAAGGTCAAGTATCCGAAAGGGGAGGGACCAGTCGATATGGCATTTCAGCAAGTACTTGCAACCGAGCTGCCTGAAGCGGCGGCACGATACGAAACACCGGAAATGAAACAACTTGTCGGCTTGTGCCGAGAACTTCAACGGGCCGCCGGTCCTGACAATCAGTTCTTCCTGGCGTGTCGAACTGGCGAGCGGCTGCTGGGAGTCAGCCACAAGACCGTTTCATCGTGGCTGCGTCTACTTTGTCGGCACGAAATTTTGAAGCTGGAAGAGCGTGGCAGCGCCGGGACACGCAAGGCACACCGTTATCGGTATCTGAAAGAATTGTGAGAAACAGTACTTGATACTTATAAAGCTATGACTACAATGCCGACATGGGAAAGAAACGCACCACACTGAGCGACCAGATTCGCGCGGCGGTCGAGTCGTGTGGAAAGAGTCGTTATCAAATCTGCAAGGACACCGGTATCCACCAAGCGGCGCTGAGTCGCTTCATGGCGGGAACGGGAATCACGACCAGCACGCTCGACAAGCTGGCGGAGTACTTGGGACTGGAAATCACGGTTCGGCCAGAGAGTCGAACGAAAGGGAAGTAACCCGATGGCAAGCATCAGCAAACAACCGAACGGGCGCAAGACAATTCAGTTCGTCGGAGCCGATGGCAAGCGGCGGAGCGTCAGGCTCGGCAAGTCGTCAATGCGTCAGGCCGAAGCGGTCAAGGTGCATGTGGAGCGGCTGGCTGCGGCGGCTGTTTCCGGTCACGTGACGGATGCCGAGACGTCACGATGGGTTGCAGGCCTCGATTCAACGTTGGCCGACAAGCTGGCGAACGTTGGGCTGATTGCCAAACAGGAGCGGGCGACATTGGCCGCATTCATCGACGGCTACATTGCCAAGCGGACTGACGTGAAGGGAGCGACGGCGACCGTTTACGGTCACACCCGCCGCAATTTGGTGGAATTCTTCGGAGCCGATAAACCGTTGCCGGACATCACACCGGGCGACGCTGACGAATTCAAACTGTATCTTCTGGAACAAGGGCTGGCAGAAGACAGTACAGTTCGCCGCCGGTGTGGAATCGCCAAGCAATTCTTCAATGCTGCCTGGCGACGGAAGCTCATTTATGACAATCCGTTTGTGGACCTAAAATCGGTGGTGCATGGCAACGCAGAACTGTTCCACTTTGTGACGCGAGAGGATGCCCAAAGAATCATCGACGCCTGCCCTGATGCCCAATGGCGTCTGTTGTTCGCTCTTAGCCGATTTGGCGGCCTACGCTGCCCCAGTGAGCATTTAGGGCTGCGGTGGGGTGACATGGACTGGGAACGCGGCAGAATGACAGTGAGAAGTCCGAAGACCGAGCATCATGTCGGCGGCGAGTCACGAATCGTGCCGTTGTTTCCCGAACTGCGACCGTTCCTTGAAGAAAGCTTTGAACTGGCCGAACCGGGCACCGAGCATGTCATCACAATGTGCCGGGATTCCGGCAAGAACTTCCGCACCCACATGAAACGCATCATCAAGCGGGCCGGTGTGAAGCCTTGGCCGAAACTGTTCGTGAATCTACGCGGCACACGAGAAACCGAATTGGCCGAAGAGTACCCGATGCACGTCGTCTGTGCTTGGATCGGCAACTCGCAGGCGGTGGCGGCGAAGCACTATCTGCAAGTCACCGACGACCACTTTTCAAAAGCGGTGCATTATCCGGTGCAGCAAGCGGCGGAACCTAGGCGCACTGGGGTGAACGACTCCAACGACGCGCATGAAAGAACCCCTGTTTTGCAGGGGTCTGCGGCTTCATGCAGTTCAGTGCAATTGTCAAAAGTGGGCGATACTGGACTCGAACCAGTAACCCCCTGCGTGTAAAGCAGGTGCGCTAACCAATTGCGCCAATCGCCCTTTTTGTTCGCGACGGCTACATGTTTACCGAAAGCCGCAATTCTCTGCAAGACGCCCGGCCGCCCGGCGCGACGGTTTCCTTCGACGTGAACCACGATATGATTGTTGCACGAAGTTGGCTTGCGGTTGAAAATCAATCGAACATCTCGTTTTTTCAGGGTTTACCGTGCCGGACATTCTCGCAGAAATTGTGGCTCGAAAACGACAGGAGATCGACGAGGCGCGTCGGCTTCGCCCCGCTGCGGAATTGCAATCGCAATTGCCCGGTGCGCCGGCGGTTCGCGATTTCGTTGCGGCGTTGCGCGCAGCCACGGGTATGGGATTGATCGCCGAGGTGAAAAAGGCGTCGCCATCGGCCGGCGTGATTCGAGCCGACTTCGATCCGGTGCGAATCGCCGAGACATACCACCAGCATGGGGCGGCGTGTGTCAGCGTGTTGACCGACGAGCATTTTTTTCAGGGGCATCTCGATTTCCTGCGTGCAATTCGGCAGGCGATTCCGCTGCCCGTGATGCGGAAAGACTTTCTGCTTGACCGTTATCAAATCCTCGAAGCGCGGGCAGCCGGTGCCGATTGCGTGCTGTTGATTGCTGAATGCCTCGATGAGGAAACGCTGCCCGACCTGTTCCACTATGCCGCCGAACTGGGCATGCACTCCTTAATTGAAATCTATGAGCCGGAAAATCTCGATCGCGTGTTGGCGCTCGATCCGCCGCTGGTGGGCGTGAACAACCGCAATCTCAAGACATTCGTGACCGATCTGGAACATTCCATTCGTCTGAAGAAACGGGTTCCGCCCGAGTCGTTATTCGTCAGCGAAAGCGGTATCCGCACCCGCGAAGACGTGAGCCGTCTCGAACAGGCGGGTGTCGGCGCAATCCTCGTCGGCGAAACACTGATGCGGGCGGATGACATGGGTGCGAAGATTCGCGAGTTGTTCGGAACGGGAACCTAAATTTCGGCTCTCGACAGACGCGTCCCCGAAGCCCACGGGCTACGCCCCGTTGGATCGAACGGCTTCGGTTTCTTCCGCCGACCGATTTGTGTAACCTCATCGAATCATTGTCTCAGATCCCTCAGGGCGAACGGAGTCTCTCATGGCCGTCAGTAGTCAGCAGATTGAACACGTCTTGGTTGTGCCGACGTTATTGTTTCATGAGATCGGCTACTTTGAGGGGTTCTGCGAGAATACGGAGCCGTACCTGAAGACGCTGCTCGATTCGGCTCACACCAGCTACCGGCCGCGGAATGAAGTCGAGGATGATCCGAGTTACAAGCAGTTGATTCCGTACTGCATCTTTCGTCACGAGGGATGCGTCTTTTTCTACGAGCGGGGCAAAGCGGGCGGCGAAGACCGGCTGAAGGCAAAACGCTCGATCGGCATCGGCGGTCACATTTCATCCATCGACCACAGTGAGAACGGTTCCGCCTATCACGAGGGAATGAGCCGCGAAATTGAGGAAGAGATCCACGTCGAAACGACCTACCGTGAGCAACTCTTGGGGTTGATCAACGACGACAGCAACGACGTCGGTCGGGTTCATTTGGGAATTGTTCACGTATTTGATCTGGACGCGCCCAAAGTTCGGCCCCGTGAAGAGTCGATCATAGAGACAGGCTTTGCCTCGTTGGAGGAATGCCTTCGGGATCGTGAACGATTCGAGACGTGGTCGCAAATCTGTTTGGACCATCTGGTTACGTCTTGAACCGGCCGATTCTCAGTCATTTCTGCTGCATTTCTCAATTCAAAATGAGCTGCGCCGATTCAGGTTGATTCCGAATCGTCGTCGGCCGAATAAGATCCAAATACAAATATTGAAACGGACACAGTGCCGCCGTCTAACGGTTTGCGCTGAGCGTCCGTAGGGGGCCGACACGTACCGGCTCGATTACTTGCGGTTATGACGAAGGAGTGTCAGGCCATGAAGGTGTCACTGCGTGGATGGGTTGTCGTTGGAGCGTTTGCAGCAACTGTTGCTGCGTTGGCTGTGTTGAATTCGTCGCTGGTCGATGCTGCACCTGCACGAACCACACAGCAACAGCAGGGCCAACTCAGCGAACAATCGCTGGGTCAGTTACTAACATCGCTGGGGTTGAAGGCCGAGAAACAGGACCAGCGGTACGATTTCGCGTTTAAGGCGAAGCACACCGACCAGGAATGGGAACTGTCGATGTCCTCCGTCTTAAGTGAAGACGGTCAATCGATTTGGGTGATGGCCTGGCTGGATGAACTGCCCCGCTCGGCGGCCGACGTTCCGCGAACCGCGTTGTTGCGGTTGTTGGCTAACAACGACAAACTCGGCGGCGGCAAGTTCTTCGCGTACGTTGCCGGCAATCGCCGTTTTGTACTGCAGCGGGTGATTGCCAACCGTGCCATCACCGCTGACGGGTTCCGCGAAATGCTCCGCGATCTCGGTCGAACGGTTGTGGAAACGCATCCGCACTGGTCGGTCGCAGCCTGGAACGGCAAAAGTACTAAGAAATCTCCTGCCGCTCGCACGGCGACCGGAAAGACTGCAACAAAACGGAATTAGTCTGCCGTCATTCATGCACGCTTAGCTCAGCCCGGCTTTTCGTTGGAAAAGCCGGGCTTTGTTTCGTGGGTCCAATAAAAAAGCCCAAGCCAAACGGCTTGGGCGTTAAATCATCGAAGATTGCAGCCGTGTGTTACAACGCGGCTACGACCGAAAATTGATCATTCGTAGATCGACAAGAGAGAAGACGCTCAGAATACCTCTTCGTCTTTGCGAGTCATCTCATCCAGAATGATTGGATGCCAGTTTTCTTCCCGTTCTGAGGCGGGCGCATAATTCGTGCGCGCCCACGTCCGCATGCGGATTTCCTCAATCGGATCGACGTTGGCTCCTTCGCTACTTTCCACTTCCACCATGAGGGCTGGATTCATCCCGTCACCTTTCTCATCGTCCACAAATCGAATTGTAAAAGATCATTGCCGCGGGCGAACCCCATACGGCTAACTCAACGAACGTAGTTTACCGTTCACTCCAAGCAGATTTCCACTGAAAAATGGCCTTTTTTAGCCTTTTCTCGGAGAGTCGAACTTGCAATGAAACTGATCGTAGCGGCCAGGTGGTCTCGGTGGACAGCTACGGTGTTGAACGACGCATCAAGAACTGTTAACCTGAAAGTTGCTTATTTGTCGAAAAGTGTGTGTATTAACGTACTTCCGGCTGATCGCACCCCACCGGTTCAACCCCATACGTTTGGTTCCTGGCGGAATCAGAAGTGTGCCCGCCCGATCCGTCTTGATATCCGGTCGCAGCGACCGGAGCGTAGGAGACCGACGATGCCGACGTGCTGTTTCAAGTCGAGCTTCATTTGTGCCGCGTTGTTGTTGTCGCTGGTCGTCACGCAAGCCGGTTTGGCTGCCGACGTGCCTGCTGCCGACCGCCCCATTCACGAAGTGATCGACCACTTTGTCGATGGTCGTATTGAGCGACTGAATGTCGAATCGGCCAAACAGGCCGACGACTTGACCTTCGTCCGGCGAGTGACGCTGGATCTTGCCGGTCGCATTCCCACAACTGCCGAAGTCCGCGGTTATGTCGATTCGAGCGACGGCGAAAAGAAAGATAGCACGATCGATCGGCTGCTCGCAAGTCCCGACTTCGCGTATCACCAGCGCAACGAACTCGACGCTGTACTGATGCTGGGCATGGGGACGACGAACGAATGGCGGCAATATCTGCTGGAGGCAGTCCGCGAGAACCGCCCGTGGAAACAAATGTTCCGCGAGATGATGCTCGGCCGCGAGGACGATCCGACTCACAAAACCGCGTTGTCGTTCCTGAAAGTACGGGCCGGCAGCGTCGATGATATGACGAATGATTCCAGCCGCATCTTTTTCGGCGTCGCCATCAACTGCGCCAAGTGTCACGATCACCCGCTGGTACTCGACTGGCAGCAGGATCACTACTTCGGCTTCACATCGTTTTTCAGCCGCACCTATCTTACCAAAAAGGGAACGCTGGCGGAGAAACATGGCGGCGAGGTGAAGTTCAAAACGACCGAGGGCAAAGAGAAACAGGCCAAGTTCATGTTTCTCACCGGGGCGACAATTGAAGAGCCGCCGGTCGAACGGTCGGCCGACCAACGCAAGAAAGACGACGCCGAAGTCAAACTTCAGATGAAGGACGAAAAGGCACCGGCACCAAAGGCGCCGACATTCAGTCCGCGCAGCGAGTTCGTCAAATTGGCGATGGCCGATTCCGATGCTCCGTTTCTCGCACGATCAATTATCAATCGGACATGGGCGCGGCTGATGGGGCAGGGACTCGTTCATCCGCTGGACCAGATGCACTCGGAAAACCCTCCCAGCCATCCGAAATTGCTCGACTGGCTGACGCGAGATTTGTTGTCGCACAACTACGATCTCCGGCGGCTGGTGCGGGGTATCGTACTCAGCAACGCCTACGCGCGGTCGAGTCGCTGGGAAGGCGAAGGCGAACCGCCATTGGCGGAGTTGTTTGCCGTCGCAATCGTTCGCCCGCTGACACCCGAGCAATACGCGTTGTCGCTGCATGTGGCGACGAGCAATCCAGAAAACTTTCCGTTGGATGTTTCGTCCGAGGATTGGGCGAAACGACGAGAGTCGATGGAAAACGGTGCCCGCGGATTTGCCAGCAAAATCGAACGCCCGAGTGAGCATTTTCTGGTCAGCGTCGATGAGGCGCTGCTGTTCAGCAACAACGAACAAATTGAACGCGATTTTCTTCGCGATTCCGGCGACAGGCTGATTGGATCGCTGAAGACGATTGAAAACCGCCAGCAGATGATTGAGACTGCCTTCTGGGCAGTGAATTCACGGCCGCCGGCAGCAGAGGAAGCGGCGGCAATGGATGCGTATCTTTCTGCCAGAAAGGAACGGGCGGACGAGGCGCTGAAACAACTGGTCTGGTCGATGATCACCGGACCGGAATTGCGATTCAACTATTGAGTGAGGCCAAGAACGATTCACAACAGTTGCGATGCAACGCATCGCAGCGAGCGAACGATTCGACGTCACTTCGAGCAGGGACAATTCCAATGCCCAAGAATAACCAAAACTTCTGTGGCTCTCCCGAACACGGCGTGAGCCGTCGTGGGTTTCTCGGTGCAGCAACTGCCGCCAGCGCGGCAACGTTCGCCGCCGACATGACCGTGCTGGACGCGCTGAAGAATCCCGTGCTGGCCGGCGAATTGAAGAAGCAACAAAAGCACGTGATCGTGCTATGGTTGGCCGGCGGTGCGAGCCAGTTGGAAACGTGGGACCCCAAACCGGGCCGTCCAACCGGCGGACCGTTCCGTCCGATTCAAACGTCCGTTTCGGGCATCGAGATCAGCGAACTATTACCCAAAATGGCCGCCCGCATGGGCGACACGGCGATCATTCGTTCGCTCAACACCCGCATCGGCGATCACGGCGGCGGCTCGCGGTTAATGAGCCTCGGACGACGGCCCGATCCCGTCGTCAATCTGCCAGAAATGGGCGCGGTGGTCGCTCGCGAACTCGGACGGGCCGACAGTCAGGTCCCCGACTTTGTGACGTTTTATTCCTCGACCGAAGGTCGCGGAAACGCAGTCGGAATGCCGGGGTTCCTCGGCGCGCGTTATGCCCCCATGTTTTTGACCGAGAATTCCGTCCCCAACAATCTTCGTGCCCAGAAAACAATCACCGAAGTCGATCATCAAGACCGGGCCGCGCTGCGGCAATTGTTGGCCCAACGGTTTTCACGCGGCCGCAACAGTGGAATTGTCGCCAGCCACAACAGTGCCTACCAACGGGTTCGCGGCTTGATGGCGAGTGAAAAGCTATTCGATGTCGCTCAGGAGCCGGCTGCCGTCCGCGCAACATACGGGCCAACGCAATTCGGCGAGCAATGCCTTATTGCCCGCCGACTGATCGAAGCCGGCGTGCCGTTCGTCAAGGTGGGACGCGCGTGGTGGGACAGCCACGGCCAGAACTTCGAGACGCACCAGGAACTGTGTGCCGACCTCGACCACTCGATGGCGACGCTGCTGGACGATTTGAAGCAGCGCGGCCTGCTGGAGAACACGTTGGTTCTCACAATGGCGGAATTCGGACGCACGCCGAATATCAACGGCAGCTTGGGCCGCGATCACTTTGCCAATGCCTGGAGCGTCTCGCTGTCGGGTTGCGGAATCAAAGGGGGATCGGTTTACGGCAAGACCGACGAGAACGGCAACACCGTCGCCGACGGACAGATTGATGCCCCCGACCTGTTCGCCACGATCTACAAAGCGCTCGGCATCGATCACGAGAAACACTATCAGATCGGCGCGCGGCCCATCCCGCTCGTCGATTTCGGCGCAAAAGTCGTCAAAGAAGTACTCGCGTAGTTTCTCGAACGGCCAAACGATTTGACGCAAAGGCGAGAAGTTTCGCAAAGAGACATCTTTAGGACAAGAAAATGACCTCCGATCCCAGCAAACTCAAGAAGACCAAAGAGTGGAGCACCAGCAACATTCTCTTTTCGATGGAGCGTGTTGCGGGAACTTCGCGTCTGTTCTTTGGCAGTTCCGATTTCAAGATGTATGAAATCGACATGGCAGCCGAGAAACCGGAGCCGGTCGCCTTCAACGGCGAAGGCCACCAGAGTTACGTCACCGGTGTGGGTTTGGCTGCGGACTCCATCGTTTCGGGCAGTTACGACGGCCGGCTCATCTGGTGGAATGCGGAGAAGAAGGAACAAACTCGCGCTGTCGATGCGCACGCAAAGTGGATTCGCGGCGTGTTTGTTGCGCCCGATAAACAAACCGTCGTCAGCATTGCCGACGACATGGTCGCCAAGGTGTGGGACGCCCAGAGTGGCGAACTCAAGCACACGCTCGTCGATCACAAGCCGATGACGCCGCACCATTATCCCTCGATGCTGTACGGTGCCACTTTTTCGCCCGATGGCAAATTGCTGGCGACCGCCGACAAGGTGGGACACATCGTCATCTGGGAAACCGACAGCGGCAAGAAGGTCACCGAGTTGGAAGCCCCCGGCATGTATACCTGGGACCCGAAGCAACGGCGACATTCCATCGGCGGCATTCGCAGCGTCGCCTTCTCACCCGACGGCAAACTGTTGGCGGCCGGCGGCATCGGCAAGATCGGCAACATCGACCATCTCGGCGGACCGTCGCGGGTTGAAGTCTTCGACTGGAAAGCGGGCAAGCGACTGCACACCCTGGAAGACAACAAGCTCAAAGGTCTCGTCGAACAAATCTGCTTTCATGAAAGCGGCAAGTGGTTCCTGGCAGCCGGCGGCGATCACGGGGGATTTGTCAGCTTTTACGAAACCGCCAGCGGCAAGGCCATCAAACAAGAAAAAGCCCCCATGCACGTCCACGAATTCGCCTTCGACGAATCGTACGAGACGCTGTACACGGTGGGACACGGCAAGATCGCCGTCTGGGAACTGCGCGAAAAAGAAGACGGCCCCGTCGAAGCCCCCGTCCCCGCGTAACCGTCTTGTATTTGTTCACGCATGCCAGCTGCGATGTAACACATCGCAGCGATCTACAAAGTCTCCGCGCGGGTGCCACTGGCGTGTCGCCAGTGCCTACCGCGATACACTGGCGACACGCCAGTGACACCCGATTCGTCAATCGCGTTCTGACGCGCATCGCCCAACCGTTGATGCTATGCTGGCTGTTTCATCGCGTGCGGCAATATCTGTCGCATCGCATAGAACATGCAGCACCCAACTGGGGAGAGACCTTGATGATGCGAACGTTTGCCCTCGCAGTTTGTTTGACCGTTGTCCTGTCGTCGGCCGTTCATGCAGGAGACCAAACAAAGAAGAGCTGGTCGCAATCGCAAATCACCAATTTGCCCAAAAGTGAAAAACCGGTGATGCTGTTTAACGGCAAAGACTTCACCGGTTGGCAGGGACAAATCGACAAACTCTTCACCATCGAGAAGGGCGAGATCGTCGCCAGAAACAACAAGAAAAACGCACCCGCTGCCAGTACCTATCTGGTGACAGAGAAGAAGTACCGCAACTTCCGGCTCATCTTTGAAAGCAAACTCGTCACCAGCGAAATGCACTCGGGCATCGCGCTCTGGGGCAAAACGGTCGAGAAGAAGGGCGACGCATTCAGCTACCAGGGACACCTTGTGATGTACCCTTCCGGCTACGGGTTCTACGATTTGTATCGCCGCAACAGCGTCTATCGCGACAAGGGCGGCGTCGCAAAGAAGGCGGGCAAACAACACGACTGGAACCGCATGGAAATTCTGGCGATCGGCAATCGTATTCGTCACGTCATCAACGGCAAACTGGTAGCCGACTGGTCCGACCCCAAACCGGAACTCTGCGGAACCGGTCCCATCGGACTGCAACTGCATTCCAACCGCGCACCACAGGAAGTACGATTCCGCGGCCTGATTCTCACCGAGAATCCCGAGGCGAGTCTGGTGACGGTGAATTTAGCCAAATAGTGTTGGCGACCAATCATTCGCGGCTACGCAATCGCTGTAGGGAACGCCCTCTGTGGCGTTCCAGATTGCTCGCGCGGCGCGGAACGCCAGGGACGGCGTTCCCCACAGTAATTATCACGTAGAGTTTTAGATGCTTAACGGAGATTCAATGAACGACTCGGCAAGAATTCTTGAAGGCAAGACGGCGTTGGTGACCGGTTCCGGGCGCGGGCTGGGAAGGGCATTTTCTGAACGGTTGGCGGCGCTCGGCTGTAACATCGGCGTGCATGGTATGCGCGAGCATGGCCCGTCGGAGTACGGCGAAGGGACCACGTTGACCGACACGGCTCGCGAGATCGGCGAACAGTTCGGCGTGAAAACGGTCCGCGTGTTGGGCGACCTCACAAAGTCCGATGACGTCGAGATGGTGGTCAAAACGGTCGAGAACGATCTGGGGCCGATCGACATTCTCGTTCACAACGCGGGTGGAGATATCGCTGCCGTCGGCGGAAAACCCGATCCGAACGATGCCGTGATGATCAAACCGGAAGACGTTCGCTCGGTGCTCGATCGCAACTTGCTGAGTACCATTTTGATCTGTCAGCAGGTCTCTCGTGGCATGATCGAACGAAATGGCGGTCGCATTCTGACAATCAGTTCCATCGCCGCATTTCGCGGCAGTGCCGCCGGATCGATTTATTCGACCGCCAAAGCGGGCGTGGTGACGTACACCCGCTGTCTGGCCGACCAACTGCGTTCCTCGAACATCAACGTCAACAGTCTCGCACCGGGTGATACTCGCACGGGCCGTTTTCTGGGAACGCGAGAGGTTGATCAGGATCGGTTGGTTGAAGAGGGAACTCTCGAACGGATTGCGACCGTCGATGAAGTCGCTCGCGTCGTCGAGTTCTTCGCCGGCCCGTTAGGAGCGTTCGTGACCGGACAGGCGCTGCGCGTCGATGGCGGCAGTCAACTCTGGGCGTCGTAAAAGAGGGGGCGTCGTAGCGAAAGTTCGTAGTGACCGCATTCATGCGGTTCGATCAATGTTCAGCGCGATCGAAATCTCGACGTCGGATATCGATTGAGGTTGGGTCGCCCGCCTTCGGATGGGAACCGATTGCGCGCTCCGACCGGATGAATCCGGTCACTACTAGCCAATGGCACTTAGTTAAGGAAGCCCCGGCAGGGTTCGAACCTACCTGGTTTCGAGTGAATTG
>CAUZOL010000211.1:0-11780 GCA_963581435.1 Planctomycetota bacterium
GTCGAACGCCCGCGGCTTCCGCAACTTTGCGAACTACCGCACCCGCATCCTGTTCTTCTGTGGAAAACTGAAACTCAAACCGTGCTGAAAACACCCATTAAAATCGGTGAAGAACCCAAATTATGATGCAGGAACCGCAGCGGCCATCGGAATTGCGAGAAGGACTCGATCCACGCTTGGAATCGATCTGCCTGAAAATGATGGCGAAGAACGCAGACGAACGTTATGCGTCGATGAAAGACGTCTCCGCCGCGCTGGCTGGTTTTCTGAAGGGTGAATCGCCGTTGGCAAGATTGGCTGAATCGGCGACGGCAAATACTTCGCAGCCTGCCGATAAGAACCGCGTCACACAGCCGGCCATTAGCGCCACGATGGTGGGCAACGAAGAAATGCAGGCGCTCGCCAAAATGTTCTCCGCACAGACATCCGATGAGCATCCGATTGCCGAGGCCGTTAAACATCCACGACATACATCAGCAATTTCCAAGAAAGCCTGGATTGTGATGGCGTCTGCAGCGGCTGCCTGCGTGTTGGTGGCGGGCATAGTGTTGTCCATCGGAACCGATACCGGCACGATCAAGATCAACCTTCCCGATTCGGTCGCCGCGGCCGATCTGCGGATCGTCATCGACGGCAACAATTACACACTGGGACGCGGCGGGACAATCACGCTGCAAACCGGGCAACACAAAGTCGAGGTGTTTCACAAGAACAAACGGCTCGCGACCGACAATCTGGTCGTTATCAGCGGAAAAATCAACTACGTCAAAGTTCCCGCCCCGCCATTCGAACCGCCGAATCGTCCGTCAAATCGGAATGATCTACTGCCGCCTTCCGACGACCGCAGTGTCGCCCAGTGGTTGTTCGATACCGGCAGTCGCTTTTCGTTTCGTACCGTCGGCGGTCGCGAAGAAACGCGTTATAATATCAAAAAGAAGAAAGGGACAGTCTACGCCAGGCCGCTGCCCGAGGAGTCGTTTGTCTTGACCTCGATCTCGTTTTACGCCCGCACGGCACCCACCGACGCAGACATGCCGAAGTTGCGGAATCTGAACTCGCTCGAAACTCTGATCTTTAACACTTCGGGCATCACTTCGCGCGGCCTGGAACATGTTAAGCATTTGCCACGGCTGAAAAGGCTGGATTTGATTCGGTCATATGTTGCCGGAGACGGCTTCCGCGTCGTCGCGGAAATGAAGCGGTTAAAAACGCTAAACGTTAACGGAATTGAAAACGACGAACTGGCCCACCTGAGCAGCATGACCGGCCTGACGTCGCTAACAATCGCTAGCAAACTCATCTCCGATGCCGGACTGGAACATCTTGCCAAACTGAAAAACCTGGAAACGCTGTCGATAACATCGGGGCCGATCACAGGTGCCGGGCTGGTTCATTTGAAAGGGATGGACAAGCTGCGGTCGCTGGTGCTTAACGACACGGCGATCGGTGACAATGGCCTCGTGCATCTGGAAGAATTGGCCAGCTTACGCGTACTCCAGCTCAGTGACACGAACGTCAGCGATCCCGGCATGCAGTCGCTTGCCCGGCTGACAGGGTTGACGCACCTTTATCTGAACAACAACGACATCAGCGACAAAGGACTCGAAAATCTCAGTGGGCTTCGCCAAATCATTCTCCTGGGTCTAACAGGCACACATGTCACGAGCCAGGGGCTTTCGTACCTGAAAGACTTACAAAAGATGGAGCTTCTGTATCTGAACGGTACCAACATCGATGACGCGGGACTAAGTCAGCTGCGGAACATGACCTTGCTGAGGAAACTCTACATCGCTCACACCAACGTCACCGGCAGCGGTCTGCGTCATCTGACCGACCACGGACAGCTCACCTGGTTGTTGACCGGCGAATCGAATTTCACTGATAAAGAGGCGGCTCTCGAAGCCGTCAAACAAATGCACCAACTCAGCAGGCTGTACCTCTACGGCGTGGAACTGACCAAAAATGAGCGAAGAGTCCTGGTGAAATCCTTTAGAAGCAAATGCAAAATCTTCGCCGGCGATGTCGCAGAGGAAGAAGAGGACGACCCCGACGCGGAACCATTGCCCGGTAAGCCGTTCCAACTGAGCGACTATCGCGGCAAGGTGGTGCTATTGTATTTCTGGAGCGAATTCTGACTCACCTGACGGACCACTTGGTCACACGGGCGGTCGCTCGTAACGAATTTGAAAGACAAGCCATTCGCCCTCGTCGGCGTCAATTCCTGGCCCCACGAACCGGGTGAACTCAAAGCCGTGATGACCAAAGAGAAGATCAATTGGCGATCGTTCGACGACGTCGGTGACATCAACAGCCAGTGGAGCCTCCCCGCGACACCAGCGTTCTACATCGTCGATCACACCGGCACGATTCGCCGCAAGTGGGTGGGCAAGCCGGGTGAGAAGCCCATCGAGACTGCACTGAAGCAGCTGATTCAAGCGGCGGAAGAAGCAGCTTCACCTAAGTGAAAACGAAACCCGTTCACAGTGGTGTCGGATTAATCGGTCACTCATCCGGCGTTTCTTTGCCGTCCTGATCTTTGCCTGCGATATCCGGGGCCACCTTGCCGACGGAGAGATGACGGAGGTCGTACAACTCCGACTTCGCCCGTTCGCCCACCGTGCCAACGCGAATCTTCACGTCGCCGTAATCTTCGGCTGCCCACTCGAATAAGGTTTCGACTTGCCGGGCGAGTTTGGTTTGCCCGATCCGTTTGAGTTCCGGAAGATAGTTCTTGCCGAACACGGCCGCATATTGTTTGGTCAATTCCGGTCGATCTTCGGTGAGCCGAAGCATGCGTAATCGGTCGTTGAGAAACTGAGCCAACGAAAGGCAAGCCATCGCCTGAACGTCACGATGCGGGTTCTTCTCCAGCACGGTACGCAGACACTTCGCATATTCCATCCGGTACCCGTATCGCATTCGATCGAGGATGGGGCCGATCTTATCACTCGTGAGACGGTCGCGGAGTACGAGCGCGACCGTCTTTGCGGCCGCGTCGTCCGGAGTCCTGACCGGAAAGTCCGAGCGATTGGTTTCCCAGGTGATCTGTGCGGCAGAATCTGCAGTCCCCACCGCCTGGACCGCCTGTTTCAAAGCGACCACGGCAATCGGATCTTTGGAGTGATTCTCGGCCAGTTCCAGAAACCTCGGCGCAAAGCTGCCGATGCGTTTGACGGCGATCTTGCGCTCCCGGTCGTTCTTCGCCTTCCGCATGCCGCCGCTGACTGGTCGGTATTCTTTGAGAAGCGCAGCATACTGCTGCGCGGGCGTTCCCGGATCAGCTTGGCAGACGTCTGCCACAAACGACAGACTCAGCGCAAAAGCCGCGACGGCTTTCGTTTTGAAATTCATGAAAGGACTTTCGATTGAGTCACCCCGCAGGGCCGCTAACAAAACAATAGGCGGACACTGCCTGCCGTGTGTTTTCATTATAGTCAGACACGGAGATGCGCCCAATCACTCGTGCCATTCACCGCACGAGACCGGTCGCCGCGAAGAACTCCTGCACCGCCTCGAGTATCTCTGCGTTGTGCGTCGTCAGCACGTTGTTGTGATCCGCGCCGGCCAATTCGATGAAGCGGTTTTCAAAACCGGTTGCCGACTTTGTTGAGGCTGCTGCGAAGAGTTCACGCCCCTGCCAGATCGACACGATCTCATCGGCATCGCCGTGCAACATCAATATCGGGCAGGTGACCGCGTCAATTCGTTCGTCCGATGCATAGTGTTCCACCAACAACCAACGCACCGGCAGCCACGGGTAATGGCAGGCGGCCGTTTCGACCAGCGATGAGAATGTCGAGCGGGTGATCACAGCCCCGGGTGGCGTCCCGGCCGCACACATGTCCGCAGCGAGTCGAATCGCGACGGCTCCGCCAATCGATTCACCGTAGAGCACAATCCGCTCAGGCGCGATGCCTTGCTTTTCGACCACTTCGTTCCAAATGGTCCGCGCATCGGCGGCGATTGCTTCTTCGCTGGGACTGCCGGCGTTGTCGCCGAAGCCGCGAAAGTCGAACAGAAAAACGTCGGCCCCCGCCGACGTCAACACGTCGCATTCGGTAACTCGCCATTTGCGATGCGCCGCGTTGCCAGGAAAATAGAGCACCAGTGGTGGTTGCAACCCCTTGCTCGCGCTGCGGGCTGGTGACTCCTGCGACTGAGTGTTTGCCGCCACGAAATGCCAACCGTGCAGTTCGATGCCGTCGTCGGCCGTGACAGCAATGTCACGAATCACGCCGTCGGGCAACTCGGCCTCGGCAATGTCGATGCGCGCCGCCTTGAAGGGATGGTAAATCAGCTTCCGCTGCAGGAATCCAAGCATGACACACAGTAACAGGTAGGGGATGCCAGCGAAAAGCAGACACCGAAATGCAAACCGTCCCGCTCGGCGGATTGGTTTTGCTGCGTTCAATACCGATTGATCGAGCTGTTTCATCGGACATCACGCGTTGTGGGAGACCACGTGCCGCGAGCGGCCCGGCTAAATCACAAATCATTTAGCCGGCGGGCTTGCCCGACGTGGTTTGCAGTGTGTGTTCACTTTCTCGTTGCAAGATCTTGACGAAAAACTCCGCAACGGCCGTTTGAAATCGTTGTTCATCGAAATCGTTGTGTTCCGCATCGGTGAACTCGATGAACTGCTTCGGAATTCCGTCGGCCGATTGTTCGGGGATGGCGGCAAACAATTTGCGGCCAACTGCCAGCGGCACGATATCGTCGTGGCTGCCGTGCATTTGCAGGATTGGACAGTCGATGGAAGCAACGTATCGGTCCGATTCAAAACGGTCGAGCAAGATCAACCCGACCGGAAGCCACGGATAGTGAGACGAGGCCGTATCGGTCATCGACGAAAACGTGCCGCCGAGAATCAGCCCGGCCGGTGGTGTCCCCGCTTTGCATAAATCGGCAATCAACCGCGTTGCCACGCCGCCTCCCAGCGATTCCGCGTATACAACAATCCGCTTCGCCGATACGCCGCGTTCTTCGGTCGCGTACTTCCAGACGGCCCGCGCATCGGCGGCCAAACCCTCTTCGCTGGGCGCACCGCCGTTGTCGCCGTAGCCGCGGTAATCGAACAGGAACACATGCGAGTCGAGTTCGGTGAAACTCAGGCTGCCGTAATCGCGTCCGCGACGATCGCCGCCGTTGCCGTGAAAAAACAGCACCAGCCACTTCGCTTTCGTCAGTTCACGATCACAGTCTTCCCGCGTTTTGCAGTTCAATCCGGCAGGCAGAATATGCCAACCGTTAAGCAACACGCCGTCTTCCGTGGTCACGGTCACATCGTGAACCGTGCCGGTTGGTAGTGAAGAATCGGTGGCTCGAATTCGTTCGGCACGTCCCGGTCGGTATATCAAATCGCGTTGAAACACGGCCATCGCCACAACGATGAGCGAATAATAGAAAACAATGCGCAATGCAATCTTTCGCGATCGCTGTTTCCAACCGGATGCAGCAATTGTTGGTACGATCCATGGCCGCAGCGTCGCCCACCAGACTTGCGGAACATCGCTCACTGTCGCATCAGTTTTCTTTGTTGATGAATCAGACATTGCGTTGCCGAAATCGAGTCAGGAAAGTACCGTCCTCATTCCACTCCAGCATCTTCGGTCGTTTTTCACAAGACATTAATCACAACCAATCCGCCGCGTTACCGATCGTGCTCGGTCCCTCGGGGCGCAGCCCGAGGGCTTTGAGGGGTGACAATCATGAATTCGGAATTGAACGTCACTGCTCTGTGCGGCACAATTGCGATTGAACGGACTCTCGGACGAAACTCTCACATTCCGCCCGCTGCTTCTCCCGACTGAAACAATCCATCATGATCGATTGCCCGGACGTTCGGAAGTCCGTTATTCGCAACCATTACAACCTGACGACGCTGTTCTATCGTCTGCTGTGGGGGCGGCACATTCATCACGGTTTGTGGAACGCCGCGGAGTCGCCCGCCCGCGCTCAATTGCAGCTGACCGAAGAACTTGCCTCTGCGGCCGACATACCACCGGGAGCGACCGTCCTCGATGTCGGTTGTGGCATGGGCGGCTCGTCGATTCATTTGGCAAAGACGCTCAACTGCCATGTGACGGGGATCACCCTCAGCCGCCTGCAACGACATTGGGCCGGCTGGTCGTCATTTCGACGTGGTGCGGGGCGCAACACCTCGTTTCGCTGCGTCGATGCAGAGCTGGCGGAGTTTGAAGAGGCGATGTTCGATGTGGTGTGGAGCATCGAATGCACCGAACACCTGTTCGACAAGCCCGCGTTCTTTCAAAAGGCCGCCGGTTGGCTCAAACCGGGAGGACGAGTCGCGATTTGCGCCTGGCTGGCGGGAGATAACGTGACCGATGGGCCGGCAGCTCAGCAGGTGTACGACGTCTGTGAGGGGTTTTTCTGTCCATCGCTCGGTTCCTCACAAGACTACCGAACCTGGATGGAGCAAGCGGGTCTAGTGTTTGATGACTATCAGGACTGGACCGACCGTGTTGAACAGACGTGGGAAATCTGCCGTCGCCGTGTCGAGCGAACCGGAATGCGGCACATCGCTCGATTGCTTGGTGTGAACACCACGATGTTTGTTGATCGGTTCAATACAATCCTCGAAGCCTACCGCAGTGGAGCCATGCGATACGGCTGTTTGATTGCCCATCGGCCGTCGTAGCTGCGACTTAACAAGTCGCAGACTGCAATGCGTTGCAATGCAACTACGCGCTTCGATATAACGGCGACGTTTCGCGACTGTGATTTTCTTGACGAGATCGCCCTTCGTAACGGCGACAATTCAATAGCTGCGACTTAACAAGTCGCAGACTGCGATGCGTTGCATCGCAGCTGTAGTACTTATGGAAAACGACTCATACGATGATCGAGATTCAACTCCCCGACGGCACCCTCAAGGAATATCCCGACAACTCCACCGCGCTCGATGTTGCCAGCGGAATCGGCGAACGGCTGGCGATGGCCGTCGTGGCCGCCGATGTCGATGACAAAATTGTCGATGCCTCCCGGCCGTTGACGGAACTCCGCTCCGGCAGTGGCGGGCCGATCCGACTCAAACTACTAACAGATCGCGATGTGCAGGCGTTGGGAGTGCTGCGGCATTCTTGTGCGCACGTGATGGCACGGGCCGTCATGCGGCTGTTTCCCGGAACCGGATTGGCATTTGGCCCGACTTTGTCGCACGGTTTCTATTACGATTTCGACCTCGAACAGACAATCAGCGAGGACGACTTTCCGCGCATCGAAGCGGAGATGAAGAAGATCATCAAAGAGGCCGAGCCGTTCGAGCGGTTCGCGCTTGATCGCGATGAAGCCCGTAAACTGCTGGACGATCTTCAGCAGGAATTGAAAGTCGAACACGTCGATACCGGGTTGGCCGACGAATCGAGTGTCAGCTTTTATCGACAGGGCGAGTTTGTCGATCTCTGTCGCGGTCCACACATTCCCCATGCTGGTCGCATCAAGGCGTTCAAGCTGCTGTCGATTGCCGGCTCGTACTGGAAGGGCAACGCCGACAACAAGCGGTTGCAGCGTTTGTACGGCACGGCCTGGTTCAGCAAGAAAGACCTGAAGCAATATTTGCTGCAAATTGAAGAGGCGAAGCGCCGCGATCATCGCGTGTTGGGCAAACAGCACGACTTGTTCGAGATCAGCCCCGATGTCGGTTCCGGGTTGGTGTTGTGGCTACCGAAAGGGGCCACCGTTCGCGCGCTGCTGGAAGATTTCATCAAACGCGAACTGCTCAATCGCGGATACGAACCGGTCTATTCACCGCACATTGGCCGGGTGGAATTGTACGAAACCAGCGGGCACTTTCCATACTATCGCGACTCACAATTTCCGCCGATGTTCTGCCATCCAGCGGGTCAGATCATTGATGAACTGATTCAATTTCTTGAGACAACCAAGCCGGAAGAGCGGCCGATGATGCTGGAGCATCAACTCCTCACTGCGGCGCGGGGTCTGGGCATGGATCTCGACGACAACTACGACACTGGATTCGAATCGCAAGAAAAGATTGGAATGTTGCGCGAGTGGCAGTCTCGGCAGGAACGGTATCTGCTCAAGCCGATGAACTGCCCGCATCACGTGCAGATGTACAAGGCCCGCCCGCGGAGTTACCGCGATTTACCAGTACGGTTGGCCGAATTCGGCACCGTCTATCGGCACGAGCAGTCGGGCGAACTGAACGGCCTGTTGCGAGTCCGCTGTCTCACACAGGACGACGCTCATTTATTCTGCACCCCCGAGCAGGTCGAACAGGAATTCCGGGCAACGCTGGAGTTAACGCAATTCGTGCTGAAAAGCGTCGGGCTGGACGACTACCGCGTGCAGTTGTCGCTCCGCGATCCGAACAGCGACAAATACGTCGGCAGTGACGAAAACTGGCAACAGGCCGAGTCGGCACTCAGAAGCGTATTGGAAGAATCGGGCCTCGATTTCACGCCGAAAGAGGGTGAAGCGGCGTTTTACGGACCGAAGGCCGACTTCATGGTCCGCGATTGTCTGGGCCGTGAATGGCAGTTAGGAACGGTGCAGTTGGACTACAATCTGCCCGAACGATTCGAGCTGGAGTACATTGGCACCGACAACAAACCGCATCGCCCGGTGATGATTCATCGCGCGCCGTTCGGTTCGATGGAGCGGTTCATCGGCATGCTCATCGAGCATTTCGCCGCCGCGTTCCCGTTGTGGTTGGCACCGGAACAAATCCGCGTGCTGCCGGTCAGCGACAAGTCGAACGACTATGCATTAGAGGTTGAACAGCAGGTGCGGGCAGCCGGTTTCCGCGTGACGACCGATGTCCAAAGCGCCAAAGTGAACGCCAAGATTCGCGACGCGCAACTCGATTTAATTCCCTACATGATGGTCGTCGGACCAAAAGAATCGGAGAACAACGCCGTCGCATTGCGTGACCGCATCGACGGAGATCTCGGCCACATGCCCATCGACGAAGCCATCGCCCGCTTGCGAAAAGAAGTTGAAGACCGCGTCATCCGCAAGATTCACAAATCCGACTTTGACAGTCTGGAAAGCGAAGAAGGCGGCGACAACGAGTATTGAACGAGGGTAGGACTACTTGTTCCCAAGCTCCGGCTTGGAAACCCGCATCAGCGAAGCTCTGCTTCGCCCGGTGGGAAGCAAACCTATCGATCTGCATGCGTTTTGCCAAATCGGCGTTCCCAAGCCGGAGCTTGGGAACGAGTTGAATCTTGTGGAATCGCGAACTCCACGATTGCAGCAAACGAATTGCCGCGGTACGTTGACCGTTAGACCGCTCGTTTGTTTTGCGAGTGCAACTCGATTGGCAACAACTCGGTACACATCATGCGCAATCTCGTCTGCTTTGTTCTCGGTGGCGGCAAGGGAACCCGGTTGAATCCGCTGACGCAGTACCGATCCAAACCGGCCGTTCCACTCGCCGGCAAATACCGACTGATCGACATCCCGATTTCGAACTGCCTCAACAGCGGTATTAACCGCATCTTTCTGCTCACGCAGTTCAACTCGGTCAGTTTACATCGTCACATTCGGCAAACGTATCAGTTCGACCATTTTGACGGCGGCTTCGCGGGCATCCTCGCCGCCGAACAGACGATAGAAAGCACCGACTGGTATCAGGGAACCGCCGACGCCGTCCGCAAACAGCTGCGATACGTGGAACAATACGGCGTCGATTACGTGCTGATTCTCTCCGGCGATCAGTTGTACCGCATGGACTTTCAAGAGATGCTGCGCACGCATCAGGAAGCGGATGCCGACGTAACGATTGGCGGCGTCCCCATGCATTCGCAGGCGGCATCGGCGTTCGGCATCATGAAATTGGACGATACGGGACGCGTTGTCGGCTTCAAGGAAAAGCCGCAAACCGAAGAAGAACTCGCCGAAGTGCGAACCGACCCTGCCTGGCTGGACGCGCAAGGCATTCAGAGTAACGGCCGCGACTGCCTGGCGAGCATGGGGATTTACCTTTTCAATCGTGATACGTTGGTGGAGATGCTGCGGGAAAACGACGCCGAAGATTTCGGCCGCGAGATTTTTCCGATGGCGATCGATACCCGCAAAGTGCAGGTGCAATTGTTCGACGGTTACTGGGAAGACATCGGCACAATCAAAGCGTATTACGATGCGAATATTGCGCTGGCCGGGGTGGCGCCGCCGTTTGAATTTGTTGTTGAAGACTCGCCGATTTACAGCCGTCCGCGTTTCCTGCCGCCGACGCGCGTCGAAGATGCGCGCGTCTCGCTCAGCATGGTAGCCGATGGTTGCGTGATTGGCGCGGGTACGGTCATCGAAAACAGCGTCATCGGTTTGCGTTGTCACATCGGCAAAAATGTGCCGATTCGCAATTCGGTACTGATGGGCAACGACTACTACGAACGGCCCGACCAACTGGCCGAGAATCGCACAAAGGGACGTCCGAACGTCGGCATTGGGGCGGGCAGCCTGATCGACGGCGCGATCATCGACAAGAACTGCCGTATCGGCCAGAACGTGCGAATCGATACCGACACGTCGCAGGATGCAGACCACGACGAAGTCGTCATTCGCGACGGTGTGATCGTCGTCCCCAAAGGAAAAACGCTAGCGGACGGCTGGTCGTTCTAGAACTCCGCGAGCGGCGTAAGACCTGGCGAGCGGTCGGCTTGATGCCGACTGTCGATTTCGGTTGAGTGTTGAGAGACTAGAGTTGAGAGAAATGGGTTGCCGCTGCTCAACTCCCCACGCTCGACAACATCATTGGGCTTACGCCCAACGCTCGCCTCTGGAAAGAAGAATACATGACACTGACGTTGAATCAAACCGCGGGTGAAATCGCGGAAACTGTCATCGAAAACGCAGCGCAGTTGCGTGTCGATGTCAGCCAGGTTGTCGGCGGTGGCCGCGTTCTCGATTTTGGAATCGCTGCGACCGGCGGCCTAGCAGCGGGCAAGGAACTCGCGCGACTTTGCATGGCGGGACTGGGCGATGTGGCGATTGTGCCGGGCGACATCGACGGTATTGGCTGGCCACACGTCTTCGTCGAAACCGACCATCCCGTCGCCTCATGCCTGTTTAGTCAATACGCGGGCTGGCAAATGAGCGTGGACAAGTTCTTCGCAATGGGTTCGGGACCCATGCGGGCAGCGGCAGCCAAGGAAGACCTGTTCGACAAACTCTCTTACTCCGAGCAACCCAAATCGTGCCTCGGTGTATTGGAAGGCGGCAGCCTTCCCGATGCGGCGGTGTTCGAGTACATCGCCGAGAGGACCGGCGTCCCACCCGAGCGAACCACGTTGGCCATCGCGCCAACATCCAGTCAAGCGGGCAATTTGCAGGTGGTGGCGCGATCGGTTGAAACGTGTTTGCACAAACTGTTCGAGCTGGGATTCGACGTGACGCGAATCGTCAGTGGTTGCGGCAGCGCGCCGCTGTCTCCGGTCGCCGCCGATGATCTTTCGGGCATTGGCCGCACGAACGATGCGATTCTCTACGGCGGCCGCGTGACATTGATGGTGCGCGGCGACGACGATTCGCTCGCAGACATCGGCCCAAAAGTCCCGGCGGTCGCTTCTGAGTCCTATGGCAAACCGTTCCTCGATATTTTTGAAGCGGCCGGTCGCGACTTCTACGCCATCGACCCGCACCTGTTCAGCCCGGCCGAAGTGGTGTTTCAGAATATGGATACCGGCCGCGTGTTTCATTTCGGAAAGACGGCCCCCAATATTTTGCGAGAGTCGTTCGGGCTATAGTCGCCGCATCAACTTTCAATTGATGGTTGGGGTGGCACAGGCGTTTGGCCC
>CAUZOL010000212.1:0-11780 GCA_963581435.1 Planctomycetota bacterium
GACTTGGCGGCTGGAAGCCACCACTACGACAGTACTTTTCCGCAAGTTTCAAAACGAGACTTGGCAAATCGTTTGAAGAACAAACCTATGAAGAGAACGCATCACAATCCGGCAACCCAAGACAATCGGCGGCGTGGTCTCGCCCCGTTGGAACTCGTGCTGGCATTGCCGATGATGCTGTTCGTGATGGCGCTGATGGTCAACATTGGAACGGTTGGTGCCTGGAAAGTCCGCGAACAGGCCAACGTTCGTAATGCCTCGTGGAGAACGCTGCATTTGCGCACCGGCGATTCCAATCCCAACCCGCCCATGTGGCCGTCCAATGCGCAGGTCAACGGCAGCGGCGGGTCCGACATGACGCAGCCCGGATTCATCTGGGATCAAGACCAGGACCTCACCACCACATCCGTTCGTGGCGACATCGTCAACGAGCCGACACAGGGCATGTCGATTCGGGTGAATCGCATGCTGGAAATGGGGCGCGGCGTCCACGATGGCCACGCCCCATTAGAGCGCCAGATCCCCATGCTCCGTGGCGTCATTCCCAACGAAGGAGTTTACAACCTCAATGTTCGCCAAAACATTCTGGACGGCAATTGGGAGTATCATAACATCAAGTTTCGCGGCCAGGGTTATGGCCGTAACCTCGATCGAAGGGCGAAGATCCTCTACGACATTGAGCCATCGGATTTCCCCAGTTCGGCGCAGTTGCAAACCCAGGCACGTAGAAGCCTCGCTGAGATTCAGAATCCTGCGAACTACACCGGCGAGGCCAGTTGGTTTGACCTGTCCCCGTTGGACGCGGATGCGGATCTTTCTCGACTCAGCCAACTTCCCCCCAAAAGCGAACCAGCTCGGCCCCCCAATCCCAATGGCGGAATCTACCAGCCAACCGGTAATCCACCGGACTTGTATCCCGGTCGGCGCGTCATTGCAGCCTGCCTGGCAGATCCATCGTTGTTGAGAACCAGTCGACGATATACCGGTTACATTGAGCAGATCAAACGCCTACCCGGCACAACGGCCAGAACTTTTCGGAGTTATTACACGGCCCGCAAAAACTACCTGGAGCAGCAGGATCCGCCGATTGCGGGCAGCGCCCAGGAAATCCAGCAGTTACAAAGCGAAATCGATTTGCTGGATGCGTTTCTCGGTGCATTGCCACCGCAAAATCGTTAGCCACACATCAGGTCAGGACGAATCCAAGCACCGCGCCCCCTATTGCACCCAGTTGTTCAATCCATGCAGGAAGCGTTCGATACGCACGTCGCGTCACATGGTTTTTGAGTGGTGTTAGAATCTCATATGAAAGAAAACGACACACCAGAAACCTCGACCCCAGTCTCTGTTGAAAAGAAAACAACCACATCGAACGACAACCCCACCGGGTTCGCCGCGCTCTCGCACAAAATTCGCAGCCGCACGACCGACCTACTGACCGTGGCGATTGTGATTGTTGGCGGGGTCGGTATCGGCACCCAGTTTTCTCAGTGGTGGGCCAACGACGACAGCGTACCCATTCCCCCGCCGACTGCCGAATCGTATGTTTCCTGGGGAAATGACGACACCCCGGTTACGCTCGAATTCGGCAATCACCCAATTCAATTGCAGCGGCAGACAATTCGTGGAGATCGCAATTTGGCGCTTGCGAAGCTCGTCGAGATTGGTGCCAAAGTTGCCGAGAATTCAACACGTCCGGCCACCAGCGTTCAGCCCGCCGAGCGAAACTTGCTCGAATTGCTTAAGTCTCAATCACCCGTGCGGGAGCAGCAGGATGTATGGCGTGTCTATCGTATCGAACGGCCGATGACGTTGGTGATTGCCACGCGGACGTTCAATAGACTCGTCGCTTCAGCCGGAATTGCGAATGATCGCTCAGTTTCAAAGCCGCAGCCTGACCAATCGAATCGGCGTGTGGTATGCTGGGGAATGGCTCAGCCGAGCGGCGCGGGTGCGTGGGTGTTGTTCACAATGCGACCGACTGTTCCCTCTGCGGAATCTCGACCCGCATGGGGAACGGTTGCGTTGCCCGATGGCGCGAGGAAAATACTGAGCCTGCGCGACGCATCGGGCGGTGCGCTGACGGCATTTGAAGGAGAAGCCGTCGCGGAAGATTGGAAATTGTGGTTCAACGACTGGTTCACCCAACGTGGCTGGAAAACTTCGCTGCCCTGGGTCGAGTCTCCGGTCGGTTGGAGCGCGGTGTTTGTTCCCGCAGGGGACAATGTTTCGGGGAGAATTGACGTCTCTTTCAGCCCAGCGGGCGTGAACCGGCTAAGTGGCATGATCAGCGTCGCGGCACCTGTCGGTGTTGTAACAAAAGAGGTTTTGCAAGAAGGGTTTCATCGATGAAGGGTCTGCCGGGAATTGTGATCGCTGCCGGACTGGGTATCCTCGGCGCGTTCTGCAACTGGTTTTACATTGAAAACCAGGCCAGAAACTACGAAAGCGTGGCGTTTGTCGCCGTCAGCGAGGATGCGGCCATTAAAGCTGGCGACCAATTTCGCGAAGAGCATTTCGTTCGCGTGGATGTCCCGAAGAAGTTTGTCGGCGAACTGGACAAAACGGCCGTTCATTGGAAGGACCGCCAGTTGGCAACCGTGTACCGCGCGACGAAAAGTTATCGTGGCGACGAAGTGCTGTTCGAACACGACTTGACTGGAGTGGCGCAGCAGGATTTGACCGAGCGGCTGGGCAAAGGCGAAGTGCTTTTTCCGGTCGTTGTCGATTCCAGCACGTTCATTCCCGAACATTATGATCCGGGCGACGAAGTCGAATTTTTCATTCCGCAGATTCTGGAGTTGGCAACGTCACCCACCGGCACCCCGCCGCCAGAGGCAACCAGCTCCACAAAAACGGTCGGCAAATTTCGCATTCTCGCATTGGGCGGACGAAAGGGAAAACGTGATACGGCAAAAGCCTACAACCAGCGGCCTGTACGCGAAAACATCGTCACTATCGCGTTGAAGTTCCCGTTCGACGCCCAGGCCGAACAACTGTTTCAGCTTATCGCTGTCGGTGGAGGTCGCGGCGTGCGCATGATCAAGCACAAGCCCGCCGAGGCGGGGAAGTAGAACGATGAACGCCGTTTGCGGTTTCGCACCACTGAAATGATACGGACCGCTAAACCGCAAGCGAACAATGGACGATTGAAACCGAAACTGAAATCAGAATCGAACTGAAATAAGTCATATCGAACTATGAGAGTCTGGTACAACAAAATTCACGACAGCCGCCGCACCTTGGTCGATTGCGATCAAGACACCATCCAGGTCGGCCGCGACGCAGATAACACAATTGTGTTGAAAAGCCCGCTGGTGTCGAAACATCAAGCGGTCGTGTCGGCCAATAACGGCCGCCTGCATCTGGAGAACGTGGGCATAAACAGTTGCATGGTGGGCGACGCCGAGGTGATTGGTGGCGAAGCCATCGACTTTGCGCCTGGCGAAACCGTTCGCATCTGGCCGTTCACGCTCACGTTCGAAAGCGAGGAAGCCGCCCCCATCGGTCGCGGCGAGATGGAATCCCACCTGCGGACGATCATGGCCGATTTGGAGTTGCGAATTCACCGCAAGCTGCTGGAACGATTCGATCTCTACGAACTGCAAACCAACCGCATCGGCGATACGGAAAGCGTGTTGGTTCTGGAGAAGAACATTGAAGACGTTTGCCGCGAGTTGCAGTTGTTCGACGGTGGTAACGAGGCGTTGCTGGATGAGGTGATCGGCCTGACGCTCCGCGATTTGATCATCAACCAGCTCATTCTTGAAACCGACCGCGAGGAAACGGATGGTCTGAGCCGGCTGACGAAGAACGAGTTCGACGTACCCGCCACTCTGGTTCCCGAGCGAGAGACGGAACTGCAAAACCTCATCCGTTTCGCACGCGAACGGCTGGGCATCGAAGACAGCACCGACCTCAGTACCAAGATCAGCCGCGTGGAAACCAGTTTCAGCGAAGTTTTCCCGCTCGTCCGTCCACATTTGCATCAAGAGCTGAAGCGCTACGTGATCCTGCGGTCGATGAAAAAAGACTTGAAGGACACCGTGTTCGGGTTTGGCCCGTTGCAGGATCTGTTACGGGCGCCAACAATCACCGAAATCATGGTCGTCAAGAGCGACCAGATTTACGTCGAGCGCGACGGCACCGTGGAACTTTCGGGGCGTCGATTCATCTCCGACAAGGTCACCGAATCGATCATCGAACGGATCGTATCGAAGGTGGGACGACGTATCGACAAAAGTCAGCCATTAGTCGATGCGCGGCTGCCCGACGGTTCGCGCGTCAACGCGATCATTCCGCCGCTCGCGGTTCGCGGTCCCTGCCTCACTATCCGCAAGTTCCCCGCGCACCGTTTTGCGATGGACGATCTAATCGATCTGGGCAGCATCACGTCATCGGCTGCGATGTTCCTGCGGGCATGCGTTATCGATCGCCGCAACATTCTGGTCAGCGGGGGTACCGGCACCGGCAAAACGACAATGCTTAACGTTCTCTCGTCGTTCATTCCGCACAAAGACCGAATCGTTACCATCGAGGATACAACGGAACTGCAACTGCATCAGGACCACGTCGTTACCCTGGAGAGCAAACCGGCCAACGTCGAAGGTACCGGAGAATATACGATCCGCGACTTGGTGAAGAACGCATTGAGAATGCGGCCCGATCGAATTGTCGTGGGTGAATGCCGGAGCGGCGAAGCGCTCGACATGTTGCAGGCCATGAACACCGGCCACGATGGTTCGATGACGACCATTCACGCAAACAACACCGACGACGTGCTGCGTCGACTCGAAGTGCTGGTGCTGATGGCGGTCGAACTGCCGGTGATCTCCATTCAACGGCAAATCGCATCCGCCATCGATATCGTCGTGCAAATTACGCGAATGCCGGGCGGCAAACGTTGCGTGACGCAAATCACCGAAGTCGCCGGATACGACCCGGACCGCAATGGTCTGATTGTCACCGACATTTACAGTTTTCGTGACGGCCAGCATCTACGTCCCACTGGATACATGCCGACGTTTGTCGATTCGCTGATCGAAAAAGACTTGCTGAAGTTGGAATTTTTGTACGGCGACATGGCGACGCCAGCCGATTGAGGGAACGCTGAAACGCAAGCGGATGCTCGGCGTCTCGCAAACAGTCAACACACAATCTTTGATAGACCAACGTTGCTGAAATGTTATTAACCATTCTCGGATCCATTTCGATCGGGCTGGCGATTTTTTCGCTTGCGTTTTTCGGCAGTGGCTATTTCGTCGGCGGGGTGGATTACATCGAAGCCGACTTTCGCGACAAGTTGAAGCGACTGCGGATTCACTCCAAGCGTTTGCGAACCTACCTGCTCGCCTGGGCCTGGTTTGTGCTGGCTGTTTTCGCCTGCATGACGGTCTTCCTCGGAATCCCGGTGATTGCGGTGGCGGTTTGCGTCCTGTTGGTTTGCCTGCCCTGGTACATGGTGCGGCGAATGGCGGAAAAGCGACAAATCAAAATTGAAGACCAGATGGCCGATGCGATGGTTTCGCTGGCCAGCGCGATCAAGGCGGGGCTGTCACTCGCGCAGGCGCTCGACATTCTCGCAGAGCAGGCGCCGCTACCCATCTGCCAGGAGTTTCAGCAGATCGTCGGCGAATACCAGTTAGGAAAGCCGCTGGAGCAATGCCTCAGCGAAGCAAAGGAGCGGTTGCGAAGCGAGAACTTCGCTCTCTTTGCCGCAGCAATGGAGGCCAGCCGTCAAAGCGGCGGGCGGCTGAATGAAACGGTCGATCGCATCGCAAATTCCGTTCGAGAACTGCAACGCCTGGAGCGAAAGATTTTATCTGAAACGGCCCAGGCGCGGGCTTCAGCCTTTTATATGGCATTGGCCCCCGGAGTCATCCTGCTGCTGTATTACTTTGTTGTCGATCCGGTAGCGACGGAGCAGTTATTCACCAGCTTCGCCGGTCAGATAATCCTCTCGGCAGCGTTGGTGTTAAACATCGTCGCATACCTTTGGGCTCGGCAGATCCTCAGTCCTGACATTTAAGCGGACACTAACTCATCCCATTCAATCACGGCGGGCGACTTGATTCTGTCTATGATGATTCACTCTGTTTAAGATAACTGCAGATGACAACACTGCCTGGTAATTTTGATTTCTCGACGCTCCTGGCGGCCAGTCCGGCGTCCGGCCTGCTGATGTCCGGCTTGGCGAGCATGGTCTTCGGCAGCGCCGTATTCGTCTTGGTGCGCACCGTCATCAACACGCTTTATTCCGAGAACCTGCAACAAGATGACGAGTGGCGATACGACGTCAGCCGTATCAACGAGCTGCGTCGCGTGAGCCTGATGTACCGTGTCTTTCAGCCAATCATTCACGGACTGGCCCGGCTCAATCAACGCGCTTTTCCAGACACCCTCCCGGAAATTCGCCGCGAGATCCATGCCGCCGGTCTGCCGCGTTACTGGACGGCTCCAGAGTACCTGGGCCTGTTGGAACTGCAGGCGTCGTTCCTGATGCCGCTGTTTCTTTACTTCGGAATTAACATCATGGGGCCAAGCGGAATCATCATTGCATTGGCAATGGTTGTGCTGGCCGGTTGGATACTGAGACGGCGACTGACGGCTCGCGCCGAGTACCGTCTGTTTGTCATCAAACGGCGGTTACCGTTCCTGCTCGACTTGTTGACGCTGCTGATGGAGGCCGGTTCAACATTCCTGCAGTCGATGACGGAGGCCGTCGCCGAGTTTCGCGATCATCCGGTCGGCGTGGAATTTGGTCGCGTGCTGGGCGAGATGAGCATGGGCAAGAACCGCACGGCTGCGCTGGAATCGCTTCGCGAACGTCTGTCGGACGATGAAATCACCAGCATTGTCGGGTCGATTATTCAAGGTGAGGAACTGGGAACGCCGCTGGCAACACTGTTTCGCACACAGGCCGATGTCCTCCGCATCAAACGGACACAGCGGGCCGAGACCATTGCCGGCGAAGCAGGAGTAAAAATGCTGTTACCAGCCATTCTGGTCATGGCAGCAACTGTGCTAATTATCCTTGGACCGTTCGTTCTCAACTTTGTCAATTTCGATGTCATGTCGTAAGATAGGCGGGCCGACCTTAACTTAAGCATAAAGCGATTAAAGTAGTGTCGGATGTCCCGTAGTGGTGACTTTTTTGTTGTTAACGGCCATTGGGTGGAATCTGATTCTGCCGACTGATGCCGATTATTTAGCGGATACCTGAAACAAACGCATGGGCAAGACGGCACGCATTACTGTGACGAGCGGTCCCGACCGCGGCAAGGTTTTTCAACTCAATGAAGAACTTGTGCACGTGGGGAGCGGGAGTGAGAATCAGATTGCGCTGACCGATGAGGCGGTAGCCGAACATCAAGCGAGCATCGTCAGCCGTGACGGTCGCTATGCCATTTACACGCCCCTGGAAAATTCGGTAGAAGTCGATGGCAATGTCATTCCCCCCGAACGCTGGGTCTGGCTGCCAACATCGGCCCAAATTGCCGTCAGCCAGCGCACCTCGCTGAAGTTCGACGAGATGCAGGCTGATGCGCAGTCGTCGCCCGCCGGAACAACGGGAGTTGACGAAAACAGCACCCCCCAACCAGCAACAAAGCGAGGGGGCAAAGGCAAACGCCCGGGCGGTAAACGCCGCAAATCGTCCGATCAACCAGTGGCCCGGTTCATCACCGACAAACAAGGCGACACGTTAGTCAAACTGGGCGAAGACGGACACCTGCCGGAATTGCAACTGGCCGAAGGCGAAACCCGAAAAACTGTTGAAGCATCGAAGAAGCAGTCGAATCCATTTATCATCTACGCGGTGTTGGCAATCAGCATGTGCGCATCGTTGCTGATGGTGGTCGTCGATTTCGAGCCGGCCGCCGCAACGCAGGAGCAGCGAGACCAAGCGCGTCAGCTTATTGTGCGTTTCTACGGGATCAACAAGGACGATTTACAGCCACATCAGGCATTGCTGCGCGAAGCACGCCTGGCACGTTCGCGGGGTGATTTTGCGACCGAACGCCGCACATACGGGCTAGTGCTGAAACAGTTGAACGCCGAAGATATTGCGCAGTCGTTTTCCGGATTGACCGGTGATCGGGGTGATCCCGAAATACTGCCGGACGACGACGATGGGTTCTTACGGGAGTTTGAACGAGACAACCTGCCGAAAAGCGATCAAGTGCTTCGGCAACTCATTTCAATCCTGATGCGTCGTTGATAGAAGAGTCGAGAGTCTGTGGTCAAGAGTCAAGAGCCAGAAAAGTCAACGCCCGAGGCGGCGCGTTTTTCCTGGCATTCTGAAGTGCTTAGAGGCTGTTGAGATTTCTATCGGCCTCTCAAACTTTGAGGTGATTGACAGTGGAAGTGGAATCCCGCTACGAGTTTCTGGATAAAATCGGCAGTGGCAGTTTCGCGACCGTATATCGGGCGCGCGACAACGAGCTTGGCCGAGAAGTGGCCGTGAAGCAAATTCACGACCAGTACATGGAGGATCCGCAGCAGCTCGAACGATACTGGCAGGAGGCACAGCTGCTGGCGTCGCTGCATCATCCGAACATCGTCACCATTTTCGACATCTACCGCGACCGCGGCTGGTTGATTATGGAATTGATGCAGGCAAATCTGGCCGACCGCATGACCGGACGACAGATGAACCTGACGTCGCTGCGAACCACCATCGCACATGTGCTGCGGGCTTTGAAATACCTGCACAGCCAGGGGATCGTGCATGGCGACATCAAGCCGAGCAACCTGATGATCGATGCGCGGCGAAGAATCAAACTCGGCGATTTTGGCCTCGCGCGCCGCGTCAGCAACCAAGAGGGGAGCATGATTAAGGGGACCACGAAGTACATGGCCCCCGAAGTTGTCTCCGATGAATTCGGCGATGTCGGTCCTGCCAGCGATTTGTATTCGCTCGGTTTTGGCGCCTACGAGTTGATGTGCGGTCCGAATTTCGAGAGTCTCTTTCCCGGCCTCGACGCGCACGCTCGCAACATGCAGGCCGCCTGGATGATGTGGCACGCCGCACCCGATCGTCGTCTGCCCGAAATCAATAAAGTACTCGAAGGCGTGCCGGACGATCTGGCCCACGTCATTCAAAAACTGTGTGCGAAGAAACAATCGGAGCGTTACGAAACCGCGGACGAAGCACTTTCCGACCTCAAAGTCGATCTTAAACTGATCAAACAGGGCGGCACACAGGAAGAACAGCTGCAAGAGACCAGTGGCAATAACGCCGACAAGAAACGGTTGTGGATTATTTCCGCCGCCATGGCATTCTCGGTCATTCTTTCACTCTTCATTCTGTTTGGCCCAGGTGATGGCGATCAACAAGATGCCAACCAACCCAAGCTGAAGGTTGGAATTGTCAGAAACGTCGAGGCCGACAGGCAGACGATCGTCATCCGGGGAATCGAAGACGAGACACCCGAAGAAGTAAAACTCGGCAAGAAGCCACGAATCTACTTGCTCAATACAAAAGAGCACATTCTGCTGCGTGAACTGAAGCCGGGCGACTACATTCAGTTTAGCAACAAGGAAGATAGCAAAGGACAACAGCGACTCGAACTGACCGTTGCCCGTCCCATTGAAAACAGCGGGACCTTGCGCGAAGTCCGGCTGGCCGAGAGGGAAGTGGTGCTTTCCATTGAAGAGGGAAATCGCCGCGAAACTCTTACGCTCCGCGTTCCCGATGTGGCCAATTTCCGACTGAACGGTGAAACGGTTGAGTTATCACACTTTCAGGAAGGTGACCTCGTCACTTTCGAACACATCGCGGGCTTGGGGACAAAGGGAGGCCGCACACTGATTCAGCTGGACGCGGCCCGCAGACGGGAGACCGTCGGGTATGTTACAGCGTACGACGGAGCCAATCGCCAGCTGGTCATTCGGTTCGGCCAGGGATCCAGCTCGCAGTCGCAAACTCTCCCGACCATTGCCGATGACTGCAAGATTACGCTGCAGGGACAAACGACTGCCGACTCCGGCAAGCTGACGCCGGCCGATTTGCGGCGGGGAGACCGCGTGCGCGTTCTGTTCGACACACGGGTCCACGAGATTGAAGTCACCCGCGACGAATTGAAAGCACAGGGTGTTGTACGCGACATCCGTGCGGCAGCGGGAGAATTAATCGTTACCGATTCGAAGACAGGTGATCCGCTAACGTTTGCCGTTGGAAAGACGACAGATGTCAGGCTCTCGATGCAGGACGTCGGTCTGTCCGACCTGCGCACATACGATACGGTCGATGTCGGTTACAGCGAACTGGCCGGCAACCTGTTGAAAGCGACAACAATCGATGCCGGTCGTCCGCCGAAGGCTGATCGCTGGGCAATTATTGTCGGTGTCGAATCGTACAAGGATCCATTCCTTTCGCCGCTGCGGTATTCCATTCGAAACGCTAACCATTTGAAGCAGATGCTGATCGAGCGATACGCCTTCAAAGACGATCGAATTCTGATGCTGACCGATGTCGGAGCGGACGAGATGCGAAAGGAGATCGATTCGCTGTTGGAAGGAGCCTCAGCACAGACGCAGGTTCTGGTTTATTTCTCCGGGCATGCGTATGTTGACTCCGATAGCTCCGTCTACCTGGCCGGCCGCGACTTTCAGTTCGACCAGATGGCCAAGACCGGCGTTCCATTGAACTGGCTCGTAAAGCGAATCGAAGAGTGCGCTGCCGGGGACAAGATATTACTTCTCGACTGCAGCCATCTTGGAAATCAAAAGGATCTGCAAAGTCAGCCTTCGACGGCGACGATGGTACGGAAGATCAAGACGCCCCGAAAGACAACCTCGATTATTGCCAGTTGTGACGACGGGCAGCGGGGAATCGACTCGAAGGAAAAGCAGCTGAGCCTGTTCGCGTCGTACGTCGCCAAAGGATTTGGTGGCGCAGCCGATGCCAATCGCGACCTGCGGATTACAGCGCAAGAGTCGTTCGATTATCTGAAGAAAAGCATGGCCGGTGCACGAATCGAAGGCGGCGCGAAGCAGACACCGGTGCTATTCCTGCCGCTATAGCAGCCGGTTCAATTGAAGCCTGAATCGACAACGAAGGACGTGCCAGAAAGCTCCTTCGCTTACGCTTCAGGCTTCACTTTACGGAGATCCCACCGCAGCCAATGCCGTTATTACGACGCGTCCGACGAGTCGAATATCCGGACCTGCTGCCAAGTCTCTTTCTGTTCGGCGATGAACTTCAAATGCCGCGGCGACGTCTGATAGTCATCGTGCGCTTGGCGACCGTCGAAGACGACATGCAGTGCGACGTGAAAGTCACGGTCGTTGACAGGGCGGGCAAGGTCTTCGACGAGTGTGCCGACGCTGAAATACTGAGTTCCCGGATGGCCGTCCAAGTCTTCATGGCAAGCATCAACCAAAGACTGAATTGACGCATCGGATGGGTTCTTCAAAGTAAAAAAGACAATGTGTGCGAGCATGGGGTGCGGTGTTTCCTCTAAAGTTTCGACTTGGAAATGCCGGTTCCCAACCGACACCACCGTGCCTGAAGGTTGCCGATGAATCGCTTATTCTGTCACCCAGGTTGCGAAGGCACAAGTCCACCGTCGCTGCACATATCCGATGCGGCACAGGATCGAATGAGTTCGCTTCGTCAGCTGATTCCGCCACAGCGATTACCGCGTGTGGCGTGGATGTCCATTTTGACGATTCGTATGCGCAGCGTGAAGCGGCTCGACGGTTGTTTTCGCGGGTTGGCGTGCGAGCGAATTGAGCGGACCGAAGGATTCGGTGGCCACGCGACTTCGTCGGAGTCC
>CAUZOL010000213.1:0-11770 GCA_963581435.1 Planctomycetota bacterium
TCAACATCCCGCACGCACTTCGGTTCTCCGAATGGAGACGAACACACCAGGCAGACGCCCAAAAGTGTCACTTCAAAACAAGAGGGTCGCCAATCCAAAACTGACTATGTGCGACTGTAGTACTAGTACCGTCGCGTGTTGTACTGCTGCATCGCCTGCACGACACTCTGGCTGACACCGCTTTTGTTCATATGAATCAACTGATCGGGACTCGTATCGAATCTTCCACCCCGTTCGTTGATCGAATTGACAATGGTTTGCTCGGGCAGCCCCTGATGAGTCATTTCAATGATGTCCCGGTTCGTCACGGCACGTTGAACGAATTCCTGCCGTCTCTGCGCATGGTGTGCCTGGACAATTGCAGCGTCGCGTTCTTCAGCAACGTCCTGCGAATTCCCAATGACGTGTCCGGCCACCGCGCCGGTTCCGGCACCAATTAATGCGCCCAGTTCCTTGTTTCCCGATTGATGGCCGATGATTGCGCCAAGAACCGTTCCCGCTCCTGCGCCGGCCGCGGTTCCCCGCTGGGCGTGGTTCATGTTCTGGCAGCCGCTTAGAACCACAGCGGCCAATGCCAAACCTGCAAATAGACGTACCGATAGACCGTGAAGCCGCATGGCAGATCACTCCATGTGAAACGCGAAACGCAAACCCGCCGCGAGGCGCGCAAGGTTTCATCCGGATTGTGAAGGGGTTTTAGAGAGAGAGATGAGTGGCGGGACTGTCGCAGAAGTCGCCGACGCGGTCAAGAGCGTTTTTTTGAGACTGGCAACAGCCACCGCACGATGCAGTGACTTACCGCGATTGTTCACTCGGACAGAGGCGGCGAAGCCGCGCGAAAACCCAAACCGACAGCTTGCTGTCGTCGTGTGTGCGGTTGCCTGCGATGGTACTCTTGGCTGTTAATCGCAGGAGATTCACCGTTGTGCAGATGTGCCGGGTCGCCAAGCGTTTTGCATCCAACAATTCGACACTGAAGTATCGGTTTAGGTTTTCGCGCGGCTGCGCCGCTTCGTGCAAACGCGGTGACTGCGAAGTGCAGGGCCGAAGGCGATCACGCGACTTCGCCGAGAACCAGGCAGGCGTTGTGACCGCCGAAACCGAAGCTGTTCTTCAGCACACGCCGAATTCTCATCGGCCGCGCTTCATTGGGAATATAATCCAGATTGCACTCGGGGTCCTGCTCGTCGAGATTGATTGTCGGCGGCGCGACCTGTTGCTGGATCGCCGTCGCGCAGGCAACAAATTCCACGCCGCCCGAGGCGCCCAAAAGATGCCCGAGTTGGCTTTTCGTGCTGGAAACGGCCAGCTTGTCGGCGTGTGACTCGAACAGCGAGCGAATGGCTGTTGTTTCCGCCTTATCGCCTAACGGGGTGCTTGTGCCATGTGCATTCACATAATCGATATCGTCGAGGTTGAGACCGGCGTCTCGGAGCGAATGACTCATGGCACGGGCGGCACCGCGTCCCTTCGGATCGGGAGCGGTCATATGAGAGGCGTCGGCCGACATACCGTAACCGAGGACTTCGCAAATGATGGAAGCCCCGCGTTTCTTGGCGAATTCCAATTCTTCCAGAACAACGATGCCAGCCCCTTCCGACATCACAAAGCCATCGCGACCGGCATCGAACGGACGACTAGCACGCTGCGGCTCATCGTTGCGCGTGGAAAGCGCGTTCATGCGTGAAAAGCCCGACAACCCCATTGGCGTTATCGGTGCTTCACTACCGCCGGTCACCATGACGTCGGCCATGTCGTTTTGAATCAGCTTGAACGCATCGCCGATGGCGTTCGTCGCCGAGGCGCAAGCCGTCGCGACGGCGCTATTGGGACCGCGTAATCCCCAGCGAACGGAAACGTTTCCGCTGGCCGCGTTGACCATCAGCTTGGGGATCATGAACGCCGAAACGCGTTTGGGACCACGGTCGAACAGCTTGGAATGCTGCGTCTCGATTTCGCTGAGTCCGCCGATTCCGCTGCCGATCAACGTGCCGTAACGGAACGAATCTCCGACGGAAAAATCGTTGCCCGATTGCCGAATCGCCTTGTCGGCAGCCACCATTGCAAACTGGCAGAACCGGTCGAGACGGCGGACCTCTTTCGAGGAGATATCGATGTGCTCGGTGGGATCAAAATCTTTAATCTCGCCGCCAAAACGCACCTTGAAGTCAGTGACTTCAAAGCGTTCCAACGGACCGACGCCGCTTTTCCCGGCGCAGAGTCTGTCCCAGAAATCAACCACCTCAGTTCCGAGAGCGGTGACCACCGAGACGCCCGTGACGACGACGCGTCTGCTCATCCGCTAGCTTCTCTCTTCGATGTAGTTGATTGCATCACCAACCGTTCGGATTTTTTCGTAGTCGTCATCGGGGATGGTTACTTCGAATTCGTCTTCGAATTCCATCACCAACTCGACAACGTCCAGTGAGTCGGCCTTCAAATCGTCAACAAAATTGCTTTCGCGGGTGACCTCCTCTTTGGGGACCCCCAACTGCTCGCTGACAATCCCTACCACTTTTTCTTCAACGGACACCCTGCATTCCTCCGGTTGTATGCGTTCACTGTCAGCGCACTGGCCGGGCTGATGACAAACAAACCGTCACCGTCACCAACTTTTCGGTTACGTGCGAAGATATACCGCGTTTTCAATCGCGTGTAAACGCCAATAGAAATTCGAGTTGGAAAAAAATGACACGCCCACCTCAATCGACGTGACAACGCCCATCAGTTTGATGCCAACTGCAATAAGCAACCGCTGTCGCACCGACCTCAACCTCTTGTACCAAAAATTGATCGGAGCGTACAAGCGCTGCAGAACGTCATTACCACCTATCGAGACACAACACCCCTGAAATGCGTTGCGTTGCGCCGAAAAACTTGCTCGAATGACCGAAAATTCAATTCGCAGCCGTTTCTGTAGGCCTCTTGGACTGAGCAACCAACCGGCAGTCATTTCCAGAGAATTGCCAGGCACTTCAACGCGTGTTAATGAGGATTCCGACCGATGGACACCGCCACACTGCTGAAGAATATTCGCCAGCTGTCTGATAAATTCAGCCAGAGTCGAGCCGACCGGCAACGCCGCCGAGCATTGGACAGGGCGGACTTTGAGGCATTACATAACGCCGGTTTCACACAGGTCGGCCTGCCGTCATCCGCAGGCGGAATGTGGTCTGATGTCCACAAATCCGTGCGACCCATCTGCGAGGCGCTACGATATCTGGCTCGTGGCGACTCGTCAGTTGCCCTGGTGTCGGCCATGCATCCGGCCGTTCTGTCCTATTGGCTGACTGTTCCCGAACAGGAAACGAACGTTGAAGGCTGGGATGCGCAGACCGAACAGATTTTTCAGTCAATCCGTGACGGACATTGGTGGGGAACGATCACATCGGAACCGGGAACCGGCGGCGATGTCGCACGCACGCGGACACGGGCCGAATGTGGCGACTCGCCGTTGGAATATCGACTGAGCGGCCAGAAACACTTCGGCAGCGGCACCGGAATGAGTTCGTTTATGGTCACAACAGCCGTCCCGGAAGGGGAAGAAACGCCCGACTGGTTCTACGTCGATATGCACAACGTCCCCTGGGACGGCTCGCAAGGGCTTACGCTTATTGCCGAATGGGATGGACACGGCATGACCGCGACGCAGAGTCACGGCATGAAATTCGACCGTTTCCCCGCAAGAAGAATCGCCAGCAAAGGACATTTGGCCGACGTTGCAGCGAGAACGGGCGGTTTTATCGGTTGCCTGTTCGCGGCGGTCATTGTGGGAATCGTCGAGGTGGCTGCCGATACGGCCCGAGAAAAACTCGACCTGAAATCCGCCCGCCCCTATGAACAGGTCGAATGGACACGGGTCGAATTGGAATGCTGGCTGATTGGGCAGGCGTTGGACGGCATGATCCGGGCAGTCGAGCAGCAGGAAGATGCGCGGCTCGACGTCCTCAAAGGCAAGACGGCCATCTCCGAATTGGCCGAATCGGTGATGACGCGTCTTTGCCGTATCGTCGGCGGGGGAACCTTCTCTCGCCATTCACCGTTCGGCTACTGGTTCGAAGACGTGCGGGCGCTCGGGTTCTTGCGGCCACCGTGGGGACTGGCGTTTGAAACGCTGATTGAGAGTCTGACGGCGGAATAACGCAGACAATTAAAGCCTGAAGCGCAAGCAAAGGATGATTCCAGAAAGCCCCTTCGCTTACGCTTCGGGTTACGATCATTCACAAAGCGCAACTTCAATACTTGGGCTTCAGGCTTTGGTTGCTTACGCAAGAACGACCGTAGGCGATCAAATCATGAAGTCGGTTTCGCGGCCCAGAATGCGATCGACCAGATCCAGTGGCAGATCGATTGCGGGGGACATCTCGGGGCTGAGATCGGTGGGATTGATGCCGCAATAAACCGACCACGGCCCCAAATGCCGCCAGCGGCCGGCCCGTCTTGGTTCTTCCGGCATGACCGGCGTGGTGCAGCGGTTGCAGCCAATGGTTGGAAAACCCTGTGCGTGCAGCGGGTGAATGATGACGTCGTTGTCTTTTTCGTAGGCATCCAACTCTTCGTCGGAGATATTGACCATCGGATTGACGCGGAGAGTATTGGTGGCCGGATCGACGGCGAGAATGGGGCAGGCGGCACGGTTGCCGCCGTCACTGCGCCGCAGACTTCCCAGCAGCGCGTCGTATTCGCCGGCCACTTCCAGCAGGGGTTGAGTCTTGCGGAGATCGCAGCACTGCTTCTGGCCATCGACTGAGAGGTAAAGCACACCCAAGTCGGCCGTCTGTTCGGCCATTGTCTGCTTGGGTGACAGCGTTACGACATTCAGCCCGTATTCCTTGACCATGCGATCCCGCGTCTCGAGGGTTTCCTCGAACAGCACGCCGGTATCGACGAAGAGGACCTTCATCTCCGGAAAAATGCGGTGGAGCATGTGGCAGAGAATGTTGCCGGATCGCTGCATGGCGGAAATTGCCGCGACGCGTTCGCCGAAAATCGACTTGGCCCATTGAATGAGTTCGTCGGGGGTTCGCTGCTCGAAGGTCGAGTTGAGATCGACCAGATCGGCCTGCGTGAGGCGTGCCATAGGAAGTTGATCGACTAGAAAGCGGGTGGGAAGATTACCGTTCGCCGCATTCCGCTCGCGATGCGGCGGCGAAAGCGGCGAATTCCAAGTGTGCTATCGGTTTTAGTGCGTGCGGGTTACAGCGTCAACCAAAGGAACGGCAGGCGTTCGGGATGTCGGCGGCTGTTCGATCCCACGGGACGCGATCCCACGAGACGCGGCCCGTGGGCTTTGCCGGGGAGTGTGGGAACGCGGTTTGAAATTCTTCCGCAATCAGCTGCCGGCATGTGTTTCAACCATCAACCCGGTGCGGGTGCCGATGGTTGTTGCGATGGCGTGAAGTTCCTCGTTGCTCAACGCGGTGACGAAACTCTCGGCCGGGCTGCGGGCAACGGTGTAGACCTGAATCAGCCGGAGTTTGCCACCGGCAGCAGTGATCGCATTTAAACGGTCGCAGAACGCGTCGATTTCCGCAGGTGACGGCGGTTTGCCGTCGATTCGCATGAAGAGGCTCTGGATGACCAGCGGCCGTTTTTGGGCGGCAGTGGTGATATTGTCGAGTACCTGCCGGAACGGGATTTTGGTGCGTTCGACCAACTGGAAATACTCATCGGTTCCCGCTTCAAGTTTCGCCCAGATTTCCCCGTTGTTCGCGTCGAGAATTTCCAGGCCGCGTTCGACTGCCGGGCGGTGAAACATGCTGGCATTGGTGATGAGCACCAGCTTGACGTCGTCCAGAGTGTGGCGTCTTTTCAGTTCAGCCGCACGACCGACGATTTCATCGAAATTCTTGTATGTCGTCGGTTCGCCATCGCCGGAGAATGCCACGTCGTTCAGCCGCCTGAGTTCGGCGGGAACGTCTCGAAATGTTTCGTCGCCAAAAATGTCGCCGCTGGTGACGAAACGGAACATTTCGTCGAGTTCCGCCAGCAGTTGATCGAATTCGACAAACCGCGTTTCGGCTTCACTGCGTCGATCGACCTGACAGTAAATGCAATCGAAGTTGCAGACCTTGTCGGGATTGAGATTCACCCCGATGGAAATGCCCTGGCTGCGACGAGACAGAACTGGGTAGACGAATTTATTCTCGCGATAAGATCGCGGATGACTGGTGTGGAGTGGCAGAGGGGTGTCGGACATGGCGTTTCAATCCGCGCGAACACGAAGCAGTCAAACCAGCCCACCGCGCCAGCAAGGGTTTTTCGTCACAATCGTAGTTCAAACCCTCGCTCGCGCTTCGGGCTGGTTTTCGATTCTTGCTTACTGTCCCGGCAGCCAGTGGACGAAGATGTCGAGGTACAAAACCAGGACCATCAAACCTAACACAACAGCCATACCGGCGTATGTGGCCGCAATCAGGACGCGTTCGCTCGGTTTCTTACGTGTTACCCCTTCCCAGATGAGAAACACCATGTGTCCGCCATCGAGAACTGGAATGGGCAGAAAGTTGATGACCGCGAGATTGACGCTGAGGAATCCGAGGAACAACAACAGGTCGGCGAAACCACGGCTGGCAACGCGATAGGCAACCGTCGCGATCCCAATCGGCCCGTGCAATTCTTTCACTGAAATCCGTCCGCCAAACAAGCTGCGGAGCGTGAGGTAGATATCGGTCATATTGTTCTTGGTGTGTGTCAAACCCATGCTGAGAGCGTGGGTCACGCTTTCAGCTTTCCGCTTTTTCATCAGCCGAGCGAGCCGCACACCACGCGTCGGCAAGTACCAGTCGTCTTTGACGGGTTTGGGTTGAAGCGTAACGACGCGAGGTTTCCCGGTATCACCCTCGCCGGGCGAGCTGACGTGCAATTTGACGCTCCGCATGGGAATCCGCTGCATCGACCAGAACGCGTACGCCCAATTGTGGATTGTTTCCTTGTCATCGCCTTCGCGTTTCTTGTCGAACTCAATCACGATCGGCTTGTCTTCGTAACCGTCCGGCGAAGCGCCTTTTGGCAGGATGAGTTCCATCTTCTGAATTCGCTCTTCGACTTTGATTTTTCCCGCGACCGGGCTGTCGGCAACGACATTCAGCACCGTCGAGGTCAATTGAAATGCGACCCCAAGAGCGGGAACCGAAACGGACTGCCCTTCGTCCGGCTTTTCGATCCAGCCCGGCCTGTCGAGCGGTGTGAGCGTCAGCGTCAATTCCTTTGGCTCGCCCCCCTTCACCGGGCGTTGCACGACAACTTCAACTCCCTGTCCGTGTTTGTCTGCAAAGTAGTTGGGCAGCCGCAGTGGGTTGATCTGTGTTCCGACTTCCATCCCATCAACTTTGGCAATCTTGTCGCCTTCCTTAAGCCCCTGTTTGGCTGCCGGCGAATTGTCTTTGATGGCCGTAACTTTGCCGATTCCCATCCACAGCCCCAGCGTGCGAAAACGGCGAGGTTCCATCTTAATCGCGACAACGTCTGTCGTCCCTTTGCGCTGGACGTGGAACTCGATGGTTTCGGCTCGTTTGCGCGCCAACAAATCCTGCAATTGGGGAAACGTGGTCACTTCAACGTCATCGATCCGCAGGATTTTGTCGCCCGCCTCGAACGGCTGGTCGGCCGTCGCGGCTGACGAACCGGGAATCGTCACTGGAATTTCCGGTTTGCCAAAATCGATTAAATGCATCCCAACGGTCTCGCTGACGCCAATTTGCGGTCGCGTCGATTTGCCGTCTGTTGGAATGCTGAATTTGAACGGTTTTCCGTCGCGATGAATGCCCTCGACGACGATCGTATCGACGGATGAGAGCGCGACGGCACGACTGACATCGCTGAAGACCTCGATCTCGCGACCGTTGACTTTTTTAAACCTGTCGCCGACTTCCACGCCCGCTCGCCAGGCCGGCAGGCCAATTTCCACCTGACCGATGATGGCGTCCGGTTCCTCGACACCCAGAGCAAAGCCCGAGGCGAAAAACAGCAGCCCGGTAACGACGTTCATGATGACGCCGGCGGAGATGATCCCCATGCGTTGCAGGACCGTTTTGGCGGAATACGAACGCGGGTCCTCTGCGATTTCCTCGGCCGACATCTGACTGGGGTCCGCATCGTCCTGGCCCAGCATTTTTACGTAACCGCCGAACGGTATGACCGAGAGCGCGTATTCGGTTTCCCCCCTTTTGTATCGCAGCAGAATCGGCCCGAATCCGATGCTGAATCGCTCCACCTGGACGTCGCACAACTTGGCGACGGCAAAGTGTCCAAACTCGTGGAAGATGATGACCCACGTCAGCCCAAAGGCGACCCAGAAAATATTCAAGAACGTGGCCATGTTCACTGCGAACAGGGGGTCCACTGCAATCAGGGGGTCCATCGGCGTGCCTCCTTTCGAGCCCATTCGTCCAGCCGCAACAACCCGGTCAGGGTTGGCTGGGAGTCGAACTCGTGTGTATCGAGTACCGCACGGGAAACGCGCGGAATGTCATTGAAACTCAGGGTTCCTGCCAGAAATCTCTCGACGGCCACTTCGTTGGCCGCATTCAAAACCGCGCCGCACGTCCCCCCGCGTTCTGCAACTTCAAACCCAAGCTTTAGTGCGGGAAAGGCGTCGAAATCGGGCGGATGAAACTCCATTGTCATTGTGTCGGTCCAGTTCAGCCGCGGGCTGATTCCCGCTGTCCGTTCCGGCCACGTTAAAGCATACTGAATTGGCAGCTTCATATCCGGCGGAGACATTTGAGCGATGACCGATCCATCGACAAACTCGACCAGCGAATGCACGATCGACTGCGGGTGCACAACCACCTCGATCTGCTCCACATCGAGATCGAACAGCCATTTCGCCTCAATCACCTCCAGAGCTTTGTTCATCATGGTCGCAGAATCGACCGTAATTTTTGCCCCCATGTCCCAGGTGGGATGTGCGAGGGCCATTTCCGGTGTCACGTCGTCTAACTGTTTGGCGGTACGGCCTCGAAATGGTCCGCCGCTGGCCGTCAGCACCACGCGACGGACCTCTTCTCGACGGCCTGCCTGCAGGGCCTGAAAGATGGCACTATGTTCGCTATCGACCGGTAACAGGGTTGCCCCGCTGCGGTCGGCCAGCTCCATAACGAGCGGCCCGGCCACAATGAGCGTTTCCTTGTTCGCCAGGGCAACTCGCTTTCCCGCTTCCAACGCGGCCCACGTACCTCGTAATCCTGCCGCCCCCACTATGGCGGCGACAACAATGTCCACCTCGTCCGCAGAAGCGAGTCGCTCGATCGCTTCCGGCCCAAACAGCAACTCAGTTTTTGGCGAAAACGCGTCACGCTCTACGGTGTTCTGCAGATCCGCGTCGGCAACAACTGCCCAGCGAGGCTCAAACCGCCGACTTTGCGATCCCAACAGTTCCCAACTGTGGTTGGCAGAAATGCCGGCCAGCTGCAGGCTCCCCGACAACGACTCCAAAACGTCGAGGCAATTGGTCCCGATGGAACCGGTCGATCCGAGGACTGCAATCTGCTTCATCCACGTGCGTCACGGAGTTAAAATGGTCGCAACTGTCGGTTCAACGCTCTTTCTGCCGCAACGCAACCGACGCAAACGGCACAATCGAAGCAACCTACAGCGCCGGAGTCCGTTCTGGTCAAATTCCATGACGGAAGGGGCGTATTGTAGTCACTTTGCGTATTCTGCCGAACCGCGGTCATTCTAGGGCGAGCCTCACATTGTCGCAAGAGTCATCGGAACCGTCCGACTGCGGGAGTTGACCGACACCGAAACAGGGTCTACAGTTCCATGCGGCCGGTTCGGTTCGCCGACATCGTGCCAACCTTCAATTGAAATCTTTTTTCGAAGAAAAGCATGTCTGAACAAGAGAACCCTTCTCCCCCGTCTTCCGATGATCGCAAAAAAGGCAAACGTTCGTCTTCGGGAGACGGCCGCAAGCCCGAACGCTCCTCATCCAGCAATCTCATCTGGTATCTGATGATTGCAGGCGTGGTTGCGCTGATTGCCATGAACGTCATGAAGGACAGCAAGTCGGGCAAGCTGGAGGTCAAGTTCAGCCAATTGTTCCGGTCGTTGGAGAATAACGGCGAACAGGTGAAGCTGGAAGACGGCACCGAAATCGGATTCACGCCAGAAAACGTCCACGAGTTGATCGTCGGCCGCGATGTCATTTCCTTTCAGGATCGTCCAGATCCCAAGACTGGGGAAAGTTCTGAGGACGCGCCACCGATTCGGGAATTTTACATCAACGCCCTCGGCATGGAGGACGACAAGGCCAAGCTGACCGCGTTACTTCGTAGCAAAGGAATCGACAATACCTACGCTGCCTCGACGCCGGAATGGCGAAACCTGATTACGCTGCTCATCTTTCCGCTGCTGTTCGTGCTGGTGATTATCTTCATCTTTCGCCGCATGGGCGGGGCCGGTTCGGCCATGTCGTTCGGGCGAAGCCGCGGACGGATGTACGCACAAGAGGAAATCGAATCGTCCTTCAGTGAGGTCGCCGGCATCGACGAAGCCGTCGAGGAACTGCGTGAAGTCGTCGAGTTTTTGCGAACGCCGGCCAAGTATCAGGCGCTCGGTGGACGGATTCCCCGCGGCGTGCTGTTGGTTGGCCCACCCGGAACCGGCAAGACGCTGCTTGCCAAGGCCGTCGCCGGCGAGGCGGGTGTTCCCTTTTACAGCCTCTCCGGTTCCGACTTTGTCGAAATGTTTGTCGGCGTTGGTGCGGCACGCGTTCGCGACATGTTCCAACAGGCCGCCCAACGTTCACCCAGCATTATCTTCATCGACGAACTCGATGCGCTCGGCAAGGTTCGCGGTAGCGGCATGCCCGGCGGACACGACGAACGCGAACAAACGTTGAACGCATTGCTCGTCGAAATGGACGGTTTCTCATCAGACCACAGCGTGATCGTAATGGCGGCGACCAACCGGCCCGAAACGCTCGATCCGGCATTGTTGCGTCCCGGCCGTTTCGACCGGCATGTGATGGTCGATCGCCCGGATGTTCTCGGCCGCGAAGCGATCCTCAAAGTCCACGCCACCAAAATCAAGATGGACGATTCGGTCGATCTGGTTCGACTGGCAAAACTGACGCCGGGATTTGTCGGAGCCGACTTGGCTAATCTGGTCAACGAGGCCGCACTGCTGGCAGCCCGCAACAACCTGACGGCCGTCACCATGGCGGAGTTTGAAGAAGGAATTGAACGCGTTATCGCCGGCCTGGAGAAACAGACACGCATCATTCACCAGGATGAGAAACAACGGGTCGCGTATCACGAATGCGGCCACGCTTTGGTTGCGTGCTCGCTTCCGAACACCGATCCCGTCCACAAGATTTCCATCATTCCGCGCGGCATGGCCATGGGCTATGCCATGCAGTTGCCGGAACACGACCGCAAGCTCATCACCCAATCGGAATTGACAAGCCGCATCTGCGTGCTGTTGGGCGGAATCACCTCGGAAGAAATCATCTTCCAGGAGACATCAACCGGGGCACAAAACGATTTGCAACGCGCCACCGACATCGCCCGGCAAATGGTGACCGAATTCGGCATGAGTCCCAGGCTGGGCCGCGTCCATTACAGCGACAGTCCGTCGCGTTCACCGTTTCTTGGCGGGCCAATGTTTTCCAACGACAGTCCACACAGCGCAGAAACCGTGCGTGAGATCGACCTTGAAATCAAAAGGATGATCGACGAGGCCGTCGAAACCGTACACGAGGTGCTCTCCAGTCGGCGTGAGGTTCTCGAACACATGGTCCGCGATTTGATGGAAGTCGAAGTAA
>CAUZOL010000214.1:0-11756 GCA_963581435.1 Planctomycetota bacterium
AACCGAGAACGCCTGCACTCAACATTGGACTACCAGAGCCCGGAACAGTTTGAGCAGGCGGTATAATACTAACGGAGTGTCCACAAAGTTTGGGGAAGTTCAACCAGCCCGCAGCGCCAGCAAGGGTCTCCGCCATGAAGATTTCCAGAAACGTCCTATTACCGGTCACATGCCTGTTTATTCTCCTCTTTATATGTGGCGGATGCGGTGTGGACGCGCCTGTTCCCCCGGCAATCCCTGTAACCGGTCCGCCAGCTGGACCGGACGATTCCAGTAGCGGCAATACCGACGAGGCTGTCCCTTCGCACACAATTGATTTGCCCGAGAATCTTCCCGATGCCGAACGCGATGCCACCACCGCCGTGCTGATGTTGGGGGGACACATCGATCAGGCAAGTTCGGGGCATGTGCTGACGGTTGATCTCACGGGGACAGATGTCGGCAAAGACGACCTCGAACAACTGCAGGCGTTTTCGCAACTACTTGGTTTGATTCTGACCGACACCGGGGTTTCCGATGATGGATTGCAACATGTGGCGAGACTCGACACGCTTACGACTTTGGAACTCTATCGAACATCGATCACCAACGACGGACTGAAACATCTCGCGAACATGAACAGTCTGGCGGGACTTTATCTCAAAGGAACGAATATCACTAATGAGGGGTTAGAGCACATTGCCGACCTGAAAAACCTGACACAACTAAGCCTGTCGAATACGGTCATCAACGACCTTGGACTCAAACATTTGCGCGGCTTGAGCAAGCTCGAATCGCTCATGGTCGAAGACACCAAGGTCACGGCCTTCGGCTTGTTGGCGAATTTGAGTGATTTGAAGAAACTCGAACTGATCGCGGTCGCCGGCACACAGATGTCGGCTGAAGAGGTTGATACCATCGCGCGATCGCTACCGGGTGTCCGCGTCACCGGCCCGTGACGAGTGAAGCGACTGTAGGTTCACCCTTTCCTGAATCTTGGAGTAACCACTTGCGAAACTCATCGAAACGATTCGTGATTCTTCTTTGTTGTTGCGTGCTGCTGGCTGGTTGTGCCGACGACCGCGACAACAGCAATCAGCCGGAGGTACCGACGGCTGCTGCGCTGGAAGAAGTCTCGCTGGTTCTCAATTGGTATCCGGAAGCCGAACACGGCGGGTATTACGCGGCCTTGGTGCATGGTTTTTATGAAGAGGCCGGGCTGAAGGTGACCATCATTCCCGGAGGACCGAATGCGCCGGTGCTGCAGAAGGTCGATCGCAAGACGGTTACGTTTGGAGTGACGAATGCCGACCGCGTGTTGTTGGGTCGCGCACAAGAAGCGGATGTCGTCGCCGTCATGTCGCCGCTGCAAGTCAGCCCGCGCTGTATTATGGTGCATGAGTCTTCCGGGATTGAAAAACTGTCTGACTTGAAAGACGTGACGCTGGCGATGAACAGCGGTGCGACTTGGGCGCAATTTCTTCGCAAGCGTTTACCACTTGAGAACGTGCGAATTGTCGACAACGCTAGCGTTGCCAAGTTTCTTGACGACGAGACATACGCGCAGCAGGCGTACGTTTTCAGCGAGCCGTTCGTGGCGAAGTCGAAAGGCGGCGATCCGCGTTCGTTGATGGTTTCCGAGTTGGGCTTCAACCCGTACACCAGTTTGCTCATCACGCACGCCGATACGATCACTGAAGATCCGGAAACCGTTCGCAAGATGGTCGAGGCCTCGATTCGCGGCTGGCGGAAGTATCTCGAAAGCTCCGACGAAACGAACGAATACATCCACCAGCAGAACCCGGAAATGGAGCTCGACATTCTGGAATTTGGCGCCAAGGCGATGAAGCCGTTATACACCGATGACGAGACGCCGTTGGAGCGATTGGGTACGATGACAGCCGCCCGCTGGAAGACGCTGACCGATCAGCTTGTGGAGGTCGATGTTCTCAAGCCGGGCGAAGTTGACCCACAACGGGCATTTACAACGCAGTTTCTTCCCGCCGCCGATGGAACCCCCGATGCAGAATAGTGACGTTGCCCGCTTTTTCGAGGAATTGGCCGATCTGCTTGAGGTCGATGGTGCCAACCCGTTTCGCATTCGCGCGTACCGTAAGGCTGTCCGTACCATCGGCAGTTTGCCGGATTCGATGACCGATATCATCAACGATGAAGATCGTAAACTGACCGATCTTCCGGGCATTGGAAAAGATCTGGCCGCAAAAATTGCCGACATCGTCGAAACCGGTCGCCTGCAGCAACTTGACGAGATCAACGAGAAGTTCCCGCCCGGCGTCCGCGACATGCTGCGAATGTCCGGTGTCGGTCCGAAGAAAGTGGCCGTGCTGTTCAACGATTTGTCGGTCACGTCGCTCGACGAACTGAAACAGGCTGCCGAAAATGGCAGGGTGGCTGCACTCAAGGGATTCGGCGAGAAGACCGAACAGTCGATTCTCGAACAGATCGACCGAGTGGCCGAGGCGGGCAATCGATTCCATATCGATGTCGCGATGCGCGAAGCCGACGCAATTGTCACCGACTTACTGCAACTCGATTCTGTCGTCCAGGCAAAGGTGGCGGGGAGTTGTCGCCGCCGTAAGGAGACCGTCGGCGATCTCGATTTGCTCGCCACTTCGACAATGCCCGAAGAAGCGATGGACCGGCTGGCCGGACACGAATCGGTCGATAAAGTGCTGGCGCGTGGGGAAACGAAACAACGGGTGCGGCTTCGTTCGGGAATTGAAATGGACCTGCGTGTCGTCGCCGATAAATCGTACGGCGCGGCGATGCAGTACTTCACTGGATCGAAAGAGCACAACATCGTTATCCGCCGTCGCGCACAAGAGCGCGGCTTGAAGGTAAACGAATACGGCGTCTTCCGCAGCGAGGAACTCATCGCCGGCGCGACCGAAGAAGACGTTTACGCCGCCGTCGATCTCCCCTGGATTCCACCCGAATTGCGCGAAGACCGTGGAGAGATTCCGCTTGCCGAGCAGGGCCAATTGCCCACGCTGATTGAGTTACAGGACATTCGTGGCGATTTGCACATGCACACCACGGCGACCGATGGCCGCAACAGCATCGAAGAAATGGTCGAGGCCGCCAAGGCGCGCGGGCTGAAATACATTGCCATCACCGATCATTCCAAACGCGTCACCATGGCCAACGGTTTGGATGCCAAACGGCTGCGCGAACATTGGCAAGCCATCGACGAGGTGCGCGGTCGCGTCTCGGGAATCGATGTAATGTGCGGAATCGAATGCGACATTCTGGAAGATGGAACGATGGACCTCGATGACGAGGTTCTCAGCGAAGCCGACTGGGTCGTCGCCGTTCTACACTACGGACTGAAACAGCCCCGCGAACAGATTCAGAAACGTCTGCTGAATGCGATTCGCTGTCCCTATGTGACGGCCATCGGCCATCCGTCGGGGCGAATTGTGCTGAAACGGCCGGGTGCCGACGTTGGCTACAAAGATGTATTCAAGGCGGCGGCCGACTTTGGCGTGATGATGGAAATCAACGCGCACCCCAGCCGACTCGATTTGGATGACGTCCACGCGGCTGCGGCGAGGGATCGGAACATTCCCATTGTCATCAGCACCGACGCACACAGCACGGCCGGTTTCGATGTGATGCGGTACGGCGTCAACCAGGCACGACGCGCGGGCCTGGAGAAGAATGACGTCGCCAATACCCGCACATTCAAGCAGTTCGGCAAGATGCTGCGGACTGCATAAGCGTTGCAAATGCCCCAGTCTTCATTGACAATGGTTTAGTCGCGACACGCCGCGGAGCACTCCCCGTTGGGTCGCGGCTAAACGGTCGAACTTTCGGGGATACGTCGCCAATCTCAAAAACCGGGATCCATAATGATTACCAATACACTGCCAATGTCTCGCTGCCTTGCGGCAGTTTTTGCAGGTTGCCTTGCGTTCGCCATGTGCGCACCAATCAGTGCCGACGAGAAACCAGCGGACAAGGCCAAGACGGTTGAAGTGAAAGTCAGAGACATCACGCTCACCGTGCCCACAACCTGGGAAAAACAGGAGCCGTCGAACAAGTTGCGGCTGGCCCAGTTCGGCATCCCGGCGGCCAAAGGGGAAGAGAACCCAGTCGTGTTGACCGTCTTTTCGTTCGGAGGCTCATCGATTCAGGCGAACGTCGATCGCTGGATTTCGCAGTTCGATTCCAAAGGCCGCAAGGCGAAAGTCACGCAAGGGGACTCGCCGGCCGGCAAATACGTGTTCGTCGATCTCACCGGTTCATTCAACCAGTCGGTGGGACCTCCGATTCGACGAAAGACGCGAAAGATCACCGATGGCCGCATGCTGGCCGTGATTCTCATCGTGGAGAAAAAGGGTGTCTACTTCTTGAAAATGGCTGGCGAAAACAAGACGGTCTCATCGGCCGCCGTGGCCTTTCGCAACTCCTTCGGTGCCAAGGCCGACAAAGAGAAGCCGCTGGATGGTGACGACAAGAAGTAGCACTGCGGCAGATCCCGGTTGAGAACTGCCGCTGAATGTTTGTAGTGACCAATGCCACTTACGTTGGATTGGTTGACCTCATGAGCGGCCACGCGGTAGCGCCCTGCGGCTCATTCTGATTCAAGGTCTTGGGTCAGTGCCAATTGTCACTACGGGCCTGCACTGGCAACTCGCCATTGGCCCCCCGATGCTTCGAAGGAGAATCGGTAGAGAACGACTCCCGACCCATCCTCTTTGCAGGGTAATCCCATCATCCGCAGATCCAGCGTTCTGCGTCGACTTCGTCTCACTCGGTCGGCCCCGACAGTCGCCCTATCCCAGACCCCCCACCTCGCCGTATCTGCGATGTATCGAGGCGGCTTCTGGCCCTCAATGGGCCGGAAATTCGGAAACATCCGGATAACCGTTACAGATTACCAAGCTGCCCGACCGATATTATCCGCGTGACCGTCCTCCTGCGCTCCGCGTTGTGGTAGTGCATTGGCGGGCTGTCTCCCTTCCAGTCATGTAGTACGTCAAGGACGATCAGATGCGGGTACAGCTCTGGTTAGCACCTATTTTGGGGCTTCTTCTCACGGTTTGCAGCCGTCAGGAACTAAAGGCCCAATATGCTCCTCCCTCGGCCGGTGGCTATTCAGCGCTACCGGGTATGAGGTCGAATGTCAGATACGCCGACGCGCAACGGCCGCGCAGCGGCCGGCCCGCGCGGGGGACGTTGCTTTCGGCATTCCAAAAGGAAGAACCTGCCCCGGCAAGCGGCGGGTTCGCTCCCAACGGTTACAATTCGCCCTACGGTGGCGCGCCGGGGCAGAGTCCCTATGCCGCCAGCATGCTTCCCTCCCCGCAGATCTCGCCGTTCGAACACCGATTCGACCAGACATACAATTCCGGCGGGATGTGGAGGCGTTTCACCAGTAATCAGAATCGTGAATACTTCAGCACGTTTGAGTACCTCGATACTAAAGTACGACACGCCAAGGGCTTCATCGGTGACAAGAACGCGGCGAGGTACAAGGACATCTATCTCCCCATTCTAGCGGCAGGGGGTGGTGGTGGTGGTGGTGGTGGTGGCGGTGCCGACGGCGCCGAACTAGCCGATGCATTCCAGGGAGATGCCGATTCCATCGATGGCATCGGGCAGTTTCCTGCCGTCGGCGATCCCGGTCAGAACCTGTTCAATGCACGCTACAGCGATTACGCAGCTCACGTTGACGGACGTGGCTTTCGACTCGTCACGGGATTCAACGAAGCGGGCGGAGACGGCATGGCTTTCGATTTCTGGATCAACGCCGAAAGCTCATCGGACTTTAATGCAGCCCGGGCGTTAACCTTCCGCGGCAACGTCGGCAATCCCGCGTCAGCGGGTATCGCCGGCAGAGGAATTTCGGAACAGGGCCTCTTCAGGGAAATTCTGACCAGTCCCGATGACATCGGCGTAGTCGATGTTGGACAGGCGGATGCACTGCAGGTCTTAAGCCGCAATTTGTTGAACCTCTCGTCGATACCAGTCGATGATGGCACCTTGCAAGTTTTTTCCGACGGGACCTACACGGGCGGAACATCAATCCCCTACGACGTCTCGTTTCGCCTGAAGAACAGAACCGAATCGTTGGGTACATCGTTGAACTTCATCTCGACTCGCAAAGTGCGAAGTCGGTTCGTCAAGGCCAACTTCGTGTTTGGCGGTCGCTATGTTTACATCAACGAGTCGTTCCGTTTCGATGGCGAAGACAGCGGCCTGGCCTACGATACCGAGGACGATGACGAAATCATCTTCTCGAGAGCCAAAGTCCATTCGCTGCCAAACTTCGTCGATGACAATTCAGACAACATCATTGATGAAGCAATCTTCGTGGAAGATCAATTCGGCGGCCAAGGTGGTGGTGGTGGTGGTGGTGGTGGTGGTGGTGGTGGCGCTAATACAGACGGGCGAGCCATTCGTCTCGACCTTGTCGCGGCTGCTTCCGGGAGAGAGCATCCGGGAAATTACCAGGCATTCGTGGAAAGCAAGATGACAACCCACCTCACCGGTCCGGAAATTGGCCTGAACTACAACCTTGGCGGCGACACATTTCGTATCCGCGGTCTCACCAAGGTTGGATTGATGGCCAACTTCGAGAAGATCAAGCTGTCGGGCAACAACATTGGCGATGCCAACAATATTGGTGATATGATCGATCCCGATGAACTCGATGACCCCTTGCTGTCGGGCGTCGTCGATTCACCGCTCGTCACACCAACTGCTGCGAACCCCGATCCAAACGCCTTTGCCAGCACATTCCACACGACCCACATCTCGCCTATGCTCGAACAGAAGGTTTCGGCCGAATTCCCACTCTTCCGCTACATTCCCATGATGAAGCGGAAAGCGATCATGCAGAATGCGACCTTCACGGCCGGTTGGTCGGTCATCTGGATCGGCGAAGTGGCTCGCCCCACCCAGAGCATCGTCTGGAAGGCGAATCCCCGGGCGGGTCTGTTCCCATCCATCAAGATCGACCGGGCCGACTGGTGGACGATGAATTGGAGCTTTGGACTGACGATCCCGTTCTAAAGGATCGGTCGTGGCTCAGTTTGAATTTTGGGTGGCCGGGGCTGGACCAAAGGGAAGCGCCGGTTGTTGAAACAAAAACCCGGTTTCATTGAGAAACCGGGTTTCTCGACGCGCGAACTCCGGGGCTTCGTAAAGACTCCAGCCCCGGCAACCCTACGTCACATTGTTCAAACTGAGCCACTACCGGAAGAACCCACTCAAACGCGTGACGGACTATTGCGTTCGGGAGCGGTTATTCTTCAAACCACTCCGCCGGAACCTGCACCGGTTCGAGTTTGGTCTTTCCCTCTTCCACGGTGACGACGTACTTGCGGTCGATGTAGCCGTTCCGCTCGTGCCAAATGCGGAATTCAATCTCGCCGACCGGCAGCTTCTCGATGGTGAACTTTCCGTCCTTGTCGGTCACCGCGGCGTACGGGTGGTTGATAATCAGCCAGTGGGCCCTCATCCAAGGGTGAATGTCGCACTTGACCGGCATCGGCAGGCTCTCGGGAACTTCGAGCGTATCGAGCAACACACCCACGCGATCGTTCGGCGAGATAATGGTATTGAACTCATCGTTGAATAGCGCACTCGTATGCGTGTTGTGAGCGCAGTTGTCGGCGGACTTAATGAGTACGTGCTGGCCGTTTCGGATCACCATCACGTGTGGATCGAAGCGGCAGTTCTTCTGATCGAAGACAATCACCTTTTCGCTCTCTTTGATCTTCGCCGCTTCGGGATGAATTTTGATGTCATGTTTCTTGATGTTCTTGTGGTAGATATACACGAACGCGTTGGCGATGCCCTTGGATTCGGGATCGACCAGCAGGTCGTTCACCTCCAGATCCTTCGCGGCACAAATGGCCGCGTCTTTGACTTTTGGATCGCCCGCCTTCACAGCGAGTTTGAGTTCCGGCACGTCACCGTCAAACAGAATCTGCCCGGTGATGTCGCCATAACCTTTTTCGACGACGTCCTTCTTCAACGATGCCTGTACGACCGGAATCTCGGTCGTTTTCGCAGTCGATTCATCAACAATGTCAACGACATTGACATCAGAGGCCGGCGGCACCGCGAGGGCAACCGGTGGCGTGCTGACCGACGGGGAATCGACTGTTCCTTCGTCCGCACAACCGGCGACAAATGAAACGGCGAAACCCGCCAACAACAGTGGGACAGAATTGCAAATCACACGGGACATTTTCATTCGTCTTACCTCGCAGTTCTCATGGAAGGGAAAAAGGTTTGGCGGGTACCGTTCTGCAGCGCCGGTCGAATGTTCAACGGGCGAACAAGAAACCAACAGACGATTGACGCTGCGGGCCGGTCCGATTAGAGGCTCTCATAACCAGGCTCGTGAAGGCGAATCGAGACGGCAACCAGCCGCCGAATCGCGATTCTCGACCCGTTCAGGGTAACCAACGCCGCCACCAATTTCGACCCGAACTCGCATTTCTCAGGGGTGGCCGTCAGATTCTGGTGGTTCAACACCTCAAATCCGGGTTTCAAGAATGGGCGCCAAGCGGCGGCGCGATTGACACGGCCGCCCCAAAGGATGGCCCCGCTGCTTGCGTCGCGGGAGTGTCCACCTCACAATGGGAACACTCACAGCCCGTTTGTTCAGTAAAACATGAATTGCAGTTCAGCATGCTTGCTCGCTTGTTCACATATTCGCTGTTCGGTATCGATGCGAAGCCGGTCGAGGTCGAGGTGGATATCGGCTCCCGCCGTGGCTTTACTGCTGTGCATGTGAAAATTGAGTAACCAGATGGTAGGATCATCGAATGATGTACCATTTAACAGTGAGTCGGAGAGCCAATTTTGAACGTTGAAGAACTTGAGGAAGGCGTTCGGTCTCTCGTTACAACACTGGACAAGGAATCGTTCGTTTACGATCTTTTGCTGGCCTACGGGCAACCCAAGGCTTCGATTTCGCGGCTGAAGAAGGGGGATTACAACCGCTCGAAGAATTCCGGCGAGGTCGTCTGGAAGAAGAAACTGGCATTTAAGCACGAGACGACTGCCGATCTGCACGAGGCGATTGATCGTTTGCAGAATGATGCAGCGGTTACCAAACACCATCCCCGCTTCATCGTTGTCACGGATTTCAAAACGCTTCTGGCAGTCGATACCAAGACCAGCGATTCACTTGACACGCCAATTGCCGAACTGGCGAATCACTTTGACTTTTTCTTGCCTTGGGCTGGGCTGGAAAAAACGCAATTGCAAAGTGAAAATCCGGCTGATATCAAAGCTGCCGTAAAGATGGGGCGGCTTTACGATCTGATTCTGGAGAATAATCCGCCGGAATCCGACGCCGACCGACATGCCCTCAATATCTTTCTGTCTCGACTGCTGTTTTGTTTCTTCGCTGAAGACACTGACATCTTTGCATCGGGACAATTCACCAACGCTGTTGGATCACACACGGCAGACGATGGCAACGATTTGCAGCCTTATTTGCAAAAGTTGTTCAGCGTACTCAGCACGGAAGACCGTTCACAATTTTCCACTTTCCTCCAGAAGTTCCCTTACGTCAACGGCGGCTTATTTGCCGACGAGCATCCCGTTCCGACTTTCAATAAGAAGTCACGAAAGATCATCCTTGAGTGTGGCGAACTGAATTGGAAAGCGATCAATCCTGATATTTTCGGCAGCATGATCCAGGCCGTCGTTCACCCAGATCAACGTGGCGGTTTGGGTATGCACTACACTTCGGTCGTCAATATCATGAAAGTGATCGAGCCGCTGTTTCTGAATGACCTGAAAGACGAACTGGAGAAAGCGGCAAACAACAGAAAGAAATTGGAGGCACTGCTAGAGCGTCTCTATCGTTTGCGGATTTTCGATCCGGCCTGTGGTTCGGGAAACTTTTTGATCATCGCCTACAAGGAATTGTGCAAGCTGGAGATTGAGATTTTCAAGCGACTGCATGGGAACAAAGCAGCCAGGCAGACTTCATTTCGTTTTGAAAACAAGATTCAACTGCAGTTCTACGGCATCGAGCTCGATGACTTCGCACATGAAACCTCAAAGCTTTCTCTCTGGCTGGCCGAGCACCAGATGAACGTGGCGTTCAAAGCCGTTTTCGGTTCCACACGCCCAACGCTCCCGCTACAAGACGGTGGGCATATTGTATGTGGTAACGCCACTCGATTGAACTGGGAAGAAGTTTGTCCGAACGATGTTGCGTCCGAGATCTATATCTTGGGGAACCCGCCATATCTCGGTGCGAGAAACCAGAGCAAAGAACAGAAATCCGATATGGCTCACGTCTTCAACGACCATAAGGATTTCAAAGACTCAGATTACGTCTGTTGCTGGTTTCTGAAGGGCGTCAAGTACATCCAGTCTAGTAACGCCACGTTTGCGTTTGTTTCAACCAATTCGATCTGTCAGGGCGAACAGGTGGCTTATCTGTGGACAAGGATCTTCACAACGGCCGAAATTGGATTTGCTCACAAACCTTTAAAATGGACCAACAACGCTAAAGGCAATGCTGGCGTAACGTGCGTTATCCTTGGAATAAGAAACGAGAGCGAGAAACAACAACTGTTGTATTCAAATGGAATTGTCCGGCAAGTGAAGAACATATCGCCGTACCTGCATGACGGTAATGGGACAATAGTACATACAGCCAAGCAACCACTCAGTGCCGTCCCGAAGATGGTTATGGGAAACATGCCACGCGATGGCGGGCATTTGATTCTGTCTGCCAACGAGGCAGAGGAGCTTAGAAACAGCGTACCTGAGTCGCAAGAGTTTATACGCCGATACTATGGGGCAAACGAGTTGCTACACTCAAAGCTGCGGTACTGCCTCTGGATTTCTGACGATAGACTCGATGTCGCCAGGAACATTCCGCAAATCAGCGAACGTATCAAGAAGGTGGAAACGTTTCGCTTGAAGTCCCGAGCAAAGACTACGAATCAGTACAGTTTGACGCCACATATGTTTGCTCAGAGGAGCTACGTCCCCGGAGACGTGATTGTTATTCCGCGTCATTCGTCAGAGAGAAGAGATTACATTCCGTTTGGCTATTTACCGAAGGGAATCATAGTATCCGATGCGGCTCAAGTGATTTATAGGGCCCGCCCCTTTGTCTTCGCACTAATATGTTCTCGTATGCACATGGTGTGGTGTAAACGGATCGGGGGTGCACTCGAGACAAGGATTCGATACTCGTCTGGGATTAGCTACAACGCATTTCCATTTCCGGTACTCAGTGCGTCGGAGCAAGATCGTCTAGAGACTCATACTTTTCGAGTCTTGGACGAGCGAGAAGCTCATCCGGAGAGATCTTTGTCTGAACTTTACGACCCAGCGAAGATGCCAAGAGCACTCCGTGAGGCACACCACGAACTTGACCTAGAGGTTGAAAAGCGGTTGCGGCCGAAGCCGTTCCGAGATGATGATGACCGAATTGCATTCCTACTTGGGCGATACGAGGAGATGATCGAAGAGAAGAGGAACGCGGAGGTAAAGAATGCTTAATCTTGTTGATGTCACCTATGCTCAAACCGGTCAAAGCCTCGCAGTCAACAAATACGGCATGCGAGAAATGCAGGCTCGTGCTTTCGATGCTCGCAACGCTCAGTATTTACTCCTCAGAACGTGTCTTCAAATTGCATGAATTGATAAAAATCGCTACGACTCCGTGTCTTTGGTTCTCAGGTAACCGTTCACAAAACCGCTCTTCGCGCATGAGGCGGAAGATGCGATGGTTTCGGGCATGGGAAAGGAAACCCCAAAAC
>CAUZOL010000215.1:0-11721 GCA_963581435.1 Planctomycetota bacterium
CTTCTGGAAACGCAGCGCGCCGCCGGCATCGATGGATATCTTCAACGCACCGTCACGCGAATTCTGCACCGTCCAGCGCGAACGAACCAACACGCCGCTGCAGGCGCTGGTCACTTTGAACGACCCGCAGTTTGTCGAGGCGGCACGCGTGCTGGCCGAACGAACTCTGAAAGAAGGGGGCAAGACGGATGCCGACAAAGCCAACTTCATCGCCTTGTATCTGCTATCCCGACCGTTTCGTGAGATCGAACGTCCCATCGTCGAATCGTCGCTGGCCGACCTGCTGGCCTACTACAAGGCGAACCCCGAGGACGCGGCGAAACTACTGGCCGTCGGTGAGTCGAAACGCGATGAACTTCTCGACCCGGCCACGCACGCCGCCTGGACCATGCTCACCAACCAACTTATGAACCTCGACGAGGTGCTCAACAAGTGAATCCTCTCAATCAACACATTCGCAATATCACACGGCGGCATTTCTTCCAACGCGGCTCGCACGTCCTCGGCGGGGCGGCGCTCGCCTCGTTGATGGGTCGCGAGGGACTCTCGGCAGGCAGTCAATTGGCGGCCGCCGGCACCCAACACCCCGGTGCGGTGCCGTTGCACTACCCGCCCAAGGCGAAGAACGTCATTTATTTCCACATGGTCGGCGGGCCGCCGCAGGTCGATCTGTACGACCACAAGCCGGTGATGAACGAGTGGTTCGATAAAGACCTGCCCGAATCGATCCGCATGGGGCAGCGGCTGACCACAATGACCAGCGGCCAGAAACGCTTTCCCATCGCGCCGTCGATGTTCAAGTTCAAGCAGCACGGCGAAAGCGGCATGTGGGTCACCGAACTTCTGCCTCACACGGCGAAGATGGTCGACGACATGTGCTTCATCCGCAGCATGCACACCGATGCGATCAACCACGAGCCAGCCATCACCTACATGCAGACCGGCAACCAGAACACCGGTCGCCCCTGCCTGGGCGCGTGGACGTCGTACGGACTTGGTTCGCTGAATGAAAACCTGCCGACGTTTGTGGTGCTGGTGGCACAACCAACCAACACCGAACAGGTGCAGGCGATCTCCGCCCGGCTGTGGTCGTCGGGATACCTGTCGGGCGAACATGCCGGCGTTTCGTTCCGCTCGAAGGGCGATCCCATTCTCTACATCAACAACCCGCCCGGCGTGCCGCAGGCAATCCGCCGCCGCACGCTCGACGGCCTCAACGCGTTGAACGAACTGACCGCCAAGGAACTGGGCGATCCCGAAACGCGCACGCGGATCGAACAGTACGAGTTGGCCTACCGCATGCAGACCAGCGTGCCGGAACTGACCGACCTCACCACCGAGACGGCCAACACCTATAAGCTGTACGGCGAGGCGGCCAAGAAACCGGGCACGTTCGCCAACACGGCGCTATTGGCGCGGCGAATGGTCGAACGCGGCGTGCGATTCGTGCAGGTGTATCACAACAACTGGGACACGCACGGCAACGTCGCCGGTCGTCTGCCCGATCAATGCCGCGACGTCGATCAACCCTGCTGGGGATTGGTGCAAGACCTCAAACAGCGCGGCTTGTTGGACGACACGTTGATTATTTGGGGCGGCGAATTCGGCCGCACAATTTACTCGCAGGGCGGCCTCTCGAAGAAGAACTACGGCCGCGACCATCACCCCCGCTGCTTCACCATGTGGATGTGCGGCGGCGGCTCAAAAGGCGGCACCATCTACGGCGAAACCGACGACTTCAGCTACAACATCGTCAAAGACCCCTGCCACATTCACGCCTTCCACGCCACCGTTTTGCGGCTACTGGGCTACGACCACGAACGGTTTTCGTACAAGTATCAAGGTCTGGACCAAAGCCTGACCGGCGTCGAAGCAGCCGCGCCCATCAAAGCCCTGATGGCCTAGCGGTTAGCCGCGACGCGCAGTTTTTACGAAGCGGAGCGTCCTTTGCACTGGCGACACGCCAGTGGCACCCGAGCGGTCGACCCGGCTAGCTGCGACGGAGAATTTCCACAATCCGCCCCTTGAGTTCCAACGCGACAACACTGGTGGGATCAACCTGCAGCGCTTGCTCGACACTTTTCAATGCGTCGTTGAATCGCCCCGCAGCGAACTCGGTGTTGGCTCCCTGCATGAGACGCAAAACTTCCGGCTTCTCGGGGTAGCTCGCCTGCGGCGATGGCGAAACCACCGCTTCCGGTTCTCTATCACCATCGTCCGGTTTTACATCACCGTCGGTGGTCGATTGAACCGATGGCTCACTCGCCGCGAGCGGTTTGACGGTCTCGGATTCCGGCTCTGAGCAACCGATGATCAATGTTCCGAACAGAATGAACGCGGTGAACAAGGTCTGTTTCATTTGGGAGCCTCTGTTTGGGAAGCGGGTCCGGTTTGGATGCCGAAGTTTGCGGCTCGTGCTTTATTGGGCGGTGTCACCGCTCAATCCTGCACTTCGGTAACGCCGCTTGAAGTTTCTTTGCACCGGCGGCGGTGATCTTGGTGCCGTGGATGTTCAGGTATTCGAGCTTGGCCAGTCCCTTGAGGTGGACGAGACCAGCGTCAGTGACGTTGGTCAATCCGAGGTCTAGACTGTGCAGGCTGGTCAACTCCTTCAGGGGGACAAGCCCGGAGTTGGAGACCGTGGTGTAGCGGAGATTCAGTGTTTGCAGGGGCAACCCCTTCAGTCGCACGAGCCCGGCATCGGTGACTTTTGTGTCGTTAAGGACCAGCGACTTGAGCTTGGGAAACCCCTTCAATTGGACGAGTCCGGCGTCGCTGACTTTGGTTCCCCAGAGGCTCAGGCTCTGGAGCTTGGTCAATCCCTTCAGGTGAACCAGCCCGGCGTCGCTTGTTTTGGTGTTGAGAAGGTCCAAATGTCGGAGCTTGGTCAACCCCTTGAGGTGCGCGAGTCCGGTGTCGCTGACTTTGGTGTCGTCGAGGTCCAGTGATTTGAGCTTCGTCAACCCCTTCAAATGGACCAGACCCGCGTCGGTGACGTTGGTGTAGCTGAGGTCCAGCGTTTGGAGCTTGGTCAATCCCTCCAAGTTCACAAGCCCGGCATCGCTGATCTTGGTGTTGTAGAGATCGAGCGTTTGAAGCTTGGTCAATCCCTTCAGGTGAACAAGACCTGCGTCGCTGACCTTCTTCGCATAGCGGATACCCAACGTTTGCAGCGTCGTCAGTTCTTCAAGGTGCACCAACCCGGCATCAGAGAGGTTGAGGTTTTCGAGGTACAGCGTGTCTAGCTTGGTGAACACCTTTAGGTACGCCAGTGTAGCGTCGCTGACTCCGCGAATGCCGAGATAGGTGAATTCGGTGCCATGATGCCAGAGATACACAAAAACAACGGGCTCGCCCGGTCTCTTGTCGTCAACCTCGACCAACCCCCCCACCTTCTTCATCGCCGCGAGCGCCTGTTCCTTCGTCGGGGCCGTGCGCGCCTTGTCTTCTGCCGGTGACTGTAGGGCAAGAGCAAGAACCAGCATCCCGGCGGCGATGGATTGCGACTGCATCGTCTTGCTCCGAACATTCATGCTTGTTCGCACAACAGGGTTGTAGATGGCAACGTGTCGCAAAGAGCGAGTACCCGTGAACATTATCGCACGGTCAACACGAAAATCCAACGGAAGTTTGGGCCAAGCCACACAGCAAGCTGTTACGCGGGCAGCGCGTGATCTTGCCGACTCATTTCCTGGCACGAATTAACGTGGAGATTTCTTCCGACCATCCTGAGCAGCCTCGCCGATGTTCCACAGCAGAATTTCGCCGTTGCTGGATTCACTTCCCGACACCAATGTCTTTCCGTCGGGAGCAAATGCCAGGGCCATCACAGTGGCCGTGTGTCCTTTGAGGATGAATTTTGGCCGTCCGGTCGTCATATCCCAAAGCAGGATTTCCCCCTTCTTGTCACGCGAATAGCCGCCTGATGCCAGGAGACTTCCATCGGGACTAAAACAGATAGCAACGACTGATGCAGAGTGGCCATCCAAAGATCGCTTTGGCCGGCCTGTGACCGCATCCCATAGCGTTATCGTCTTGGAGTTTCCGCACACAGCCAGAGTTTTAGCGTTGGGCGAAAACGCGAGGGATATGATGCCACCTCGGTGCTTGATGGACGTCGCTTTTCCAAAGCCGGTGCTGAGATTCCAAAGTTGCACTGTTGTGTCCAAACTACCCGACGCCAGTGTCTTCCCGTCGGGAGAAAACGCAACAGAGGTAATGAATTCGGCTTGACCGAATAGCGAGGATTTCACCTTGCCGTTTGGCATCTCCCATAGATTCACAGTGCGATCGACTCCGCCAGTTGCCAATGCCTTGCCGTCGGGTGAAAACGAGACGCAAAACACCTCTTACGAATGCTGCTTCAAAATCGCACTTCGTTTGCCGGTTGCGATGTTCCAAATATCAGTTTGGCCCAAATTCTGATTCTTCTCAGCATCATAATGACCGCAAGCCGCGGCGAGTGTTTGACCGTCCGGAGAGAACGCGACCGAAGAGACAAAGTGCGTCTGTTTCTCCAGGATGATCGTTTTCTGCCCCTTGCCAATCTCCCAAACGATCAATTGGCCGTTGTCGGGTTCTCCGCCGCCGGCCGCCAACTTTTGACCATCACAAGAATACACCAACGATTTGACGCGGCCCACGTGTCCAGCGAGAGTGCTGCTTGGGTTTAACGTGGGCAGCGCTTGTTGTGGCTCATCCGCTGAGGCCGGTGATGAGGTAATACAAAGCAACAACATCAGATGTACAATGACGCCAATCCCCTGAGTCACGTTAGCAAACATGGGAGACTTTCCTTTGTGATCGCGATCAGGGTTTCAGGTGGCAACATGTCGCAAAGAGAGCGTGCGTGAAAAGATTATCGCACGGTTCACTCAGAAATCCAACGGCATTTTGGACAAAGGACATGGTGAGTTATTACGCGGCTAGCGCGAGACACAGAGCCGCCGCTGAAAATGCCGTCGGATTGAATCGAGACCCGGCTGCAGGTAGCCTTAGTCGGAGTTGGTCCTTCACACATTGTTTCCGTTTCGTGTGTGCCATGGAAGATCAGTATCTGAACATCGAAGAAGCTGCCTCGCATCTCGGTATTACGCCGCAGGAACTGAGGGAGCTGCGAAATCACGGCGAGATCACCGGCATCCCGGATGCTGGTGATTGGAAGTTCAATGTCGATGACGTCAACGAATTGGCCCGGAGCCGCGATCCAGGTGCAGTTTCCTTCTCAGCCGACATCGTTGAAAGTGCCGATTCGCCTGAAGCCGCATCGATTTTAGATTCAGCACCGCTACAGAGCGAGTCGCCGAAAACCGCCTCGGACATTCGAAGACTTCGGCAAGAACTCCTCGCTCATGCGTCGCCGATTACAAGTCGGCTGATCATCGACCACCTTGCAGCCGCCTGTGGCGTGAGCGTTGACGATGCCGAAGGGGTGGTCGATAGATTCTGGGATGACTTGGTTGATCCGGAGCACTACCGCGACGGTCGTCTGCTGGTCATTCCCCATTTCGGCACGTTTTCCCTCTGCCGAAACGTAGATCAGACAGCGCTGTCGTTCAAATCGAAGTCGGTCGAGTCGATCCAATCTCGGCTTCAGCAGCGCCAGCGAACGGCGGCCAGCGAACGGTGGATCGAGTTTTTCGAGAAGATGGAAGACGGCGATGTGACACAGCTGTCGGTCAAACGACAGATGGCCGTGCGCATCGCAACTAAGGCAAACTGCGACCTTCGTCTGGTACACCGCGTATTGTCGGAACTGTTCGACATCCTCTGTGAGGTGTTTGCGTCCGCTGACAAGAAAGTCCGCTGGGCAATGCGGGGGGAAATGGCACCTGCTAGTTGGCGGGATGAGACGTGGTATGCCCTGCGCTGCTATCAACGACTCTCAGCGCAGCTGCCGGGTTGGAAAGAGACTCAGGCGGTCACTGGTCGCGGAACAGCACCGGCATCGCCAGGTCAACAAGGTCGAAAGGCGTCGGCGAAAGTCAGCCGGGGTACCCGATCACGGGGAAAAGCAGAGACCGGTTGTCTTGCCTCAGTTCTCGCTTTTGTCATTGTATTTGCAGTAACGCTTGTCGTCGTAATTGTTTGATCCATGATCCGAAAAACTTCGCGTGAGTGAAGATGAACAGGTCGGCACTCGATCTTGGCGCTAATGAAACATCAGACGATTTGATCGATCTGGTCGAATCACTCAATGTTCCGCTGCAGCGCTTGAACGAAATCACGGCAACTGCCAACGAACTGTATGACGCCTATCCACTGGTCACTGGAAAGAAGAAACGCTGGATCGAGGCACCCCGCAACGAATTGAAGCAGCTACAGCGTAGATTGCTGGATTCGCTACTCTATCGGCTCGCAACACATGAATCGGCACACGGGTTCGTGCGGGGGCGGTCGATCGTTACCAATGCGCGGCGGCATTGCGGACGTCGGTGGGTTGTGACGATGGACATTCGCGACTTCTTTCCCTCAATCGGTGCGGAGCGAGTGAATCGACAACTTCTCAGCCTGCCGATGACCGAAGCAGAGCGTGAGATCGTTGTGAAACTGGTGACGAGAAACGCACGGCTGCCGCAAGGGGCTCCGACAAGTCCGCATTTGGCAAATCTGGTTTCACGTCGTCTCGATATTCGGCTGAAACGACTGGCGGAGGAATCCGGGTGGGCCTACACGCGATACGCCGACGATATGGCGTTCTCCGGGGAGGGCCGGCCACATCAGCTGATTCGAATTGTAGAACAGATCATACAAGACGAGGGCTTTCAGCCGGCTCGCCGTAAGACCCGCGTGATGTCGCAGCATCAACGACAAATTGTGACCGGCTTGGTCGTGAATGAAAGGGTATCGTTGCCGCGACCGAAACGACGATTACTACGAGCGATGCTGCACCGGCTGCGCTCTGCAAATCAGCCTCTTTCCTCGCTTCCTGACATTCACATCATCCACGGCCATCTCGCGCTGGCAACGTTCATCGACCCGGATGGGTACCGAGAGACCTGCAACCAGGTTGCACAATTGATCGAAGACAGATGAAATTTTGTGTGAGGCAACTCGACCGTGCTTCCGCCGGCGTGTCTGGTAAGAGACAAAACAGAAAGGTATGATCCCACGACGATATAGCGTTCTCACGCGAAGACAATTGTGATTTCAGCTTGTTGGTTTCATGTTCGACTGTAAGTCGATTTTGATCATGAAGCCTCCTCGGGCGTTTCGCCCCGGGATAACGAATGGAGTCCTTCGCTCCGTCGGTAATGGTGCACCCGAAAGAAGCTGCTCCGTTACCGCCGGCGGCGGAGTCACAGCTTCTTTCGGGTGCACCATTACCGGTCGCTCCGGATCGTGAAATCACAATTGTTTTCGCAGAACGCCGTCCGGTTGTGCGACGTGTGAACCGGCAATATGTTGGCGACATTGGGTCCGGCGCGGCCACTGATTGTTTGCGGTGAAATGGGGATCACTTTCTGAATGCGACGACTCACCGACAAGCTCGCCCGTTTTGCTCTTGCGCTGATTGATCAGCAACAGGCGCGGGTTGTTGTACCGCCTATGCAACTGGAACCGGGGTTCTGGTTTGGCGGCGGGAATCTGGTTGAGGCAAACGATGGGACGTTTTATCTCGTCGGCCGATATCGCAACGCCGGTGACTCGCGGACCGGTGTCGCAGCGGGTGAGCGCGGTTTCGAGTTGGCGATGTTTGCATCGAGTGATCGCGGCCAATCGTTTCAGAAGGTGCTGCGACTCGACAAGGCCGCGCTCAGCCGGGATGACCGAACGGTGCTGTCGATCGAGGGGGCCGCGATCGTTTGCAACGACGACGGATACGAGTTGTTCATCTCGACGGAAAAAGATGGCGTCGGCTATCCGTCGGGATTCGAGGACCATCTGAAACCGGGGACCGGTGTCTGGTCGATTGACCGCCGCCGTGCATCGTCAGTCGAAGGCTTAAAGGATGCGGCGCAGGAAACGGTCGCCGCGTCGTGCGATCCACGCTTTGTGCATGTCAAAGATCCCTTTACATACACGACGCCCGGCGATGATTTCATGCTGCTGTTTTGCAGTCACCCGTTCTGCTGGTCGTCGTCGAACACCGGTTATGCGATCCGGCATGGCGAAAGCGAAAGGTTCGCCGAGCCGATGTTCGATTTCTTTCCGCGCGGTTTCACATGGGACGTGGCGATGACGCGCGGCACGTGTGTGCTCGATGTTCCACGCATTGGTGCCTTCGCCGATACGCAGGTTTCGTTGATGTTCTACGATGGCGGAGAATGTGTTCGCGATCACGATGAACACAAAACGGCGGTGCGGCGTCCGCGTGGATATTCGTGCGAAGAACTGGGTGGTGCCGGCTATTGGGTTGACGGTGATTTCACCCAAATCGAGCGACTGTCGCAGAATCGCCCACTCTTCGTCAGCCCGCATGGCAGCGGTTGCAGTCGCTATGTTGATGTGCTGGCGACAAGCGACGGTTTCTACGCAACCTGGCAACAGGCGCAAGCCGACGGTTCACAACCGCTGGTGATGAACTTCCTGCCGCACGCGGCGGTTCAGACGCTGCTGGAGTAGCCATTGCAGAATCGGATGTCAGGCTATTGCACGAGCCGGGCCAACGAAGATCGCTTGCCCTTCTTATCGACTTCAAAGGCCGCGATGGAAGTCGCTGTCACCGCGACTTCGTTCACGCCGAACAACGACATAAAGAACATCTTAACCTTCGCTGTGTTCGTGCCGTCACGGCGAACGATTGTCCGCACCGCGTTGGCCTTCCCATTGCCCGGTGTGAAGCTCTTAGAACCGAAGTCCCACGATCCCATCTCGACGTCACCGGCAACCAGCACGTTGCCGTAGTCCGGCTCGTTGAGTTCGGCGTACAGGATGGCCTGGGTTGTGACCGGTTTGACTTTTGCGCCGTTCTTCTCGCTCATTTTGAACGCCGCCGCCAAAGCCGCCGAATCCGACGCACTTTGCAGGTCGCTTTTCACAAGATAGAGGTATCCCATGTCGAATGAAAATCCGACGACCATGCACAGCAAGACGATAATCGCCGGCATGAGCGCCATGATTGCCCCACGCCGCTGCGGCGTTGGCCAACGATGCCCCGGTGGACTTTGATTCATTCGTTTCATTGGTACAGATCGACCTAAGCGTGCGAAGCGATCATTACCTTTTCTCAAACGATTTACGACATTCCGCGTCCGAAGTTACTTCTTGGTGCCCGTTTTCTTGGTATCAGTCTTTTTCGTATCAGTCTTCTTGGTGTCGGTTTTCTTCGTACCAGTCTTCTTGGATTTCTTGGTGTCGGTCTTCTTGTTGTCAGACTTCTTCGTATCGATTTTCTTAGTGCCACCGGGAGTGGTTGACTGCGCGGGCATGACACAGGTGCCGGTCAGTGTCTCGTCGGATAGAAATGTTGGTGCCGCGAGCCACGACACACCCGAAAACGGAATGGAAACCGAGACGGTGATCGGCTCGAGATGCTCGGCAGCTCCAGGCGGATTCGGATCAATTGTGACTGTGTAACCAGCGATGTCGGCAATCTCCATTGCCGCATCGATCACTTCCAGCACATCCGCCTCTGTTGCGCCCTCCATGGTGGCAACCCGGCAACCGGCGCGGGCGGTTTCTTCCAGCAGGTTTTTAACCATCACCGCTTGGCCGAATTCCAACGAGCCGGCGATCAGCAGCAATAACACCGGCGAAATAATCGCCAGCTCGACTGCCGCCGCGCCTTTGCGGTTTTTTCGCCAACCCAAGTATCGACTGACGATGGAACGGTAACTTCTCATTTGATTTGCTCGCAAGAGTATCGACAACCTGCCAGATGCTTTTCTTCTCTCCACCGCCGCATCACGGAGTGGAAGCAGTCGTTTGGGCGAATTTACGTCGAATCGGCGATGATGCACTCCATCTTCGGGCGTCAGAATGTCTCAATTGTTTCAATGCAGTCGGTCATCGTCGTTGTGGGTCGTCTGCTCAGCTCCCCGGCACATTCGATTCAGAAAACATCATGCATTCACCGGTCAAAACAGATCCGGTCATAAATCTTGGTGAAGAAAACCAGGCGACCTGCGAATGTGGTACGGAAATTGTGACCGTCGTCACCTTCAACGCGGCCCCCGCTCCAATCGATGTTGAAGTGACCGTTGTTGTGTAACCGCCGATTCCTGCTTCGGTCATTTTTTGATCGACGGTGGCTTCGGCTTCGCTCGCCAGCCCGTTCCCCAATGTCGCATCGCGACATGCCGAACGGGCTGCCTCTTCGAGTACGTGCTTAACCATAATGCCCCGCCCAATCTCGAGCGCGCCCAGAACCAGCGTCATCAGAATCGGCAGGATAACGGCCATCTCCACGAGAGTGGCACCAATCCGTCGCGAATCCGCTGATGGGCATTGATCGAGTTGGAAGCAAGAATGTCGCATAACTCTCGACGACCTTTTCGTATTAAGAACTCACTCTGGCCAATGGCCGTCTGCAGCGGCAGCGCAATACAATCCGGCCACACTGCGACCATGCGGCGTGCCATGAGCAGTTGCGTGCCGAACACCCGGTTTTCGGGATCATCCATCCCATACAGGTTCTGTGTGTGCTGCGATTCCCGTGAGACATCGACGATGTTTGAAGCCGAAGTCTGCATGCGATAGGCCGTCTCCAGCGATTGAATGCGCGCCTGTAATTCCGATCCGTCGTTCGGATGTTTCAACAGGTGCTGCTGGTTGAGCGCCCGCATCAACTTCAGTTGGGCGAGTTGTTTCTTGCCGGTCAATTCGGCGGGACGCTTCAGGTACAAAATCGGCTTGTCGGAGCCGCGAAATGTGACGCCTTGATTATTGCCCGGCAGAAAGCCCGAATCCCACAGATTCGCGCCCCCTTCGGGCGAACTGCGGGGATCGTACATCACGACAAACCCCGGGAGATCCTTGTTTTCGGTGCCAAGACCGTAGTTGACCCACGAACCGACACACGGCGCGCCGAAACGCGTTGGGCCGCAGTTCGTCCTCTTCGTAACCATTGCTGTCGGCATACCGCGCCAAGTCGAGCCAGACACGTCCCCAGCGCTCGCCAAATGCACCGTCGGTCAACAGTCGCTCGACCAGCCGAGAATAACTATCGGGCGCGGTGTCGTTGACGAACGCCTCGACATCCTCGGGCGTTGGAGGCAGCCCGATCATGTCGAACCATATCCGTCGGGCCAACACACGCCGGCTTGCCGGTGCGCTCGGCTCAATACCTGCCTGATGCAGTTTCGCGAGAATGAGCTGATCGATGGGATTTGACGACCAGCTGTCGTTCTTCTCTGCCGACAGATCGACAAATCGTAGCGGACGAAGCGACCAGAATCCGGCATCGCCTGCGGTGACCACTTTGGAAATCTGGTCGGCAGAAAACTCGTTGATCGCTCGTTTGGGTCGTTGATTTGGCAGTTCTGCGGAGTCCTGCGAGGTTCTGGCGATCACCTGAACCCATTTTTCTCGCTCTATGTCGGCGAGTCGGTCGGCCTCTTTTCGCTCTTTTTCGCGCCGGACTTTGTCTTCGGCAGCCAGCCGAAGTTGTTCCGCTTCTTCCGCGCGTTCCATCGCCAATTGCTGTTCGATAACGGCCCGGTTAACGGTGGCCGTGAATTCCTGCTGGGAGTGCCGGAAGTATCCACAGCCAAATGCCAAGCCCACTGCGATAATCGAGCAGATCCAGAACCATCTCGATCGTCGCAGGAATTGTCCACG
>CAUZOL010000216.1:0-11696 GCA_963581435.1 Planctomycetota bacterium
CAGAGATTCCATCGTCTCGACCTCGGAAATCCCCCATGATCCCGAGATCGATTCCACACGTCAAATCAAGCAGCACCCACTAAAATGCGCGAAGAACCAGGCTTCGATAAACGGGGGGCTTTTAGTCCTTTGTCCAATCTGAACACTAAAATGCGCAACTTCAAAGAGCGCAAGCGAGGGAGCAATTTATAGTTTCCTCGCGAAGTCCCTCGCTTACGCTTCGGGTTACGATGTCACGGCAGAAACGGAAACAGTTTTCGACGGTTTTCCTCGGTGAGCGGCGAGCCGTATTCGCACGGCTCGAATGCCTCAACATAACGAACGCGCCCGCCGGCCGCTTCGCCATAGGTGGCGATCAATTGCTCGCGGAAGCGATCGGCCCGCGCCGCAATTCGACGGCAATACCATTCGCCCATCCATTCACGGCGGGCGATCGGGGCGTCCGGAACTTCGTCTTGTGTTTGAAAGTTGTAAGGTAGCCAGTCGTAAAATTGCGACTTGTGGCAGTCGAGCAAATCGATGACCGAGGAGAGTACCGGCTCGATATCGACGACAACCGTTGGTGAAAACGGATAGGGCCGCATGAAATCATCGGCCACATAGGCGATCACCGGGTTGTCGCGAAGGGCCGGCACATTGGGAACAACCGCCGGCACGGTGACCATGTACGCTGCATCGCACACCAGTTGCGAAGTGTAGCGATGATCGGGGTGATAGTCGTTGGGGCGATGCGTGAGAATTAAATCGGGCCGCTCGTCGCGAATCAGTCCGATGATTTCGTCGCGGGCTTCGAGAGTCGGGAGCAGGTAACCGTCGCGGTGGTTGAGAACATCGTAGCGAATTCCCAGCAATTCGCCTGCGGCCGCTGCTTCCTTGCGGCGGATGCCGGCCAATTCCTCACCGTGGATTCGCTGATGCCCCGACTCGCCGTTGGTCACACTGACGAATCGGACGCTGTGTCCCAACTGCCGATACAAGGCGGCAACCCCGCCGGCCGACACATCGCAATCGTCCGGATGCGCACCAATTACAAGTATTCGCAACTTCGTTTCAGACATCGGTCGCAGTTCCTTTTCTACCTCTTACTTCTCGCTCCCACACTCCGCGTGGGAACGCAATTCTTCGACGTTCTGCGTCGCGTGTTTCTCCCTCGGCCCCGCTAATCCGGTCCGCACCAAGTGTCTATCCGTCAATCGCGAAAGCGAATGAAACGATTTCAAACGCGAATGTTCAACGCAAATTGTTGTGACGTCTCTGTTTTTAGCCGTCATCGATTGAATTCTCCAGCGTGGGGCAGACAATGGACGATCCAACGTGGGATGACCTGCGTATAATGATTACGGACAGGCGACTCATGAGTCGCTTGTTTCAGATATCTAAATTCCGGCTGGCGGTCAAACCGCCCCATTCCAAGTGAGGCAGCGAATATGTCGCTTCCCGTCGTCGATTCACAAACCGCCGAAGACGTCTACGAAGATCCGCTCGATCTGATCGAGGAGATCGACCGGCTGAAAGTCGAGAACGATGCGACAATTCTCGCGCACTTCTACGTCGATGGCGACATTCAGGACATTGCCGACTTCACCGGCGACAGCCTCAAGCTGGCGCGCGATGCGGTCAATGTGACCACCTCGACGATTCTTTTCAGCGGTGTGCATTTCATGGCCGAGTCGGCCAAGATCCTCAACCCGGAAAAGAAAGTTCTCATCCCCGATCTGCTGGCAGGATGTTCGCTCGCCGAGAGTTGCCCGGCCGACAAGCTGGCCGAGTTTCAGAATCAACTTCGCGGTGAGGGCCGCGATGTGGTGACGGTCGCGTACATCAACACGTCGGCGGCAGTCAAGAGCCTCTGCGACTGGATTGTCACCAGCGGAAACGCCCGCGAGATCATCGAGCGAGTCCCTGCCGACCGCGAGATTCTCTTCGTTCCCGATCAGCACCTGGGGCGGTACTTGGAGGAAGTTTCCGGCCGCAAGATGATTCTATGGCCCGGGGCCTGCATGGTGCACGAGATCTTCAGTTTGCAGGACATGCTCCGCGCCAAACGTAACACTCCCGGTAGCATGGTGATTGCCCATCCCGAATGCCCGCACAACATTCTTGAACATGCCGACTTCATTGGCGGAACCGAAAAACTGCGGCGGCATGTGATGTCTTTCGAGGAGCCGCAGACGTTTCTGGTCGCGACCGACGCCGCCATGATCCACGCCTTCGAGAAATCGGCACCGCAGCATTCGTTCGTTCCGGTACCCGGCATTATGACCGACAGCGGCGAAACGTGTGCGTGTAACCGCTGTCCGCACATGGCGCGCAATACGCTGGCAAAGGTCCGCGATTGTCTAAAGAACGGCGAGCCTGAAATCCATTGGCAGCCGTACTTCGACAAAGCCCAGGACGTGCTCCAACGCAGTCTGTTGGACTAACTAACGCGCGACGAATGCCCGTTATTCAAGACTTGACGACCGAGGATGCGACATCAGTCACGACCTTGACGATTGTCAGCTCGCGGTTGTCTCGCAGGTCGATGATCTCAAGCGGACACTCCGATTCTCCGTCAGAAGGAACGGCCCCTCTGACTTCAATGATTGGAGACGTGTAGGCATCGCGATTGGAACGCACGACCTTGCCCACACGACCATCGCTGATTTCGACGTGAGAACCGATGGGAAACAGCGACACGGTGTGCAGCAATGCCCGCACGACTGACGTGTCGTACAGCCCCTTTCGCGCTCCATGCAGAATCTGTTCCATCGCATGGTAATGCAACAATCCGGCCCGGTAAGGCCGAGGTGAGACTAAAGCAACGAACACGTCGGCGACGGCGGCGATCTTCGCCAGATAGTGGATTTGATTGGCGGTGCGACGGCGGGGGTATCCACTGCCGTTGAGCCGCTCGTGCATCTGGTAGGCGACAAGTCGCGAACCATTCGGCACGCCTTTGGCCTCACGCAGTGAGTCGAACGTCAACGTGGGATGCTTGGTGATTTCGAGAAATTCAACCTTGGTCAACGGCCGGTTAAGGTTGACGATTTCCGGTTGAAGTTTGAGCATGCCGGTATCGTGAACCAGACAACCAATTCCCAGTTCGATCAACTCATCCGGCTTGAGGCCGAGAATTGTGCCGATAGCCATAGCCAGCATGGCGGTTTGCAGGCTGTGTTTGTAGGGGTACTTGTTCGTTGCGGGGGTGAGTCCCATTGCGACGAACATGTCGAGATCGTCGGCGATTCGCATCAGCGATTCGCTGGAAACGGATGCTAAGGGGGCAGCAAGATTGAGGTCGCCCTGAGTTAACCCGTCGAACAGTTGCTCCACCTGCCGCAACGACGCATCGAATTTTTTTGCAAATCGCTGTTGGTTAACAACGTCGTATGAAGTCGCCCCGTGAGTGGCAATTTTATTGACGAACGAATCAGCCGAACAGCTCCAACGGGAGTTGGTCGGCGTCTGAATCTGCGATGTGGCTTTCTCGACAACCTTCCGTGTTTGATCGTCAGGTCGCCCCTGTATGCGACGGGCTTCACCACGATGAACGAGAACGCGCGAGATTCCCCGGTTTCCCAGCCGTGACAGCAGACTTTCGGTAATGGTCGTTCCGGTCGCCAGCAACAGCAGTAAGCTGCTGTCGGCACTGTCTTTGTATATTGGCGCACGCAAGGTGATGCCGTTCGTGATACTCGACAACTCAATCGACATGAATTCTTCACCCGCGCGTGAGGATTGGGCATCTGGTTGAACTAGAGAGGCTGTCATCGCTCGATCTTCCTAGCCCCGGTGAGGCTCGGTTTATAGAAACTCCGTGCGCGGCAAACATACTACGTATTTTCCCTTGGGGCAAATTACGCAAGTCGATGAAGGACAAGGCAAAGCAAGAAACTGGTGGGATTCGACCGATTCGACTGCCAATACCGATTGATCCGATTCAATCATGTTGTCGAATCGCCGGCGGACAGCAGCGCACGGACTTCACTCGCGATTCGCGGTGTTGGTGAGAATGCGGCGATTAGAGCAAGAATTCGCCGACAAAGAGTCTTACTCTTTGGGCAGCTTGGCGAGAGCGTCGTCGGAACCGACTAGAACCAGCATGTCGTCGGAGCGAATCTGGTCGTTGGCTTTGGGGACGCTGACAACAACGCGCTCTTCAATCTCTTCGCCGTCGCGTTCGACTTTCTTCAGCCGTTTGATGGCCACAAGATTCACGCCGAACTTCGTTCGCATGCCGATCGACTCCAGCGTTTTGTCGTGAAAGATTTTGGGCGCACTCAATTCAATCAGCGTGTAGCCATCGGCCAGCGTAATGAAATCTTCCACGTGCGGGTTTGCCAAATTGCGGGCCAAATGTTGTCCCGCCTGGATTTCGGGTTGAATGACATCGTCGGCCCCGATTTGCTGAAAGATCTCGGCGTGGAATTTCGACTGAGCGCGGCAGATTATCTTCGGCACACCCATTCGCTTGGCAATGACCGTTGCCAGCAACGCCGACTCGAAGTTCTCGCCGATGGCGACAACGCAGCAATCGACTTTGTCGATCTCCTGACTCCGCAAAGCGGTTTCGTCGGTTGTGTCGAGTCGCACCGCAAGATCAATGTCGTCTTTGATTTCGTTGACGAGGTTGATATTGCGATCGATGGCGATGACCTGCGCGCCGTTTTTCTGAAGGTTACGCGCCAACGACATGCCGAATCGCCCTAAACCGATCACTGCGATTTTGACCACAATTCACTCCTGCGAAAATTCAAATGCCAACGACTGGAGACTCATCAGGGGGTTAACACCCCCGCTCGCCTCAAACTCTAACCCACTACCCGCTACCCACTGTTTTCTCATCCTAACGTGACGCGTTCGTCGGGGTAATCGTAGCGGGCGTCGGCATGACGACCGCCCAGGCCCATCAGCAATGTGAGTGGTCCGACGCGGCCGATAAACATGGTGACGATGATGACAAACTGCGACGGCGGTGAAAGCTGCGGTGTCACACCGGTGGAAACGCCCACCGTCGCAAACGCGCTGGTCGCTTCATACAAATGATCGACCAGCAAATCCGGCCGTCGTTCGAATAACACAAGCAAGATCGTGGTCGTCATCACGATGATCATACCCAAGGTTAGAATGGCGAGCGCGCGACGGACTTGCTCGTCGGGAATTGTTCGCCCCATGAATTCAACGCGTTTTCGTCCGCGCAGCACCGAAGCCAGCGCCAAGACGGCCAGCGCAAAGGAGATCGTCTTGACGCCGCCGCCGGTCGAACCGGGCGAAGCACCGATGATCATCAACGGAATGGCAAAGAGTTTTGTCGCGGGCTTTTGAGTGCCGTGATCGACCGTGTTGAATCCGGCCGTGCGAAAGGTAACCGATTGAAACCACGCATCGGCGATGCGCTTTCCATTGTCCTCGCCATCCACCGAATAATCCGTCCCTTCAGAGCCGGGCAAGGCTTCCAACACGTAGTAACCAACCGCACCAAACAGCAACAAGGCCACCGTTGTGCCAACCACCAGCTTGGATGTGACAGAGACCCTGATGTGGTTTCGCGGTAAATTGAACAGCGGGCGGGTTGGAATGACCGAACGTTTCGACCGCATATACAACGCAATGTTGTACATCACCGCAAACCCCAGCCCGCCGGTGATGATCAATCCCGACAAGGCCCCCCACACCTGCCAGCGCGTCGACATGCCGACAAAGCTGTTCTCGGTGAGCGCAAATCCTGCATTGCAAAATGCGCTGGTTGAATGAAACAGGCTGTAGAAAACGCGGTCACCCAACGGCAGCTCGGACCACAGACCCGAGAGCAACAGCGCGCCGATCAGTTCGGCCCCAATGGTGAAGCAGAGAATTGTCAGCAGCAGACGGCGAACGCCTCCCGGTCCTTCGGACTCCAGGATGTCGCCCAGCGTGACACTTTCGCGCAACTGCATTTGCCGCCCGGCAATGACGGCAAACAGCGCCCCCCACGTCATAATGCCCAGTCCACCAATCTGAAACAGACAGAGGATGATCGTCTGACCGGTACGGCTCCAGTAGGGTTCATCGCCTCCGGTATCGACGACGACCAGTCCAGTGACACAGCTGGCACTGGTTGAAGTAAACAACGCGATCCGCGCCCGATCCATCAGGCTTTCGTCAACCGGAGCCGTTTCCGCCCGTGCGCGTGGAAGCATCAACAACGCTGTGCCGGCCGCAATCAGGACGACAAACGACACCACCAACACCAAAGCCGGATTCACTCCCCCGGCGGCCGCTTTGCGAGTCAACGCAACAACCCCCGCCATGCCGCGCAACAGGATGAACAGTTCCGAACATGCGATGATCGCAAAACCGCGATTCGTCGATATGCCTTGCCAGTCGGGGAGAACCGGCCCGAAAATCACGATTGCCAGCAACCCGCCCAGCCATAACGCGCTGAACAGGCCGGCCGCAAGGTTCTCTCGAAAAAATGTGGAACGGGCAAGGCTCCAGCGATGGCGAACGGCGAGGCTCGCCGTTACGGCGGCCATCGCGAGGATCACAATCAGGCCGAGTTCAATGTGTTTGTCGTCCGGCGTGGGATGTAGTCCATGCCGCACGATGGCCGCGGCAACTCCGGCCGCCTGGAAAAACACTTCCCACTGCCGCAGTCGCTGTGCGCGCTTCGGGTACAGAGTGTCGGTGGTGGCGATGGCCAGTGCCGGGTTTTGATTTTCAATCATCGTGCACCCGACGACATTGCCATCCGGAAAAGACCAGCGAGAAATCAACTCGACGGAACGACCTCACTGCCGAACCGCTGCCCTTGTTAACGTGCTGCAGATCGTAATGGATCTTGCCCAACAGCAACAGGATGCGGATTTCTTGCGATGTCCGAGAGGCAATTTCAAAACCCCTCTCCCAGAGGGAGAGGGAGTCTTGAAACCAGTTCGAATCAGGTTTTAGCGCCACGCCGTCTCCCCAACACTTTTCCGATTCGGTATGATGACGCCGAGTGAAAATCCTTCAGAGAGGCAAACCGAGCGTATGGTCCGCGACTTCACCACCGAGAGCCTGTCACACGACCCCGTGCATGGCTACATTCCGTTTGTTTCACCGTCGGGATTGCCGGCTGGGGAAGTCTCCGAGCAGCAGATTATCGATCACCCCTGGGTGCAGCGGCTGCGGCAAATTCATCAGTTGCAAACCGCCTGGTGGGTGTTCCCATCGGCCGAACACATGCGGTTTCAGCACGTCATGGGGGCGATGCATCTGGCATCGCGGGCAATTGACGAGTGGTACGAATCGCTGGTGGATTCTTGTCACAATGTGCCATCGCGGGCCTATGTCGAGAGCCTGTTGCGAATGGCCGCCTTGTTGCACGATGTCGGTCACGGTCCGTTTGGGCATTTTTTCGATGATCATCATCTCGCGCAGTTCGGCGTCACACACGAAGACATTGGCGGAGTGATTATCGAACAGGAACTGGGCGATCTGCTTCGCCGCGTCCGCCGCAATCCCTCCGGCCAGTTGGGACCGTTGGAGGAAATTGAGCCGAAACAGGTGGCCTGGTTAATCCGGCGACCAACGGGAGCCGATGCACCTTCGCCACCCGACGGTCAGCCGGCATTGTTCGACGTCGATGAGGGACAACCCGATTGGTTGCGGAAACTGCGTTCGTTGTTCAGCGGCATTTATACAGTCGATAACATGGATTTCGTGCTGCGTGATGCGTACATGTCGGGATACAGCCAACGTGCGTTCGATATTTCGCGGCTGATGCATTACAGCTTTTTCACAGAGTCCGGATTGACGATTCATGCACGCGGGTTGCCGACGCTTATTAATTTCATTGAAACCCGGGCGAATCTGTTTCGCACCATTTATTTTCACCGTACGGTCCGCGCCATCGATCTTGCGCTGGAAGATCTGTTCGCTGAGACGATGCAGCATCTGTTCCCCGGCAACCCGTTGGAGCATCTGGATAAGTACCGGCAGTTGACTGAATGGTCGTTTCTGGTTGATGTCGGCCGCTGGGCGGCGGGCGAGAGTTCCGATGTTGGCGACCTCGGATCGCGTTGGGCCGACCTGTTTGCCAGAAACATGAACTGGAAAATGGCTTGCGAACGGACGCTGCAGTTTCACGCGGGAAAATCCGAACGGACAACAATCTTTTCCGAACCGGAGCTTGTCGAAAAGCGAGTTCGTGACCATTTGCCCGCCGAGTTACGGACGATTCCGTTGCGGATTGATGTGGCCCGGCACTATCACCGTCCCAGCGGGCGTTTGCCGACGGGAGGGCAGAACTTTCTGCTCGACCCGGCGGTTGGTACGCCGCGGGAGTTGTACGACGACGAATTGTTTCAGTCGTTGCCGGTCAGCGTGTCGATCTTCCGCGTCTATTCGAAGGACCACGCGCACGACGCTGCCTTGAACGCGGCGTTGAATCAAGTGTTCGGTGAAGTGGAAGACAGCAAAACGAACATGTGACGGTATTCGCCCCGGTTGGAGGCAGGCTCTCAGTCCCACCACCAGCGCTCCGCGTCCTTCGGAACGCGGTTGGCATCGCGAGTTCCTGCCAGCTGGCGTTTTGGCGGGGCCTCTTTTCGGGCGGTGCGGCCGGTGATTGTGCGTGGATTGATTTCGACGCCGCCGCTGACGGAAATCAGCCAGTGTCGGTTCTTCACCAACCGAAAGTTGGCCAACGATGGCACCGACTTGGGAACCGGAGCCGTCGCGACTTTGTAAGCCGTGTCATCGAGAAATTCGTTTGGCGACCACGAACGATCGTCGTCACGGCCGCGTTCGGCAATCAGTTCGGCAACGACCGACAAACCAATGAGATTCTGCAATTCGGCAAACACGGGCAAACGCGCGGCAGTGTCGCCGAAGTAGCGCGTCATCGATGTTGCGAATTGTCGGGCGGCAGGTGCCGCCTGTGGCGTTTTCGTTTTTTTGCCGCCCTTGTTTGCAGTGGCCGTCGGGGCCGTGGCGACACGCACACCCTGGCCATCCAATTCGAATGCGAGATCGTCGGCCGTGTGATAGACGGCGTCGTATTCACCGACGAACCACCAACGGTGCTGACGTTGCGGACCGGGCCGCAAGCGCTTTGCGGCCAAGTCAAGATAATTGGTGACACCTTTGACGGGCGGCGGATCGTGCGCGAGCGCGATCCGTTTGAGTCGATAATCGGCTGCAAGCAACTTCAGCGCGAAGCGGCTGGATGCGGGAACGCCGAATAGTCTGACCGACTGCGGCCCCATTGCCTGTTCCATGCCGCCAAACACCTGTGTGATTCGTGACCGGTCGATGCCGCCCAATTGCCGCATGTAGGTCGCATAGTTTTTCATGCCATTGACGGTCGGGTCAATCGAGCAGCCGATAAACGGCGCAGTCGGCTGCTTGCTCAACGCGTACCGCAGGGCGACGATCAAGTCGTCCAATTCCAGTGGCGGCCGATTCGATTTTCCGCCGAGTACGCCGCCCGTCGCCGATTGTCTCCAGCCTTCAGCCGGCCCGGCAATCACGACGTCACCCGTCTCAGGAAAAAAGAAAATATGCGTAATCCGATTCAACCCGGCCAGATAACGGATGTCGGCCGGCAGAGGTTTGTCGTCGGCCAAGAGTTGACGCACATGTTCTTCCAACCGCCGCAGCGACACCTTGCGCAGCGGACTGGCAGCAGCTAGACCGGCCGACTCGGGGGGGGCGAACGCTTCGGCTCGCAGCATTTCCAGGCGTTCATCGGCCGTGAGCGTGCTGGTGTGTTTCAACATTCCCTCGGCATCGATGTAAATGCCGCCGACGGCAAACTGCGCATGGATCTGTTCCACATTCGCAATGCAAACAAGAAGGATCACCAGCGTGGCGCGACCGATAGGGCGAAGTACGGACATGGCATGCGCTCCTTCTGAACGGATCGAACGTCGCTTGCGGTTTCGCGGACGTTGGAACACGCGACCGCTCGCGAAACGGCAAGCGATAAATGACTACGTGATCCCGGCCGACGAACTCATGTTACTCCGATTCCCCGCAATTCCGCGATAGTATTTCCGTCAATTCGGCGGAAAAGCGACTGCGGGGCATCACGTCGTCGCAACCCGCTTTCCGGGATTCCTCAAGCCGGGCGGTGTGGACGTGTGAGCCGAACGCGATAACGTGAGGTTTGTCCGTGGTAGTCGAATTGCTGACGGCGGCGATCACGTCGGCCGGCGAGAGCCCCGGCATTGCCAGATCGAGAATGACGCAGCGATAACCGCCGCCAGCCAATTTCGAGAGGCCGCGTTCGATGTCCGCCTCCAACTCGACGTGCAGTCCCATCGCGGTGGCCGTTCCGGTGACTTTGCTGCCGAAAAAGAGATCGCTGCTGAACATGATTGTGTTTTTGTTCATGGATTGATCCGACGGGACGCGGCCCGTCGGCTTTATGGGGTTGGATGGATGTTAGAGATCGATTGCGCCGGCTTGGGAGCGGTGGAAATGGACGTGTTGCCAGCGGCCTTCCTGGAATTGCCAGACGCGGGTTTCTTCGTTGGCGACGGTGGTCGTTCCACCCCCTTCGAGCATCCGCTGGGTCAACCGCACGTAACTGACGACCGCCACCTCGCCCATCAACCGCACATCGGGCGAGCAAATTGACGACTGCTTGGCCGCTTTTTCGCTGCGTTTCTTCGGATCGAAATAGAACCGATGAAATTCCATGCCGCGGATCAGTTGCCCGACCGCTTCCGGTTCATACGCGGTCAACGAGGGATCGCACAATTCGGTGTACACGTCCCAGTCGCCGCCGTCAATCGCGTCGAGCAATTGTTGACTCAGCGTTAACAATTCATCGACGACTGAATCAGAAGTGTCGTTCATTATTCGTTCGGCTGTTCTGTCAGACGTTAGTGATTTAAGCGAAATTCGGCCGTGGTCAGCAGTGCCCATGTTAATTCTGTGAGGGCGGACTTACGGCGGTCTTTGTGCTGTTTGAGATACTCAGTCACGATGTCGATCTCGTCCGTTTCGGGACGGCGCGTCACCAGAGTCAGGTAAAGTTCGTCGGCGACGGCCTTGGAGTCATCCAACTTCACGATCCGCTGCATGAGCGAGCCATCGCGCGGCTGCAGCCAGTCGAACACGAGTTTTTCATTCATTAAGAATAACGAGTGTTTCGTCGATGGCGCGAACTCCGTCTCCGCTTCGCCGGGTGGATTGCCGAATGTTGCTCCAAATAGCAACAACACGTCGGGCAAATTGTCCGGCAGCGGCAGGCGATCGTTGACGTAGTCTTTGTAGGTGAATTTGGAGTCTTTCGGAGCCGGCGTGTCGGTAACGCGTTTGAGGTTCCCGGTGGCCGTCATTAGGCACCACGCCATTTGCTCGGCCGAAAGCGGTTTGGCCAACGCCACGCGATAACTCGCCTCCGCGACGTCGGTCGCCTTCACACCATCGGGCAGCAAACTGCTGCGCTGATAGGCTGCAGTGACGGCAATCTCGCGCAACAGATATTTCACGTCGTATTTGTGGGCGACGAATTGATCGGTCAGCAGCTGGAGCAGTTCCGGATGCGAGGGCGGATTCTCGCCGTGCAGCAGGTCGAGCGGATGCACCAATCCGCGACCCATCATCAGAAACCAGAACCGATTGACTGCATTGCGTGCGAAGCGGCGGTTCTCATTCGAAGTCAAATGTTCGGCGAGCAACTTGCGCGGTTGAAACTTGGGAACACCGGGCAGCCCATCTTTTGCCGGTGATGCGAATTC
>CAUZOL010000217.1:0-11683 GCA_963581435.1 Planctomycetota bacterium
TAAGCGGCATGTGCTGTGCCTGCTGCGGCAGGGGCTCGTCTCACTCAATCCCAAGGATGGCAGCGTCAATTTCAAGCACTGGTTCAAGCCGCGTTCGTATGAATCGGTCAACGCGGCCCGGCCCATCGTTATTGGTGACAAGATTTTCCTGTCGGCCGCCTATAAGCAAGGCTCGGCTTTGTTGCAGGTCAACGAGGACGGCAAGAGTATTAAGGAAGTGTGGCGCGACCGCCGCAACATGCTGACACACTGGTCGACGGCAATTCACGTTGACGGTTACATTTACGGTTTCAGCGGGCGGCACGAACAGGAAGCCACCTTCCGCTGCATCGATTTGAAAACCGGGAAAGTCGAGTGGGAAACGACCGGATATGAAGGAGAATTGGGCGGCCTCAGCCAGGACCCGCGGACAGGAGAGATCGTCGATTCGAAGACCGGCGAGACCATTCCCTGGCCGTTCTATGGGCGTGGATCGAAGATTCAGATTGGTGATCGATTTATTGTGCTGGGTGAACGGGGCACGCTGGCGCTGGTGAAAATCAACGCAAAGAAATTTGAAGAACTGGCCCGCACGTCATTCAAACAGATCGGCTACCCCGCCTGGACAGCCCCGGTGTTGTCGCGGAAGCGAATGTTCCTTCGTTCTGAAAAGACGTTGATCTGCCTTGACCTGAAACCGGATGCGAACGCGAAGAAATAAGTTCGCAAACGATGCGCTCGCAGGACGTTGCCTGCCGCCGTAATTGGATTGGGGTGCCACTGGCGTGTCGCCAGTGCAATGCGGGAATACACTGGCGACACGCCAGTGGCACCCATCGACAGATGATTGGCAGGATGTTTTTTAGAGCGGTCGGCGAACGGCTGGCGCGGAAAGACCGATGACCGAAACGGAAACGATAATTCGGCCGGCGATTCGTGACGATGTCGCTGCGCTGGCGGCGTTTATTGAGACGTTTGTGGTCGAAGGCAGAATTCTGCCGCGGACGGTTGACGAATTGACGGAGCTTGTTTCACACGGATTCGTTGTGGAGAAAGCGGGCCGCATTGTCGGCTTTGCCGCGCTGGAAGTTTACTCGCCCAAGCTGGCCGAGGTGCGCAGCCTGGTGGTCGCGGCAGAGATGCAGGGACACGGCATCGGCCGAAAACTGCTGGCCGCCTGCGTCGAGAAAGCCCATTCGCTGAACGTGCTGGAGGTGCTGGCGATCACTTCGGAAGAAGCTTTCTTCCGCTCATGTGGTTTCGACTTCACACTGCCCGGCGAAAAGAAGGCGATGTTTATCCAAACGCGCGACGTCCCGTAAAATCGGGGTTCGTAGTGACCGGATTTATCCGGTTTCGATCGCACGATTCGTAGTGAGTTGGACCAACGACGTTTCTGCCGCGCTCGAACCGCATGAAGGCGGTCACTACGAACCTTCCATTCACTTTGCGGGTTTAACGGCGGTGGCCGGTTTTACGACTGTCGCCTTCTTAATGTAGTCGAGCTTGGGAAAGTCTTGCTTGAGATAGACGTTCCCTTCGCTCTGTATGCGGCCTTGGCTGGGGCCGTTTCCGGTTGGTGCACCTTCGCCGTAGCCGTCGTATAAGGAATCGACAACCTTCATTCCTTCAACCACCTTGCCGAATGGTGCGAAGCCAGAGTCGTCGAGTCGCGCATTGTCACCGAAGTTGATAAACATCTGCGTCGTTCGCGAATTCGGCCCACTGGTGGCGAAACTGACGTAACCGCGTTTGTTCGATTCGACGACCGCGTCGTCCTTGATTTTTGCGTCAACCCATTTCTTCTGCACTTTCGGATCACCATTGATTCCGAACTGCACCATGAATCCTTTGATGGCGCGGAAGAACCGGCAGTAACTGCCTTGTGAAACTGGTCGGCCCCCAACGGCGCCCATTTGCGGGTGACTTCGATTACGAAATTGCCCTTCGACGTCTCAAATTTGACTTTGAACGTCTCCGGCACTTTGGCGGGTTCATCGGCGCCGCGGACGTCGGATGAAAGAGCCAACACCGCTGCAAACAACGCGCAACAGACGAACTGGTTCAATGCATTCATTTCGGTATCTCGTTTGTTTGCTGGTGAATTCCAACCGAAGGGCGTTTATCCGACTAGTTGGATCGTTCGATAATCGTCGCGCGCTTGATGTAATCGAGCTTGGGAAACTCGCGGTTCAGGTATGCGTTGCCTTGCGATTTAATTTTGCCTTGACTGGGGCCACTGCCGTCTGGGGCGCCTTCGCCGTAACCATCGTAAAGGGAATCGACCACGTCCATGCCTTCCACAACCTGGCCGAACGGCGAAAACCCCTGTTGGTCCAGGTTGGCGTTGCTGCTCAAGTTGATGAAGAACTGGGTGGTCCGTGAGTTGGGTCCGCTGGTGGCAAATGTGACGTAGCCGCGACGGTTTGATTCGAGCACGTGATCGTCGGGGATCTTCCTGTTTTGCCAACGGCCGTTGACCGCCGGGTCGCCGTTCATGCCCACTTGTGCCATGAAGCCATTGATAACTCGAAAAAAGCGGCAGTCGTCGTAAAAGCCGTTCTCGACCAGTTCTGCAAACCGATCGGCTCCGTTGGGGGCCCACTCGTGCTGCACCAGAACGACAAAGTCGCCCTTAGACGTCTCGAATTTCACCTTGTAGCTCTCACCCGACGGCTCGGACGATTCGGCCGACGCTTGCTTGACCGCGCCGGCAACCGGCAGCGGTGGATCGGCATTCGTCTGGCCGTTCTGCGTGCAGCCGGAAACCAAAGTCAGACAAAAACCAAAAGGAATCAAACAGAGAGTTCTCCACATCAGTCATTACTCCGTTGCGAGTCAGCAAGAGGCATCGGCCGGCACGAATCCATCGCGACGGCACGGTCGATCATTGTCCACAAACCAAGGTGAAGTTATACGAATTCGCTCCGCATGTGACCACCCCGGCCGGAAACATCAAGACGGCGACTCAAAAAGTTTGGACGCAGATGCCGTGCACCAGCGGGGGACGTTAGACGCCAATTTACGCAACGTGCCGCCAATTCCTGCGATTTGTCTCGTCCACTCTGTAAACGCCGGCTGTTGATGTATAATTCAACATCGGAAACGTAGATCAGGCTACCCACCATGCAAACTCGACCGACATCAACGACCATTTATCATCTAGAAATGCGCGATCGGAAGGCGCTGCGACCGAAGCTTGCGCCGTCGGGGTTCGATGTGTCGATGATCGATCCGCCCACGGTGGAACTGAATCGGCAGATGTATCAGTCGGTTGGTGGGCCGTGGGAATGGACAGATCGACTCAAATGGTCCGACGATGATTGGCAGCGGTACGTTCATCGCCCAGAATTGCAAACGTGGGTCGGTCGGCTGCACGGACAAACGGTCGGCTTCTTCGAGCTGGAAATTCAGGACGACGGCAACGTCGAAATCGCATACTTCGGGTTGTTGCCGGACTTCATCGGCCAAGGTCTGGGGGGACCGCTGCTGACTGCGACGGTAGAGCGTGCCTGGCAGCTGCCTGAAACCCGCCGAGTTTGGGTCCACACATGCACCAAAGACCACAAGCACGCGATCGACAACTACCGCAATCGCGGATTCGAAGTCTTCAAGACAGAGCAGGAATAACCCGGCGACAGACCGCTGGGGGTGGTTTTGAAGTTGCGCACTTGGCTTGACGGGAGACAAGAAACCCAAGTATTTAAGCCTGAAGCGCAAGCGAAGGAGCTTGCTGGCATCGCCTTGGAATCATCCTTCGCTTGCGCTTCAGGCTTCGATTAACGGAGCGCAGCCCGCGGTTTTAAGATTTGAAAACTGAACGAGCCGACCCCAAGCATCCATTCACCGAACGTGAAGGAACTCGCATGAAAATCACCTTCCACGGTGCGGCGGGCGAAGTCACCGGCAGTCAACACCTGATCGAAACCGACAACCTGCGCGTGCTGCTCGATTGCGGATTGTTCCAGGGATCGCGTGCCAAGTCGCGGAAGAAGAACGAACGGTTTCACTGCGAGCCGAAAAAATTGGACGGAGTCGTCCTGTCGCACGCGCACATCGATCACTCGGGCAACTTGCCGGGCTTGTATCGTGCCGGATATCGCGGTCCCATTTTCTGCACGCGGGCAACCGCCGACATCGCGGGGATCATGCTCCGCGACAGCGCGCGAATTCAGGCCGAAGATGCCCGCTACCTGCCCCGGCATTTGAAGAAGGGGCACCCGCCGGTCGAACCGCTTTACGACGAACATCACGTCCGCAAGGTGGAGAAGCTGTTTGAGCCGCTCGACTACGGCGAGTGGCACGATTTATCCCCCGAGTTCCGGCTGCGGTTTTCCGATGCGGGACACATTCTGGGGTCGGCGATTAGTGAGATGCAGATCGAAGATGCCGGCGAAATGCGGCGTGTCGTTTTTACCGGCGATCTGGGCCCCCGTCATTTGCCGCTATTGCGCGATCCGACGCTGGTCGGCGGCTGCGACGTTCTCATCAGCGAAGCAACTTACGGCAACAAGGTGCATCCACCTCCACAGAACCTGAAAGCCGATCTGTTGCGGATCATTTCCGATGCAGCAAACAAGGGCGGGCGAGTCATCATCCCCGCATTCAGTTTGGGACGCACGCAACAGATTGTCTATTTCCTGAACGAGCTGATGGAAGAGGGATCACTCGCGGAGATTCCGTTTTTTGTCGATAGCCCGCTTGCCACGCGGCTGACCGAAGTTTATCGCCGCCACCAACACGAAATGGACGACGAGGCGCAACAGTCGCTTCGCCTCGACGACGATCTCTTCGAATTCCCCGGCTTGCGGTATGTGCAATCTCGTCAGGAGAGTGCGGCGCTGAATCGTCGCAAAGGACCGTTTGTCGTCATCTCGGCTTCCGGCATGTGCGAAAACGGGCGGGTGGTCCATCATCTCAAGCACGCCGTCTCTAATGAGAAGAACACGGTGATCATTATCGGCTATCAGGCCGAACACACGTTGGGCCGCCGCATTGTTGAGCGCCAGCCGACGTTGCGGATCTTCGACCGCGATGTCCCTCTGAAGGCGAACGTGGAAGTGCTAAACGGGTTGTCGGCTCATGCCGACGTCGAGGACTTCAAATGGTGGTACGAACACATGGCCCGTGAAAGCGGAATTGGCCAGGCGTTTCTCGTTCACGGCGAATCCAAATCGCTGAAGGCGATGGCCGGACTGATCCACGATTTCTGCGACGAAGATGCGATCATTCCGGAACTGCATCAATCGTTTGAGTTGTGATTTGCACACAGATATTGACAGACGTCCATCAAATCGGTCGAATGCATCATTCTTCCGATTTGGTAACAGCGTGTGTTCAATGCCTCATCCCGATAAGAACATGATCGCACTCGGCATACGCCAGCCATGGGCCGAGTTAATTCTCCGCGGTACCAAGACCATCGAGGTTCGATCGACGCACACTGCGCAGCGCGGTGCAATCTATGTTTATGCGTCGAAGAAATTCGGAGGGATCGCCGCCGCCGATCACGCGATTGTCAGCCATCGGCTCGATGAGGAAGCACTTCCACGCGGCCTGATTGTGGGGACTGTCGAGATTGTCGACTGTCGGCCCTGTGAACCAGCCGATGCCGCGGCGACCTGTGTCCCAGCGTCGTACCTGGAAAATCACTTTTCCTGGATGTTGGCCAACCCGCAGCGATTCGACGAGCCATTGATCGTCCGGTTTCTGCCGTACGGTGTGTGGTTTTACCCGTGGAAACGACGCAACGGCCGGTCGCGGCGTGATAGCAAGCGGCCGATGTAGCACGGCCGGTGTTAAACGGCCGATGTCATTTAGCCGCCGGTGAATACACCGGCGGTCGGCTTGCGATTGTTCGGGTGCCACTGGCGTGTCGCCAGTGTTCGCCGCGCTGCACTGGCGGCACGCCAGTGGCACCCATCGACGGGCAATTGCGATGAGTTTGTTTGCAGTCAGTCGGCCCGCCGTGTTTTCACGGCGGGCTAAGTAAACGGCGCACTAATTATTCCGGGTTGCGGTCAGCATCTCTGCTGCGAATTCGCCGACTTGTGTGACAGCGGCTTTTGTCTCTGCCGGTGGTTCGAGTTGGCGAACAATGGCCGAGCCGACGATGATGCCGTCGGCCACGCCGCGCAGGCTCTCAACCTGTTCCGGACGGCTCACGCCGAAACCGACTGCCAGGGGCAGGTCGGTCTTCGTCTTCAACCACTTCAACTGGTCCTGAAGTTCGGAGGGCAACTCGTTGCGTACACCGGTCGTTCCGGCAACCGAGATGCAGTAAACGAATCCGCTGGCTGCGCTCAGAATTCGCTCAACGCGTTCGGGCGGCGTGAGCGGCGAGACGAGTTGAATGAGATCGAGTTCGTGCTTCTTGACGGCGGCGGCGAATTCGGCCGCTTCATCGCCCGGCAAATCGGGAACGATCAGTCCGCAAAACCCGGACTCTTTCGCGTGGGCAAGGAACGGCTCGATTCCGATTCGGAAAATGATTGCATAAGAGACCATCGCCACCAGCGGCGGAATGTTCTCACCTTTAAGAGTTCCCACGCCTTCGAAGATGTCGTTGACGTGCAAGCCCTTTTCCAGCGCACGGGTGTATGACGCTTGAATGACTGGACCGTCGGCAATCGGATCGCTGTAGGGAAACCCGACTTCGATCAGATCGACGCCACGTTCGGCCAGTTCGCGTATCAACGCCAACGTCGCTGCCATATCGGGATCGCCAGCAGTCACAAACGGCATGAACGCCATATGGCCGCGAGATTGTAGTTCTGCAAATGTGTCGTTGATTCGAGACAAGGGAGCGTCCATTTCGCGTAGTGAGCCGTCTGTGAACAGACCGTCGGTCGGCGTCGAATGTTTGTTGGATGGTCTGTGTCTGTGTTTGTTGGATGGGTTTCCGGTGAACCGGACGTTGGCCCGACGTGTCATCACGCCGGGCTAATTATTCAAATGTCGCGGCCAAGCAGTCGGGCGACTTCGTTGACGTCTTTGTCGCCTCGCCCCGACAGGCAGACGACGACGATATCGTTCGGATTGCGCTGGCGAGCCGTCTTGAGTACCTGTGCGATGGCATGCGAACTTTCGATTGCGGGGAGAATGCCTTCCAGCGTTGCCATTTTTTGGAAGGCGTCGAGCGCTTCGCTGTCGGTGATGGGCGTGTATTGAACCCGACCGGTATCTTTCCAATAGGCGTGTTCGGGGCCAACGCCGGGGTAATCGAGGCCGGCCGAAATCGAATGCACATCGAGCGTCTGTCCGTCGTCGTCCTGCAGAACGTAGCTATAGCTGCCGTGCAGAACCCCGGGGCCGCCATAAGTGATTGTTGCTGCATGTTCCCCCGAATCCGAACTGCGTCCGCCCGCTTCGACTCCGGTCAACTTCACTTCGGCGTCTTCAACAAAGGGGTAAAACATGCCGGCCGAGTTTGACCCGCCGCCGACGCAGGCGATGATTTCGTTGGGCAAACGGCCGGTCGATTCCCGCACTTGTTCTCGTGTCTCGTTGCCGATGACCGTTTGAAAATCGCGGACCATCATTGGAAACGGATGCGGCCCCACGACCGAGCCGATGATGTAATGTGTGTCGGCAACCGAAGCCATCCAGTCGCGCATCGCCTCGTTCACTGCGTCGCGAAGCGTGCGCGAACCGCTGGTCACGGGGCGGACTTCAGCCCCCATTGTCTTCATGTTGAAGACGTTCAGCCGTTGGCGGCGAATGTCTTCTTCGCCCATGTAGACAATGCACTCCATGCCGAAGCGTGCACAGGCGGTCGCAGTGGCGACACCGTGCTGGCCGGCTCCCGTTTCGGCAATCACGCGTTTCTTGCCCATCCGCAGAGTCAGCAGCGCCTGCCCGATGGTGCTGTTGATCTTGTGCGCCCCGGTGTGATTGAGGTCTTCTCGCTTGAGATAAATCTGTGCGCCGCCGCAATGCTCGGTGAGCCGTTGTGCGAAGTAAAGTGGGCTGGGGCGGCCGACGAAATTCTTGAGCAGGTCACTCAATTCCGCCTGAAAGGCGTCGTCGTTCTTGGCCTCTTCGTATGCGGCGGTCAGTTCTTCCAGCGCGTGCATCAGCGTTTCGGGTACGAAGCGGCGGCCGAAGTCGCCAAAACGGCCCGAGGCATCGGGAACGTGGCTGGTGGCGGTTGTCGATGCAGTGTCTGTCGAAGTCATGTGGTTTCTCGGATTCGATTACAGGGTGAACCCGTCATTCTAGATGATCGGTGCGGAATGTGCGAGAATACCGTGAATTCAAGATTTCCAGGACATTGGGCGCGACCACTGGTCGCGGCTTTACAATGGATGCAAGGTGGTGAATGTTCGATTTTGAGATGGCCGAAACTGATGAGGCGCTGGCCGCGCTGAATGAACGTGGGCGGAAGGTCCTGCCCGGCGGCGTTTGCAGTAGTACGCGGTTCAATCAGGCGTGGGGGCGGCCGGTGTACGCCTCGCGATCGAAAGGGGCACGGTTTTGGGATATCCAGGGCCGCGAATTCCTCGACATGTCGATGAGCCACGGAGCAACTTTGCTCGGCCACGGACACGAATCGCTCAAGCAAGCCTTCGAGAAGGCTTGGGAATTGGGCGGACTTTGCAGCCTCGATTCACCGCTTCACATCGAACTGGCCGAAGAACTTTGTCGGCTCGTCCCTTGTGGTGAGCGGGCGCGGTTCACTTCGTCCGGTTCCGAAGCCACACTGCATGCACTGCGGTTATGCCGGGCGGTCAGCGGACGCGAAAAGATCATCCGCTTCTTCGGCCACTTTCACGGTTACCACGAATTAACTTTCATCGGCGGTCATCCACCGGCCGACCAGTTGGATGCATCGCCACCCTACCGTGAAAGCGCAGGCATTCCGCTGTCGATGGCCGAACTGATCGTCCCATTGCCGTACAACGACATTGCTGCGCTCGAAGCTGCCGTCGAACGCCACAAGGACGAAGTCGGGACGATTCTGATCGAGCCGGTCGATTTCAACTGTGGCTGCATTCTGCCCGAGCCGGGGTTTCTGGAACGGGCGCGCGAATTGGCGAACGATCACAACATGGTGTTGTTCTTCGATGAGATTCAATCGTTTGCCAAGAAGAGCGCCGGCGGGGCGCAACAGGATTTTGGTGTCACGCCCGACATCTGTACCATCGGCAAATCGTTGGGCGCGGGGTTGCCGCTTTCGGCCATTTTGGGATCGGCCGAATTGATGGACCGTTATAAGCCGGTGGGCGACGTGGCGCATTCGGGGACGTTCAATGCCCCGTTGACGTCGATTCTCGCCGGGCTGGCGTTCGTTGCTGAGATCGATAGGCCGCAGTTCTGGCAGACGATCGAATCGCTGGCGGCGCGGCTGTTTGCCGGGTTGGATGACATTGCCGCCCGCAGTCCGATTCCCGTGCGATTTCAGCGTCACGGCAGCCGGTTCGGCATCATCTTCGGCACCCGCGAGCCGGTCATAAACTACCGGCAGAGTCTGTGTCACAAGCCGGAGACGATGCTCGAATTCTGCCGACAAACGACCGACCGCGGCGTGTATTTTCACGACTACGGCGGCGGGGCGTGTCACCACGGGTTCTCGCTGGCCCACACTGCCGACGACATCGACCGCGTCCTGGAAGTCATGGACGAGTCGCTGCAAGCAATGGGCTGAGCGTGTGTCAGTGCAGAAACTACGCTCGATGAAGAAACCCGGTTTTTTCAAAAAACCGGGTTTCTGGCGTGTGGCATCTCACTGCTGGGTTTCTTGCGTGCAATGTGGTGGCGGAAACTGGTAGAGTGACGCTTTGCAAATTTTGTTCGCCCGCATGGTGATGCTCGCGCTCGGCTGTATGTCTTGGCCGGGGATGCGAGGCGAATGCTCAGCATATCGATTCAACCGCTGGAGTTGCCAGATGCCGGTTAAGGTTCGTTGTCCCGGTTGTGAGAAAGTTCTCAACGCGCCCGATAAAGCGCGCGGCAAGTCGTTGAAGTGTCCGCATTGCTCGGAAAGAGTCCGCGTACCGGCGGGTAAGAAAAGCGGCGCGGCAGGGGCGAAAAAGAAGAAGCGAACGCGCCGGCCGGCCGATGACGGCGACTTTCTCGGCGGCATGAATCTCGATCGCATGGAAGACGAGTCGGCCAATGTCTGTCCAAAGTGCGGGTCCACCGTCTACGAGGACGACGACGTCTGCAAGGCCTGCGGCATCGATCTGGCGACCGGCAAGACCCACGTGAAGCGCAAAGGCCCCAATCCGTCGCAGTTCTACGGCGAAGCGTGGTCCAATTCGTGGAAATTCATGCTCAAGAACATGAAGCTCGCCTTTTTCACCGGAAGCGTGTGGACGCTGTTTTTTGTTCTGTACGTAGGGGGCTCGGCAGCGACAGTCGCTTTACACCAATGGGAAACCGGCCGCGTCATCGAGGCCGACAAAGTGCAGCGGGATAAAGACGCGGCGAATCCAGCCAAGCCGGGCGAAAAGAAAAAAGTACGGCCGGAATTGACACCCCAACGTGCTGCGATTGCTGGGATGACGAAACCGCCGGTCGTGGCCATGGGTTTCGTGACCATCCTGATGGTGATGGGAGGGCTGGGTTGGGGTTGGAACGTTTCGGCGAAAGTCATCGAGCAAACGATGCGAAAGAAGAAACAGCTTGAGATGCGAAAGGTGCAATTTGATTTCTTTCAGAACGTGATCCTCGGATTCAAAGCCTATTTCTGGCCATCCGTGCTGCTGACGCCGGTGTACTTCGTTTCCGTCTTTGCCCTTGTCCCAATGGCTACTGCGGGCAGTCTCGCATTCGGCTCGCTGGGGACAGCCGGTGTTTCGTTGATCTGGCTCGGCATCAACCTGAGTCCCATCTTCGTTTTCCCTATCGCGCAGGTCCACATGACTATGCCGTACACCTATCGGGCATTTCTGCCGTGGGACATGCTGCGGATCTTCTTCCGCAACATCGGTCCTTCGCTGTACTGGCTGGTGATGCTTGTCGTGGTGACTTCACCGGTCATTATCGCCGTTGTGGTGTTGCTGGTGATGTTCGGGATCGATTTCGGCCCAGCGATCGCGAAGTTGCTGATGGACATGACCAATTGGGCTGTTAAAACGGTCGGTGAAGATCCGGCGACTCGCGGGTTTGTGTATAAGGCCATTGGATTGACCGTCGCCACTGTAACGCTGTCGCTCACGACGGCTGCCTTCTTGATCCCGCTCTCCTTTCCTGCACTGTTTCTGATGCGGGCCAACGGTCTGTTGGGTTACTACAACCGTCGTACGCTGGACCTGGTCACCCGCCAAAAACCGAACATCCCCTGTGGTTTCTGGGTGCGATACCTGGCGACAATGATTGATGGGATGCTGATTCTGTTGGCGATGATCGGGCTGAGCATCGTGTTCCAATTGGCGACCTTTATTATTAACTCGATCGGTTACGACTTCACCTTGAAAGCGCAAGCCTATGTCTTTTTGGGAATCTTCGTGCTGATGCCCATGTATTACTATACAAAATCGGAAGCGGGCATTTTTCAGGGGACGCTGGGCAAGCGATCGCTGGGAATTAAAGTCATCAACATGAAGAACGAACCGATTTCGCTGAAGCAGGCCTATGGGCGATTTTGGGGCAAGCTCATCTCGGGGATCATCCTGGGTGGCGGATATATCATGGCCGGCTTGACCGAAAAGAAGCAGGCGCTGCACGACCAGATGGCCAAGGCAATGGTCGTTTGGGAAGG
>CAUZOL010000218.1:0-11520 GCA_963581435.1 Planctomycetota bacterium
CATCAAGTCGAACGCCCGCGGCTTCCGCAACTTTGCGAACTACCGCACCCGCATCCTGTTCTTCTGTGGAAAACTGAAACTCAAACCGTGCTGAAAACACCCATTAAAATCGGTGAAGAACCCTCTTATTGGGTTGCGGCCAGACGCCGGGCCAGGTATTTCGTGGTCGAGAACTTTCGCCGCAAAACGCGGCGTCACTCGGCCTCTTCGCCGTCATCTACTGGCAACCGCGATAGCCACCAACCCCACGTGATGTAATGGAACAGGCCCATCAAGAAGAAGCCCATCACGACAACAACCAGCCAGATCACCTTTGGAAGGACAACGGCCACAAGTGCCAATAGGCCGATGCCGATCAGCAGCAATACCGCCAGCGCAGCGAGCGTTCCCATGTTGCGAATGGATTCTGTTTGTTGCCGGTCCTTCATTATTCGGTCGCCTCTTCCAGAATCCGCTTCAGCGTAAGCTGCCGGTGTTCAAAACCGCCGGCCAGCGACTTCTGGATCAACGCTTCGGTGACAATGAACCCTGCCAAACCACCGGGCGGCTCGAAGGCAATGCGATCGATGACAATCACCCCGTCGCCGTCCTGCTCAACAAGATGCTCGTGGACGAACGATTTGAGCGGCCCTTTCAGTTGAGTTTCTGTGAAATGGCTGGGGCCGTCGAAGGCCGTAATCTCGTGCAGCATGCGTTGGACGGGACCGAATCCGGCGACTTCAAACTCGACGCGGCTGCCCAATTGCAGCACATCGGGCGCGTCGAGCAATTGCACGGACAGATCGGGCGGGCTGGTGAGCAGCGCGTTTGCCGGACGAATCAGGAAATCGAACGCCGCCTGACGGAGGCAGGAAATCGAAATGGTCGCTTCAAAACTGGCCATGCGTCGTCTTCACTCATTGAAATCATTGAATCGCTGGTGGCGTACACCACCGGCTCGACGCCGGTGTGTTCGTCCTGCATAATAGACTCAGATTGTAGGTGTTCGGCCCTCAGCTATCAGCTTTCAGCCGGAAAAAAACACAGATTTCGTCCGAAAGGCAGCTAACGGCTGATAGCTGACCGCTCCGTTGCCTCGGTTTCATTCGACCATGCAGTTCGACTCCACGCTTCTCCAACAATGCCGATTCCTGGCCGGCCCCACCGCGTGCGGTAAGAGCGAGACGGCCCTTGCGCTAGCGGAGCGGATCGACATCGAGATTGTCGCACTCGATTCGATGTCGCTGTATCGCGGTATGGATATTGGAACGGCGAAGGCATCGCCGTCGATGCAGCAATCGGTCCCCCATCATCTCATCGACGTCATCGACCCGCACCAGGAGTACAGTGTGGCCGACTACGTCAGCACGGCTGCCGTTCTCTGCGGTGAGATTGTTACGCGTGGGAAGATTCCGCTGTTTGTGGGTGGGACGGGACTTTATCTGCGGGCGGTGCTTCGGGGCGTGTTCGAGGGACCGGCGGCCGATTGGGAATTTCGACGCAATCTGGAACGGGAGGCGGCCTCACACACACCAGACTTTCTGCATCGGCGTCTTCGCGAGGTCGATCCGACGTCGGCCGAGCGGCTGCATCCGAACGATCAACGGCGGGTCATCCGGGCGCTCGAAGTGTTTCACCTCACCGGCCAGCCGTTATCGCAACAGCAAAGCGAGCGTCCATTACCACCGAATGAACGACCACAGCACGTCCACTGGCTGTCGCCGCCGCGTGATTGGTTGCGTCAACGAATCGACGCCCGCGTACTTGCCATGATCGACGCCGGGCTGGTCGATGAAGTTCGCGGACTTCTTTCGGCCCAACATCCCATGAGCCGCACTGCTCGGCAGGCGCTAGGATACAAGGAAATCATCGATCATCTGGAAGGCCGGGCGACGCTGGACGATGCCATCGAAACCGTTCAGAGGCGAACCCGCCAATTCGCAAAACGGCAGCACACGTGGTTTCGCAATCTGGAAGAGTGCACGGCGGTCGAGGTCACCGGCTGCGAGCAAGCTGATGAACTGGCCGAACGGCTGTTGAACGCAGCCGGTTCGTAACGACCGCATTCACGCGATTCCAAAGCGCGGGTCTGCCACTGGCGTCTCGCCAGTGGCACCCGACTCACACAACGGGTGCATTCGCACCGATTAACCTAACTCGTCCTCTGCCTCTTTCGCCCAGGCGTCCAATTCATTCTGCAGGCGCTCGTTGTCGGTCGCCAGTTCTGCGGCTTCCGGAATGTCGCCGAAAATTTCGAGCCATTCGGCGATTTCGTCGCGGCTGGTGCGCCCTGTAACTTTCTGTTCTGGAATCGCCGGTTCTTGTCGGCCAGCGCTGTCGGCCCTCTTCGCGGCGCGATCTTCCAACTGCTCGACGAACAATTCGCTATCGACGAACTTCGCGCGCCGTCGTCGGGCCGCCTTTTGCAGACGATGATCGCTGGAGACAAGACGAATTTGTCGCGGCGCAAAATGCTGCTCGATCAGTTCTTCGATCACCGTATCTGCGTCGCCCCCACGAGGCGCGAACAGAATCTCCATCTGTTCCAACACTGCGGTCCGTGGAAAGCCGGGCGGCGCATCGGCCGCGTCGAACACCACCGTCGTGCGAGCACGCTCCGCGGCGGACAGGTGCTGACTAAGAAAGTGGAGAACTCGCTTGCGGCATCGTTCGAGGTCGCCGGGACCGTATTTGTGCCGCGCCATACCGGCGGCGTGCATCAAATTGTAGCCGTCGATGATGAGGTACGATTGCGCCATAACGCGAAACAAGATCGGTAGCCGCCCCGACGTCTTGCCCTTCCTATAGGTTTAACGCGGCGGTCGCGCGGCGGAGTGAGTTCCACCAATTCTTCATGTTGCGGTTCCATCGTAACAGTTGCGCTTTCGGTGCCGTCGGCGCGAAATGGGTTAACCGTGCGGTTTCCAATTCACTCGTTTGCCAATCGGTGACGAATGAGCAAGTCGGCGGCGCGAAGCGGTAACACTGATCGCCACGAGAGGCTCCGTCTTGCAGCATGCGAGCCGTGAGCACCCGGCCCGCATCCCCTTTGTATTCCTCCGCGACTCCGCTGCGGATGATGTCCACCTGACCGTTGACGTGGTGACCATACGCGGCCGCGATCGGCCGACCATTGAGTCGCAACAAATTGAGATCGACGGCGGCCATGCGGGCTGCGGTGAAATGTGATTCACAAAAGAACGCACGTCCGGCGGACGAATCTGTACTGGAAAACGGCCGCAATGACAGAAATTCGTCGAACAAATCTCCACGGCAGTCGGCGTTGCCGTACGACTGCTCTTCGGGGCGAAAGCGGACAAACTCCAGCTTGCCCGCTTGTTCCAACTGTCGTTCCGACTGATGGTACAGCCGCCGCGATTGCAGCGGTCGTTCGCTCCAGTAGGTCATCCAGTCTGAATCGAGATCGACGAGCGCTGCGGTACGGCTGGGACGCGATAGACAATTCATACCTGCCGCCCGCAAGGCGTTTCGCGTTCGTCCTCGATCGACCCGGTTCACATCGACATGGTGTAAATCGAGGACGTCCCAATCGCTGCGGTTTTCGCGAAGGTGCCGCATGGCGGCGATCAACGTTGCGGCCGAGTTGGGGCCAATGGGACCGTAACACGTCCCCCAATTATCCAGCGGATAGGTCAGAACGTTGACCCGTCCGAAGCTCGTTTCTGTCTTACGGACGACAAGCGGAAGAATGCCGATTGGTTTACCGGCCAGCGACGCGACCAGCACTTTCAGCTTTTGCGAACCACTGAAATGACGCCAATAAAGTGTGAGCCAGTCAAACGATTGGAAATACGATGCGCCGCGAGTTCGTCGCCACAACGAATTCCACAACAATCGAATGCCGTCCAACCCGGTTTCATCGTTTATTTCGGAAACGTGAATCACGGTACTGACTCCTTCAAGAGGAACGCCGGTTGATCTGTCGGCCCTTGCAGTAGAATGCTCGGCCAACAGACTTCAACGCAACCGGCGTGCCGACGCATTCCTTTCGCCATAGGGTGCTGTATGTGACGAGTTTGAGTCGCCATTCACCCAAAACGATGTTGCAAAAATGCATCATCGTCGAGCGGCGGCATCGTTACGCGTACACCAATCCTCCACAGACGTTGAACGCCTGCCCCGTGACTGCCCGCGCCTCGTCGCTTGCCAAATAGACGGCCATCGGGGAAATGTCCTCTGGATCGAGCCGCCCGCCAATTGGCGTTAGCGATTTCTCGTGCTCTTCCAGATTTCGTCCGAGCCGCTCGGCATCGTAGGCGATGCGCTTGTCGTTCATTAACGTTTTCACGGGGCCGGGGCAGATGGAATTGACGGTGATTCCATCGGCGGCCGTTTCCGCCGCCAGCGTCCGCATCAGGCCGATGACACCATGCTTACTGGCGGCATAGGCGGCACCGTGAAAGCTGGGCATCTTGCCGTTGATCGAGGCGACCGTGATGATTCGCCCTTGCTTCTTCGCCAGCATGTCGGGCAGCACGGCTTTGGAGAGCAAGTAGGGGGCAGTCAAATTGATTCTGAGAGACTTTTCCCAAAAGTCGTCATCGAAATCAACAACCGGTTTGGGATTGGAACTGCTGCCCAGGCCGGCGTTGTTGACCAGAATATCGATTTGGCCAAGCTGCGAACCAACGTCCGCGACCAGCCGCGCTGCCTCAGCCGAATCGGACAAATCGGCGGGGATTGCTACGGCCGTGCCTCCGGCCTCTTTGATCGTTCCCACGACCTCGTCAAGTTCTGAATTGGATCGCGACGTGACGGCGACCTTTGCTCCTTCGCGGCCAAACGCAATTGCAATGGCCCGCCCAATCCCACGGCCGGCACCGGTAACCAATGCAACACGATCTGTCAGTCTTGTCATGAACGACCCACTACCCTTTCGATGATAAAACGAAAACCCAAGCCCAGCATCCTGCGATGCTATTTGTCAATCTTCTTCAGGACCGCTGCCGCCGCCTTGCGAACCGCTGCGTCTTCGTCCTTTGTGGCGATTTTCAATGCAGAAATCGCAGCCTTAGAGCCGGCACCAATTAAGCCCAACGTGTGTGCTGCTTCGACTCGTCCTTCCGGATTCGGAAGTTGGAGTGCGGCAACCATCAACGGCAACGCGGCTTTGTTCGTCTTCCTGCTGGGAGCAACGCGAACGGCGGCCCAGGCGGCGACGGTTCGCTCGAACGTGTCGCGACTCGTTGCCATCTTGCTGAGCAGCAGCGGGGCAACAACTTTCGCTTTCGGGCCGTATGTCCCCAGTGCAAACACGGCTGCATAACGCACCTCGGCGGCGGGATCGTTCAACATCCGCGCGACCAACGGAACGTTGTCCGTTGGATTCGTTCCAATTTCTGCGATCGCGACAACCGCCTCGGCCCGCACGTCGGCGACCGGGTCTTTCAGTGCCGCTGACAAAGCGGGAACCGCCAATCCGTCCCAACGCATTGGCCGCTTCTCGTCGCGCGAGCGATCGCTTGTTTGTGAGTCCTGCCGTCAAATGGGGAACGGCGAGTTGTGCAAAATCGGCGTTATCCGGTTTCAATGTGACAAGCGCCCAAGCACTGGCCATCTGCAACGACTCGGTTCCTTCTTCGTTTATCGTCTGCTTCAGCACGGGAATCGCACTTTGTGCACCAATCCGAGCAAGGACATACGCGGCCCCCGCGCGGCCAAACGTGGCATTGCTCTTCAGCAGTTTCATTAACGCGGGCACGGCCGCCTTTGCGTTCGGTCCGATCGCCGCCAATGCCAACAAGGCTTCGGTTTTGGTTGCCTCGTCGTCGACCGAAAGCAGCTTGACCAAACCGGGGACGGCTGCTTCGGCATCGGGACCGATCTCTCCCAGAATCGTCGCCGCCAATGAATTCAGATTGGGGTCTTTCAACCGTTCGTTCAGAGCAGGAACGGCCGCCTTGCCGACCGCGCCAAGTGCCTCGGCTGCAGCGATAGTGACCGTGCCAACTTCATCATCCAGTGCTTTCGCCAATGCGGGGACAGCTGCCTTGGCATTCGGCCCAATGGCTCCCAAGGCCCGCGCAGCTGCAGCGCGAATCGTCGCGTCTTCATCTCGCAGTGTCGCAGCCAATTGCGGTACGGCAGCTTTGGCGTTTCCACCAAATCGTCCGATGGCAGAAGCCGCATGCCCTCGAACGGGAGTTGAACTATGCTTCAACAGTTTCGCCAAAACCGGAACCGCCTTTTCCGCGTCGCCACCAATCGCTCCCAAAGCGCGGGCCGCATGCCAGCAGACATTGGCATCGCGATCGTCCAGTTTGGCAATGAGCTTGGGAGCGGCGGAAGCAGCCGGTGCACCAATTGCCGCCAGCGCATCGCAGGCACGCATGCAGACATCGGAGTTGGAGTCCCCGAGTTTCGCCGCGACGGCTGAAACCGCAGCGGCTCCCACTTCACCCAACGCGGCGACGGCGTCGCTGCGAATATCTTCACTTTTGTTGTTCAACGCGGAGACAAGGACGGGCAACGCCGACTTGACGAGCGCACCGTTGTCTGGATCTATTCCCACCAACGCCCATGCTGCTGCCACACTCAGCAGCGGGTCCTTCTCACGGGCCAACTGCGACAGCTTGGGAATGGCCGACTTCGATGCCGATCCAATATTCCGGAGCGCATGCATGGCGCTATGGCGGATAATGGTCGATTTGGAATCGAGAGTCATGGTCAATGCCGGAACGGCTGCCGCGGCTGCGGGACCGATGCGTCCCAGCGTAATCACCACCTCGTGCTGCAGCGCCAAATCTTTCGACTGCGTGAGGCGAGCCAACCCAGGCACGGCCTCTGCGCCAAGCGGCCCCAGTTCGGCTAAATCCTCAACAGCCTTCAATTGTTCGGCAACGTCTGAACTTTCCAGTTGCGTAGTCAACGTCGCAACGCGGTGTTTCAGCTTTTCAGCAAGCGAGTTCTCGGCTGAAACGTTGGATGCAAATGATGGGGTGGCCAGCAGCACTACGGCGACAAACGTGGCGAGAGAACGCATCGTTGACTCCAATCCGGATATTCCAAAGATGTTTTTTCTTGAGATGTCCAATACAACAGTTGATGTGACGCGCAGACAGGTATACAACTTGGGTAAGGGATGCGTGCCGCATCCATCTTATCCCACTGCAGTTCTCGTTATCCAGTCGTTGCCTGAAGAATTGACCAAGAACCGGCGAAGTTTTCACCGGCGTCATTTACCGGAGGATTCACCATGAGAAATCTTGCACTGCTTCTGCTGGCATTGTCGTTCATCACCGTTGTCTCTCCTGCCGATGCTCAAGTTCGGCGCGTAAACCGCGGTAACTGGTATCGCAATCCCGGCATCAATGGATTCAATAACGGTTACGGAAGTTACGGCGGCTACTCATCGACACCTGTCGAAGGCGCGCAGCGCGGTATGGCCGACGTAATCCGTGCCAAAGGTGAAGCGGCTGAAGCAGGCACGCGGGCGATGAACAACTACGAAGACGCCCGCACAAAATACATCGACAACAAAATGAAATTCACCGAAACGTATTGGGCGCGCAAGCGGTTGGGTGAAGCGGAGCTGAAGAAGGACCACGACCGCAAGCGAGAAGGACGAGATGCCTATCTCGCAACCAAAGGATCGGGGTTCCCCCCGCGTTTGAGTCCGGCGGAACTCGATCCATCGACCGGGAAAATCTATTGGCCGCAAGCGCTGATGGGCGACAGGTACGCTGAGTTGCGGAAGCAACTTGACGAGTTGTTTCAGTTGGGATTTCATACGAGATCTCTGCGGCAATACGACTCGCAAATCAGTCAGATTTCCCGCAGCATGCGAAGCGAACTCAAGAAGCACATTCGCAATATGCCAACCAACGAGTACATTGCCTCGCGCAAGTTTCTCGACAGTCTTGCGTACCTTGCGTACGAAGGCCGTTACCCCATTGGTTGAGTTCGGCACTCAACAGCGTCAACACATTCGAATCCGTCTTAACCTCTGCTGAACGTACCGAAATTCATGCCACTCGTCTGCGAGTTGAAACAGCTGTCCTCGATCCCCCTCGAAGTTGACACCGTCCAGTTAGAAACGATTCGCAGTCAGTCTGCAGATCAGGTGCAGGCGACGTTGATTCAGCGCGGCAACGAACAGTTGCCGCTGGCCGACTTCTTCGACGTTTCCGGTTCGGCCGCTGACGACAACGAAATGATTTGGCGCGGTGACTGCTCGAAGGTCAAGCTCATCGGCACCCACCTGACTTCCGGTCGAATTCGGGTTGAGGGAAACGCCGGCATGCATCTTGGGGCGGAAATGACCGGCGGCGAAATCGAAGTCACCGGCAACGCTGGCGATTGGGTGGGCGCGGAAATGCACGGCGGACGCATTCACGTTCACGGCAACGCCGGACATCTCGTGGGGGCCGTGTACCGGGGTGGACGTCGCGGGATGACCGGCGGCGAGATTCTCATCGACGGTGATGCCGGAAACGAGATCGGCCACACAATGCGTCGCGGGACGATTGCCATCGGCGGCCGTTCGGGCGACGCTCCCGGTTTCAACATGATTGCCGGTTCGGTGCTGCTGTTCGGCGAAGCGGGGATTCGACCCGGTGCCGGCATGCGACGTGGCACGATTGTCTACGGGAAACCCGATGCAGTTTCCGAAATGCTGCCCACATTCAAATTCGCCTGCGAATACCGACCCGTCTTCCTGCGGTTCCTGTTTCTGCAGTTGAAGGCGTTCGGCTTTCCCATCCCGGACGATTGCCTCGACGCGTGCTATCGCCGGCACTGCGGCGACTTCCTCGAAGAAGGCAAAGGCGAAATCCTGCTGCGAGCCGCAGTCTAAATCACACCGATCGAGAGACGATCGATGTTCGCGATGCACTGGCGAGGTACCGGCACACCTGCTCCCGTTATCGGAAGAGCCACTTTCTGCCGTTGTACGTTGACAAGATTCGTGCAATACTTCGCCCGCTTATCGAGTGTCGATGGTGGCGGATTCCATCAGGTGTTAGACCACATGTATTAAAACATCGTGAAGCGGTTGTAACAGTATCGTGCGAGTGCCTCGTTTTTATCACTGGTTCAAGTCGTGCGGTCGCCCGACGTCGGCACGTTTGTCGCGATGGCGGTCTCTCGCGGACGATATTTCTCTGCGATCCGAAGTGCTCAGGTCGCTTTCGGATGGAGATCTGACTGTCAACGGGCAGGAACTTCGCCGTCGCGCCCGTCGTGGAATCGCGCTTGACGGGCTTCTCCCCGATGCGTTTGCCCTGGTCTGCGAGTCTTCGCGCCGCGTGCTGCAAATGTCGCCTTACCCCGTCCAGATTATGGGTGGCATTGCAATGTTCGAGGGTCACATTGCCGAGATGCAAACGGGCGAAGGAAAAACGCTCACTGCTCTTCTGCCAGCATTCCTGCGGGCGCTGCCTGGGCGTGGATGCCACATTATTACCGTCAACGATTATCTTGCCCGGCGCGATGCTGACTGGATGCGGCCGGTGTTTTCGATGATGGGACTGAAGGTCGGCTGCGTTCAATCGGAGATGACGACCGACGAACGTCGCCGCGCGTATGGCAGCGATGTGACCTATGCGACGGCGAAGGAACTGGGATTCGATTTCCTGCGCGATCGACTGCGAAGAAACGCGTCGCCAGCCAATATGCCGCGCCGCGCTTTTCTGCCAACACAGAGCGACGAACGGCCCGTGATCGAGCGAGGGCATTACTTCGCCTTGATTGACGAAGCCGATAGCGTCCTGATTGACGATGCGCGAACCCCTCTCATTATCGGGCTGAGCGAACCGAACGAGTCATGGACAGCCTCGCTTTTGCGCTGGAGCGCCCGTGCTGCAGCGCGGCTGAAATCGCCCGACGATTACTGTTACTTGCCGGACCGGCGTACCGCCGTTCTAACGTCAGCAGGACGCCGCAATGTGCTCTTAGCGCCCAAGCCGCAGCTGCTCGATTCGGTTGGCGTCGATGGTTTTCTCAGTCACGTCAAGTGCGCGCTGACTGCGTCGCATGGATTTCATCGCGACCGCGACTACATGGTGCGAGACGACGAAGTCGTCATTGTCGATGAATCGACCGGTCGCGTTATGGAAGGCCGAAAGTGGGAGGACGGACTGCACCAGGCGGTCGAAGCGAAGGAATCACTTCCGGTAACATCCGAAACTGCCGTTGCCGCACGAGTGACCGTGCAGCGTTTCTTTGCACAATACGTTCATCTCGCCGGCATGACGGGGACGGCGACCGACTCCGCCCGCGAGTTGAAGTCGTCCTATCGTCTTCGCGTCACTCCAATTCCGACCCACCTTGCGTGCCGGCGCGTCGGCATGCGGCCGCGCATCTTCGCCACCCTGCAACACAAACGCGAAGCGATTATCGATGCAGTGGAGAAATCTCATGCTGACGGCCGAGCCATACTCGTCGGCACTCCGTCGGTCGAAGCGTCAGAGGCTTTGCAGGTGCTGCTGGAAGTCCGCGGCATCCGGCATCGCCTGCTCAATGCACGGTTCCATGAAAGCGAGGCCGAAATCGTAGCCGAAGCGGGGCAGCCGGGCCGCGTTACCATCGCGAGCAACATGGCGGGCCGTGGCACCGACATCGGCTTGCATGCCGACGTGCGCGGCAAAGGCGGCCTTCATGTCATCGGCAGCGAAATGCACAGTGCCGTCCGAATCGACCGCCAACTTGTGGGAAGGGCCGCCCGGCAAGGTGATGACGGCTCGTTTCAGTTCTTCCTGTCGCTGGAGGACGAACTGCTCCGCTGTCGCTCGCAAGAGGAACTCACACAGATGCGACGGCAAGCGCGGCCGGACTCGAATGGTGAATTGCCTGAGCGCTGGCTGACGTTCTTCAGTTCAACCCAGCGTTACCTCGAATCACTGCATCGAAAACAACGCAAATTGATGCTGCGCACCGAGCAGACGAACTTGAACTCGCTCACTCAGATGGGTCTGGATCCCTATCTGGAATTGTCTGACGGGATCTAACGGCGACCGGTTTCCCAGCAATTCTATTTCGACGGGGAATCAGAAGTGAGCTGCCCGAACCGCTGCTGGAACCAGCGGGCATCGTACTTCGTAGCGTTCTCGAGCATTTGAGTGCGATCCAGCCAAATCTTTTCGTTCATTGCCGCCGGTGTGAGCGCTGGTTCTTTCTTGCAGACGAAGTCGGCAAGCAGCAGGAGCGATAACGGCTTTTGTAGTAGCTGATCGGTCAGTTGCTTGTCAATTTGTCGCGACCGTTCCGCAGTCGGGCCACAATTCCACTCGTTGAGTTGTTTCAAGTAGCCTTCGGATTTCGATTGCGGCGTTGCGCCATCTTCGGTGAACTCCGGGTATCCCGTCTGAATTTCCAACCGAATTGTCCGATACGCATCGGCGAGTTGTCGGGCCGTGTAGTAGTCCCACAGTTCAGCATTATTCGCGCTGACAACGTGAGCTATTGTCAATTGTTGTGTTATGAAAATGTTTCTAAGCGGCGAATTCCTGCAGAATTCCGTCTTGGAAGGAACGTCCTTCGACGACGAGCGTCATCTTTTCGTGGCTGCGTAAGCGGTTCCAT
>CAUZOL010000219.1:0-11460 GCA_963581435.1 Planctomycetota bacterium
TTCTCCCCAGTTTTGTAAGAATGGCATCGGATTCTGCAAAAACGACCAAAAACAGCGGCCGTATTCCCAACGCAGACTATCAGGGCAAATCCAATGCCATTCTCTGAGCCGCCCTGTGAAGTTTGAGTGCAAGAACACGGGCAACCAGCTGTTGCTGTCAGGAACTGGACAATTGAACTGCGTGACTACGAAATCGAAAAAGGTGTTGCTGGCGGCTGACTGGCTGTCCGGTTAACATCTCGGTAACTGCTTTTGCTTGAAGTGGTTCTTGCAATTGAGGCTGATCTGAGGAGATGCCATCGTGACTGTTCGTACGCTGCGAATCGTGTTGGTTTTGGTTGGTTCGGTCGTGCTGTCGCACGAAACCTGTGAAGCGCAGGAAGCGAAAGCACCGGCACCTCAATACCGGGCGGGCGACATAGTCGTTTCGGCGGCGACGGCCGCCGAGGCGAAGGAAGCCAGATTCTCGCTTTCAAAAGCCGACGAATATCTGGAGCGGGGCGCTCTGGCGTGGACGCGCGGGCGCAAGTGCGTGACCTGTCACACCAACGGTACCTACATGATTGTTCGTCCGGCGTTGACCGCGCAACTGGGAAAACCAAACGACGAAATCCGCCGGTTTTACGTTGCGGAACTTCAGAAGCTGAAGTCGACCGCGCCCGATAAACTGATGGCGGGAACACGGCCGGCACAGGCAATCTTCATTGCAGCAGGGCTGTCGGAATGGGACGCACACATCGGCGGCAAATTGTCGCCGGAAACTGACGAGGCTTTGAAGTTCATGTTCAGCTTGCAGTTGGAAAGCGGAACCTGGGGATCGCTCGACTGCTGGCCGCCGTTTGAATCGTCGGCGTTTCAGGAAGCCACGGTCGCAGCGATGGCGGCGGCTACTGCGCCGGGTTGGTTGAAAGGGTTGGAAGACAAAGCGTTGCAGGCAAGCGTCGGCAAATTGAAGAAGTACCTGCGAGAGACGAAGCCGCCGCACGATTACGCGCGGCTGCTTCTGCTGTGGACTGCGACGCGAATGCCGGAACTGCTCGACGATTCGTCGCAGCAACAGTTGGTGAATGCCGTCTGGAAGCATCAGCGCAAAGATGGCGGGTGGTCGATGCGGACGTTCGCCAAGCCGGAAGAATGGGGACGCGGAAATCGGGCGGAGAAACTTCGTGGTGAATCGAATTTCGGCAATCCCGAGAGTGACGGCCACATGACTGGCCTGGCGGTGATTGCGCTGCGCGACGCCGGTGTGTCGGCCGATGATCCGCGAATCCAATCGGCAGTGAAGTGGCTGCTGTCGAATCAACGCGAATCGGGACGGTGGTGGACGCGATCACTCAATACCGACCGCTATCATTTCATCACATACAGCGGCACGGCGTACCCGTTGTTGGCGCTGTCGAAGTGTGGGAAGTTGCCGGCGCGTGTTGAGACGTCTTCGCGCTAGAACCCGTCCGAAAACCCGGGTGCGGTTGTTCGTGACACATCCATATAAGAGTCCGTAAGACCCGTCAGAGGGTTTTCGGACTACTTAGAAGGGACCCGCGAAACCGCAAGCGACCCGCGACTGGGTTTAATACCACGCGGTGGCGAGTTTGCGGCGGTATTCGCTGATGAGGTGCGGTGGCGTTCCGGGCATTTCGAAGATTTTGACCATCGTTTCCTTGGCTTCGCCACCGATGCCGCCCTTGTCGCGTTCGATCAGTGACAGGCAGATATCGAGCGATTCGCTGTGCTGGCCGGCAACCGCCAATGTGTCGGCCAGCGCCAGCTGCGCGGGCAGATCGTCCGGTGCGGCTTCGGCGGCCTTGCGGGCTTCGACAACGCCGCCGGCTTCGGCCGCCGCCTCGCGCAACTCGATTTGTGCCTTGATTGCCTCACCCTCAGGTTCGAGGAACCCGCGCTGTTCGAGTTCGGCGATGATGGCACGGCATTCGTCGCCGCGGTTCTGGGCAGCCAGCGATCGCGCCAGATGAATCTTGATGGCGTCATCCTGCGGCGACAATTCCAACGCTTTGCGAAAGATGTCGGTGGCAGCTGCGGCATCTGTTTGTTCGAGTTCCTGTCCCTGCTTGATCAGTGAATCGACTTCGCTGGGGAGAATCGTGCCGATCCATTCACGCAATTCAGCTTCGGGCATCAGGCCCACAAACTGATTGATTCCCTGCCGGTCGCGGAAGGCAAGCACGTAGGGAATTGATTCGACGCGGCAGGCCGCTGCAATTTCCTGATTTTCCTCGATGTCGACCTTCACCAACAAGAACTTACCGTTGTACTCGACGGCCAGTTTCTCAAGCAGCGGTCCCAACTGCCGACAGGGTTCGCACCACGGTGCCCAGAAGTCGACGACCACCGGCAGTTGTGCCGAACGCTCGATGACGTCGGACTCGAAGCGGTCGGTAGTTGTCTCAATGATCCATTGCGATTGGTCGGACATGCAGAGTGTTCCCTTTGGGGATTTCGGCGTAACAAGCCGTCGAAACTTTTGAACGGCGTGCGACTCGGCAGAGAAAGCCAAGTGCGCAGTGTATGTCTTTCGGGCGGCGGCGGCAAACGTGGCGAATCGGCAACATCAAATTGCCGTCGCCGCAAATGGATGATGCAATTTGGCGACGCGGACGAATTGCCGGTAATGCAATTGGATCGTTTCAATCTGTCTATGCACCACATGTTAGGTCAATTGTTGCCAGTTCTGCCTGAGTACGGTCCTTCGTTTGCATTATGGCACGGCAACGAAACAGGGCGTTCCAGCAAATGAGGGCAAAGCGATGCAAGTTTCAGCAGTCGGCGGAATGGCAATGGGCGGGGGAGCCGTGGGCGGTGCCGGTGCCAGCGGCGCGGCTGGCGCAACGGCTGGCGCAACGGCTGGAGCAGCCGGAGTAACCGCAGGGGCTACGACAACAGCTGCATCGGCAGCCGGCTCGACGGCAGCCGGTTCTGGGGCGGCAGGAGCGGAAGCGACAGGCTTCGACGCGCCCGGTTCGCTCGAGGGAACGTTTCTGCAGGGAACCGTTCCCGCCAGTTTGGAATCGTTGAGTGATGTTGCTGAGAACTTTGGGGACATCAATCTTGTGTTCACACTGCTCATTCTCGCGCTGTTGGACAAGAGCGACAAGGAAGGCGGCGGGGGCGGTGGAGCCGCGGGTGCGATCGGATTGCTCGCGGGTTTGGCGTTGGCTTCGCAGTTGGGCCAGTCGTTCGGTGGAGACCAACCGGGGCAATCGGTCGCGGCAACCAGTGGCGGCGCGGGAGTCGGCGGGCAGTTTGACATGTCGGCTTGAAGCAGTCGAGATTTCATTCGCGAAGTATGAATCCGCGTGTGGCGACGTCATAACCGTCGGCGCGCAAAATGAGGCGATATTCGCCGGCTGGCGTTTGGTCCCTCTCGGTGAGAGCGAAGCCGACAGTGGCATGTGAAACGCTGGCCGCCAGCTGGTACGCGAATTGCACTTTCTCGCCGTCGGGTCGGATAAGCGTCCATTCGATTTGTAACGGCGGATGGTTCTGGATCAGCCGTGCGCAGGCGTGGACGGTCATCCCCCGCTGGAACCGACTTGCGCTTCCCAGCGCCCTAGTTCCATCGCTGGAGAGACGGTTGCCCAATTCAACGCGGTGAAAGTAGTCGTCGTACCGGCCTTCCTGCGCCGGCGTGAGCGAAGCCAGGATATCGACCGACGTTTCTTCATCAATTGGCTCGAAAACCGTTCTGCTGTGCTGTGTTCCCATTCCGTCGTTATGTAGAGCGACTCCCGCAGAGATCAGCAGCCCAGCTGCGAGCGCCCAACTGACAGCGCTGAGCGCGGAGGTTCGACCGACGGAACCAGCGTGTTTTGGGAAAGCCGATTTGCCGTTGCCAATCAACCTGTTCACATCACGTTCTTCAACAAACGCGAGTAGCGCCGCCAGCATGACGAATGAAAAGATGCCCAGGTGCATTGTTGTTGCCAACATCAGGTGAAACGCGACCGCCAAAACAAGCATGGGCCGCCGCAGGTGGGGATTCCAGATGAGCAACGGAAACGCGATTTCGAACAGAACAGTGCCAATGCTCGCGAGGATGAGCAGATTGGGCCGCGTGCTGAGCCAATGGCCGAGATAGCCACCCCCCCATTGGTCGTCGAGAAGCGAAAACATCAGCAAGTCGCCGTTGGCAAAGTCCGGCAGCCGGATCTTCGTCATCGCTCCGCCGAGATAAACGGCAATGACAAGGACCTGAATCAACCGTCTGGGCCAGGCGAAACTTAAACGGGTGAATTGTCGGTGCCCCCTGATGAGCAGGGCATCGACCGACCACGCGCCGCCGCAGCGCGTGAAGCTGAGCAGCAGCATGAGATGCAGGCCGATGACGGAGTACTTCTTGAAAGTTCCCGCCTGATCCAGCAGCCCCAGCCACAACGAAATGGCAAACGCGACCCACAAACTCGTCCGCGTTCGCCATCCGATCGTGACTGAGACGAGGGCAAACACCAACAGCGAGTGCAGCGCGACCGTCCAAAATGCGGAAAGCGGCAACGGCGCGAAGTGCGTGCCAGGGAAAAGTTCCGAGGGAAAGACCGGCATCGGCAAACCATCGGTCGAGTACAATTCGACCGCAAACGGCCAACGCACGACGGCATCGTAGAGGAAGACCATCCCAGTGGCGATTCGCAATAACGCGAGCGGCCGGGGACTTTTGGGGGCGAAGAAAAACGCCTTCACGGCGACGGCTCCCAAGCAATCACGCGGCCGTCGGTCTCGACATCCGCCTCATCGAGAACGCGCCAATAAAATCGCTTGGAGACTTCACCCGCATTGGCTGGCGATGCCCAATAGACCTTTTTCGTCACCTCGTCGTAGTAAAAACCGTGGTACAACTCGTCGGGGAGATTCAACTTCTCCGGCCAATACTGTTCTGCCAGGTAAACAAAACGAATTGGATCGTCGGACGCCGTTGCGTTGTGCCGTTTTATGGCGTGCAGAGTGGCTTGGCGAAAGAACAACTGGCGGCGGTCGATGTCGAAACGCGTCGCGTCTCCGTGAACACCCCAGCGAAAACGGTGCGCGGAATTCGGCAGCAGTTGGACGTATGCGCCGCCCGCTGTTTCCCCGACAGCCCACCGTCTGGCCGACTCGGTGGGATAATTGGGAAACATATCCCACGTCCAGAAGTAGCCAATCGGATGAGCAAGCGAGTCGCCGAGGGCATGTCGGACGAGGAAAAACCCAGTGAGCAGCAGATACGAGCCGATGAAAAGAATGGCGATGAAGTGACGGAGACGCTGGAATCGAGACATGTTGGAGCCGTTAAGAGACGCCGCAAAAGTGCAGATTGTCTGTTGTTCCTCATTCACCATTCGGCATTCATCGTTCCGTTTTCAGTCCCACCACCACGGATGCGCTTTGGCTGACTTGTTCTTCAATGCAGATGTCCGCAGGCCGCCGAGCCGTGCGGCAGGATCGACCTTGAATTCGATCGCGCGGACGGTGGCATCCGCATTGATGGTGACTCCGCCTCCCACCAGTCCGACAATCAGGCCGCGCCGCGCCTTCTTGTAATTCACAGCCGACGGAACTTCGCGGGGGGCGTTCCCCTGTTGAGTTTTCGTCTTGGTTGTGTCGAGGAACAGAGACATTTCCCAATCGACTTTTTGCGGCAACTGCTCTTTCTTGAGCAAGGCGGCGAGAACGGCGAGATCGATCAGGTTTTGCAACTCGGCAAAAATAGGCGAACGTGCCGCCAATTCGGGGAACTTCGCCGTGAAGAGCTTGCCGAATCGCTGTGTTGAGATGCGTGTGAAGGGCGAGTTGCTGCGCTGCCCCTGTGGTCCCACCTGTTCTTCCTGCGACATGAGCTGCGCCCGTTGACCGGCAAACTGAAAGGCATCGCGGTCTTCCGTCGTGTTGAAGGCGTCGTACAGCGGCGTGAACCACCACCGCTGCATACTGTTTCCACTCGATCCGACCATCTGCAGGTGGCTGGTCAAACCGCGGACCGGAGGTCGTTCCAGTCCGAGTGCAATCAGTTTCATGCGGTAGTCGGCTTCGACCAGCGCTTCGGCAAAATGCGTTTCGCCGGCGACACCCCACAGGCGGACGTTTTGCTTACCAAGAATATCTCGCATGCGGCGATATCTCTTTTGTGCAATGCTGGTGGAAGTCGTGTTGGTGTTGGTTTTGATATATTGCAGTAGTGAAGAGAGTCGCCCTTGATCGGGATCGATCGAGCAACCAATCATCTGATTGCGCTGCAGTACTCGAAACGCGACAATCAAATCGTCCAACCGCAACGGCGGCCGTCCGGTCGTCAAACCAACGACGCGACCGGATGAATCGTTGGCGTATCCCTCAGCCGGCCCAGCAATCACAATGTCTTTTCCGTCGAGATCGACGAACAGGTAATCAATTCGTTGCACACCGGCCAGAAACTGCATGTCGGGTGGGGCGGGCTTGCCTTGCTTTACGAATTCTTTGCAGGCCGCTTCCAAACGAACCAGCGACACCTTGCGTAGTTTGCTGGGACGATTGACGTCGCCGGACAGCAGCTTCTTCGCAATTGCGTCCATCCTCTTTTTGGAGAGCGCGGCTGACTTTGTTGAGACAAAGACCGGTTGGACGACACCTTTCGCGTCGATATGGATTCCGGCTGCTTGCTGGTTTCCCTGACCGTTTCCGCCTTGAACGTTGCCCCCCTGGACATTCCCCCCTTGGACGTTTCCGCCTCCGACATTGCCGCCAACGGCCTGGGCGTTGACTTCCGACGGCGAGCCGACAAAGAGGGCGATGCCAACGGTGAACGCCAATGACAGGAAGAGAGGACACGAACGTGGCATGACAAACTCCGTAGATTTCGCTGATGGCACTGTCGAACCGCGATCTATCGTGTTGTCGCGAAGCGATCGCGCACAACCAACAAATCGCCAAACACTTTCACGCCGGCCCAGCGCGATCATCCGCTACTTCCATGATACCAGTGAAGGAAGAAACTGCTACAGGAATTGTGCCGTTTCGTTCAGCCGATGGGCAACTCGCAAACAGCCCACTGACCAAAGTTCTCTTCCACTTCGACACGCATCGACTCGATCTGGCTGGAATCGGCAGTGGCAATTTCGTCGCGCAAGCGGCCGGCGATCCAGTGGGCGATCTCCTCGGCGGTGGTATTCGCGACCGGCAGTAGCACGCAGTCTTCGCGCGGGAATACCCAGCGGCGATCGGCAAATGTCACCTCCACTTCACGTTCGGTTTCGGTGACGTGTATGGACTGGTGTTCTGTCGGTAACAACATGCGGTGATCCAGTTCGTTCACAATCGACTGCAGCGCATCGCGCAGGGCGATGAAGTCGAACACGTAACGGTTCTCGTCCAGCGGACCGGCAACTTCCACCGCCGTTCGCCAGTTGTGTCCGTGCAGCCGTTCGCAAACGTTGCCGTTGAACGTAATGAAGTGTGCCGCACTGAAGACCAAATGATCTTTGGTAACGCGGACATGAAAACGCGGTTCAGACATATGCCTCGATTACCAATCTCGCTTGGGGTTTAGCAGCCCTTCGACAACCGAAAATCATTCCACTCCGGGCGGCATTTCGACGAACCCGTCACGCAGGGCGGCAAAGATCGTTGCGGCGACGAGGTCGGCGGTGGTCCCGGGATTTCGAGAGTTGCCCCGATCGCGCAACCAGACATCGAGTTCTACCAGTTTCTGCGCACCGGGGCGAGTCGTTGGCCATCCCGCTTCGAGGACGGCCTTTGCAAGTTCGGCCGACTTATGGGCTTCATCGACTCCCCGTTTGCGGGCAATCAGCGAGTCGGGGCATGTTGCCATCAATGTGAGATGCAGGCGAATTATCGCCTGTTCCCAATTCTCTTGAAAATGACTTTCGGCGGCGAGTATCGGAACTCCGGTTTCAAGGACGAGTTCAAATCGGCTCGCGTACTGCATTGCAATCGCGTCGCGGTCGGCGGCAAGCCGCATCACTTCAAGCAGCGTACCGGTTGGTTCGGCGGCGACGTCTTCGGTTTCGCTGCGACCCATTCCGCCGGGGTTGGCGCGGCGAATTGCCTGGTAGGCGAGCGAGGCGTCCTGTTGTGTGAGACTGCCGAGAACATCGGCAATGCCATCGACGAGGCTGAGATTCGTAGGGACGGCGGCGAGCGGAGCGAGCAACAAAATGATGCCCAGATTGACATTGCCGCCGGTCGCCTCACCGGTGGCGACGACGGCATCGAGAATCGACTGGCCAACTTCCCGTTGTCGAGCCTCTGCCAAAAGCGGCGCAGCAACACGTGCCGCGTTGACGAAATCGTCGTAACACAAATCAGAAAATGCGACCTCCGGATGAACATTGCCCGGCTTGCGAGCGGTCGCTTCCAGAATGCAGGCGCAGCGAATCAGACGAGTGAGGTCGGCGGTTGGCTGTGGCATGTCGTCATTTGATCGTCGTGTCAATCCGCCGACAAGAGTAACAGCTCGTTGGATGATGGCCGACCGTCATCCGACTCGTTCGTTCGGAGCATGCGCATGGCAAACAGGACGGCTGCACGCTGCGGGTAGACTTCACTTGAGGCGTGCTGTGACAATTCGGCTGCTTCTTGTTCGGTGAGTTGTCTTTCTCGGACGAAGTAATCGAATCGCTGTTGTTCCGGCCACGGCCCGTGTTCTTCGACGGCATGGACCACCGAGAAATCCTGCCGCAGGTAGGTCACGTCAGCCCGCGTCAGAAACCCGCCAGGACTATTGTAATACACTCTTGGCAACGGGTCGTACGGCGAGGGAACTGCACCAGTCACGCGTGCATTGGACGTGACAGCAGGCGCATGGCACAGCAAGCAGTTTTGCATGTGATTCACGCGGACCAATTCGTTTTTTGCCCAGTGGGAATCGGCCGTTTGAAAGGGAGCGAGCGGATCGGGTTCACGAACCATCTCGACCAGTTGTTCATAGGCGTCCCGATCATCCAGCGAGACCAGCGCGCGGGCCGCATTGTCGGCTGCCGGTGGCCAGACGTAGCGGAGACCAGACAGCAGCTTGTCGCGATAATGTTCGGGCTGTCGTTTCTGCAAGGCATCCACGGCTTGTGCGCGGACATCGGCAGAGAGATCGAACACGGCGATGCGCGCGAGTGCCGATGTCGATTGAGGATAACGTATTTTCGCGAGAATCCGTACCAGTTCCAAACGCAACGGTTCCTTTTCAGCCGACAGCACCTGCATCAGTCCGGGAATGTGGCGATAGTGCCAGCGCTGATCCTTGACCGCTTTGAGCAGAGCAGCTTCCTTGGCGACAGGGTCTGACAGCTTCAAAAGATTCCGGCGGAACATCTGAAATGTTGCGGAGACGCTTTGCAATTCCTCTGCCTGTGACGAATCGATGCGGCAGTCGTCACCCATTGCCAGCGGCAGTCGTCACCCATTGCCAGCGGCAGTCGTCACCCATTGCCAGCGGCAGTCCCTGCAAATCAATTCGACCGTTCATCCACCATTTGAGCGGCTGGAAACTTGCCCGAAACGGATCGGCGGTTCCGTACAGCGCGGCGGAGATTTCGGCCTGGATATCTCGACGCCCGCGTTCAGTTCTGGCCCGACGCCGAGCAAGTTCACCACGTGTTGCCAATTGAGAGACCTTCTTCTGCTTCGCGGCAAACTTTTCGTGTTCGGCGGTGACATCGAGTTTGAAGTTGTTAAACCGGCGTTTGGAATCTAATTCGTCACCGTAGAGATTGAGTTCGGCGGCGTCGGCCAACTCCTTGTGCAACACCTGCGGTTCGCGTTCGGGTAACGAGCGGGGGGCGAAGGCGAGCGGATCGGCGACGATTCGCCCAACATCGGTGACTTCCAGCGGAGCGTGCGATAGTGCCAAAGTTGCCCCTGCTGCATCAACCGAGGTCGTTTGGGAAACGCGGAGAAACACTGGTCGATGTGTCAACTCAATGGTCTGTACAACTTGCGGAGTAGGCTGCTCGACCGCGACGACCGGAGTCTGGTTCTCAATGTGATTCGTGTCGCCCGGAAGTCCAACAGAAACCGTCGGACGCTCCCGATTCACCTCTGGCAGCACCCAGATGTGGCGAACGACGAAGAATCCAAACACCGTCGGCAACAGAACGGCGGCGGCAATTCTCACGGAACGGTCGGTCGGAGAACTCAATTGGGGATTGTCCGGTGTTAACATGGCGGCGCACTCCATCATGGCGGTCGCGAAAAGTGAGAGGACGTAATGTCATTGTGCATTGGTGCATTCAAAAAAAACTAGACAATTTTGGCTAATTTTTTGGAATCCTTTAATTCAATCCGAGAGACCGGCGCGGAAAGTTCATCGGTCGAATGAATGTTAGGCGCTGTCTGAGGGGACGCGAAACCGCAAGCGAGCATTGGAACGTTGACTACGCCAGCAATTGTGATGACGGTTGACCGCCACGGTTTCGCGTCGTACAAAATGATCTAGGTGAATTCACATCTCAATAGTTGACTGTTGGAAGAGCGACACCGATGAGCAAGAATTACGATCTGGAATTGCTGCGGACGGTTCATCTGGTGCCTCTGACGGCGTACGACGCCTCGGGGCGGATCGATCGCGACAAGCAGGCGGAGCATATCGCTCGGATGGCGGCGGCTGGAATTCGCGTCTACATGCCAGCGGCCGGCACCAGTGAGTTCCACAGCCTTTCGGCCGATGAAGTCGTCGAGTTGGTTCAGATCACGCGTGAAGCAGCAGGCCCGGACGCTCAAGTGTTCGCTCCCGTCGGCTTGCAGTTGGGGAATGCGATTGACGTTGGACGACGGTCGATGGAAGTGGGGGCGAGCGGCATCATGTTCATGCCGTTCTGTCATCCTTACCTCAGCGACGCCGGCGCGCACGATTACTATCGTGCGGTCATCGATGCGGTGAAAGCTCCGACATTGATCTACAAGAAGGCCGATATTCCCAGCGACGAACTGTTGCTCAATCTGGCAGACGACCAATACGTTGTCGGCACGAAGTACGCGCAAAACAATATGCACAACTTCCGGAAAGCAGTGCTTGCGGATGGCGGGCGGATGGAATGGTTATGTGGTTCGGCCGAACGGTTTGCTCCCTTCTACATGCTGACCGGGTCGAGCGGATACACGACCGGCGCGGGTAATCTTTGCCCGCACATTACGCTGGCGATGCACGCCGCGCTGGCGGCGGGCGAATTTGCAGAGGGTTTGCGTTTGCAGGAACTGATATTGCCGATAGAGAACTACCGTGAACGCTGCGGCGACAGCTACAACATCAGCATGCTGAAACATGCGATGAAGCTCATCGGCCAGGACTTCGGCCCCGCACGACCTCCGCAACGTCAATTAACGCCAGACGAATGCACTGAGATCGACGCCATGATGCAGCCCATATTGGCCGCCGAAACAGAGTTGGCCGGGGAGTTGGCCACCGTTGGCTTGTCGAACGGATAGACCGAGTTCGCGTAATGGCTGACGGGTGCCATAGGCGTGTCGCCAGTGCAACGCGGG
>CAUZOL010000220.1:0-11436 GCA_963581435.1 Planctomycetota bacterium
TCCGTTCGACAAATGGAAGCAGAAAGACTTCTGGGGATACGCCGCGTTCTTCGCCCGGCTGCAACAACCCACCGGACAACGGCGGGCCGCGTTTCGAGTGATCGAAGGAACTGCCGGTGAGGTCAAACTTCCCGATAGCGACGAAGTTGTGCCGCCGAAGTTTCTCGACGGAAAAGACATCGATGCCGACAGCGGCATTGCCCGCCGCGTGCAATTGGCCGACTGGATCACCTCGCCTGAAAACCCTTACTTCGCGCGGGCAACAGTCAATCGCGCGTGGTCGATGTTCTTCGGTTACGGTCTCGTCGATCCGGTTGATGATTTCGGCGATCACAATCCGCCGAGTCATCCCAAATTGCTGGACGAACTGGCGGCCGACTTTGTGGAACACGGCTTCAATCTCCGCCGCCTGTTTCGCGTGCTGGCCAACACACGGGCCTACAATTTGACGAGCGAAGTGCTTGCCGGCGAGTCGGTCGATCCCCGGTTGTTCAGCCGGATGTCGATCAAGAGTCTGTCGCCCGAGCAGGTTTACGACTGTCTGTCGGAAGCGGTTCGCTTGCGCGAAGCGGTGGGCAACACGGGCGCAACCAGCGCGTTCGGTCGTCAACTCGACCAACGGAAACAAGCATTCCTGGCCAAGTTTGAAGCGCCGGCACAACGCAGCACGGAATTCCAATCGGGCATTCCACAAGCGCTCACCATGATGAACGGCCAGTTCCTTGTCGCTGCAACCGATGTGAGCCGTAGTGACATTCTGGCCGCATTGATCGACGCTTCGTTCTTTACCGACGAGGAGCGGGTTGAAGTGCTGTTCCTATCGGCCTTGGCACGATTTCCCGAGAAAGCCGAACGAAAGAAATTCGTCGCCTACGTCAAAACGGGCGGCCCGACAAAAGATTCCAAGCAGGCCCTCAGCGATGTGCTGTGGGCGCTACTGAATAGCTCAGAGTTCATGCTGAATCATTGATGAGGGAACTCCTTAGCTGCGATCCAACGGATCGCTGACTCTGCGATGCGTTGCATCGCAGCTGGGTGACTTCATTCTTGCGACTTAAGATCTTCGAGGAATCGTCCAATGAATCGATCGCAATCGAAAATCCACAACCCACTCACCCGCCGCGACATGCTGCGTAACGCCGCGTTGGCCGCCGGTGTCAGCAGTTGGATGCCCGCGTTTGCGAATGCATTTGCCGACGATCCCAAACGTCAGCGTCACTGCATTCTGTTGTGGATGACCGGCGGGCCGTCGCAAATCGACACCTTCGATCTGAAACCGGAACATAAAAACGGCGGCGAGTTCAAGCCGATCGACACCAATGCGCCGGGACTGCAAATCAGCGAGCATTTGCCCAAGTTGGCCAAGCACGGCGACCAACTCGCCGTCATTCGCAGCATGAGTACCAAAGAGGGTGATCACGGTCGCGGCACGTACCTCATGCGAACGGGACATCAGCCGGGCGGAGTGATTCAGTACCCCACGCTCGGTTCGTTAATCTCGAAAGAGCTTGCTCCTCCCCAAGCAGAAATGCCCGATTACATCAGCATTTCGCCCTACCGCGTTTTCAATCGATCTGCGTTTCAGCCGGGATTTCTCGGCCCGCGTCATGCCGCTTTGACCGTTGGTGCGGCCGACAGTTTTCAACCGCAGCAACAACAACAGGCCGACGGCTACGCCGAGTTGGGAGTCGATGATCTCTTCGCGCCCGACAGTGTCACGGAAGAACAGGTGAGCGCTCGGTTGAGTTTGTTGACGTCACTGCAGGATGGATTCGTGTCCCGCCACAGCACGGCTTCACCCATTTCGCACCGAACGGTTTACGAACGTGCCGTCCGCATGATGAAGAGCGAGGCGGCACAGGCGTTTGATCTGGAGAAGGAAGAGGACACCGTTCGCGATGCCTACGGGCGTGGTCGCTTCGGACAAGGCTGCCTGATGGCACGGCGGCTGGTGGAAAGCGGCGTACCCTTCGTCGAAGTCTCGCTGGGCGGACTCGGCGGCGGCGCACTCGGCTGGGATACACACCAGAACAACTTCGCTCGCGTCAAAGAACTCTCGACGGAACTCGATGCCGGTTGGAGTACGTTGATGTCGGAATTGAAAGAACGCGGTCTGCTTGAAACGACGACGATTGTCTGGATGGGCGAATTCGGACGCACGCCGCAAATTCGCCGTCAAGGCGCTGCCGCCGGACGAGACCATTATCCCGCCGCCTGGACCACGGTGTTAGCCGGCGGGGGAATCAAAGGTGGGCAAGCCTTTGGAAAGACAAGTGCCGACGGCGCATCGGTCGCCGAAGGAAAGGTCGATGTCCCCGACATGTTGGCCACGCTCTGCAAGGCACTCGGCATCGATCCGCGCGAACAAAACATCTCGGAATTGGGCCGCCCAATTCGAATCGCTGAAGGCAAGGTGATTGAAGAAATCGTTGGCTGATTCTGTAGAGTCGATTCGTACCCCGTTTGATCGCACACACAAATTCTCATTGGACTAGGGAGTTGATCATGTTTCGGATTATCGGGCTGTGTTGCTTATCAATCTGCTTTCTGTCTGGTGAGTTCGCCGCCGCCGATAATGAAACGGCAACGGTCAAGGTGGCCGATGACAAGCCGAAGGTGAAGGTGGGCGATAACGTAATCGTGGTGACGAATGACGGCAGGGTGACTGTCGGCGAGCTGGTCAAGGACACGAAAGAGTCGATCACTTTGAATCTCAAGGGTGGAGGCACGCGGGAGATTCAGTGCAAAACAATTGAAGAGATCCATAAAGTGAAGACGGCTGTTCCTGAAGCCGAAGCGGTTGAGATCAAGTCGCGCCGTTAGCTGAGATCCAACGGATCGCAGTCTGCGGTGCGTTGCACCGCAGCTATCATGGCGCCAACACAACGTCAGTTCTGATCGAGACCCGTCAGCAGTTTCTCGACGGCGTCGGCGCGGAAGGCGATCTCCAGCACGCTGCGGCGAATTTCTTCCGGATCGACCGTGCTACGCGGAAACGTGTCGATCATTACGAAACACTCTTCGCCCTCAATCGTGCGGAGGGCTAACGCTCCATGCGACACTTCCGAATTCAGCCGCAGCGCCTCTTCGTAATACTCCGACTGAGCCGCGCAACATTTGCTATAAATTAGAATTAACCGTTCCACCGCGGCGTGATCGCTCGGCTCGATGAACAACGACTGCGAGCGGCCATCGGGAAGCGTCATCCGCAATCGATACTGTTTCTCACTGCGGGTCCATTCAATTCCGGTCGTGCCAGCAAACGCCTCGTTCAACAACGACTCAATGTCGCGCACCTGGCCGGCAACCGCGTGCAGCAGTTGTGCGGCTTCAATCGCATCCTGCGGGCGGTTCTCTGGAGCCTTCGCCATCAACAAGCTCAGGCATTCGGCCATCTCCAGCGGAATGTCGGGGCAGAGATCGCGCGCATCGGGAGCCGGATTCTCGTTGATCGACTTCATTAATGCCTGCAGCGTCCCGCCGGCATAGGGGAATTGTCCGGTCAGCAGCAGAAAGTAGGTCACTCCCAGGGCGTAAACATCGCTGGCCGGCGTTGCCTGCTCACCGCGAAACAACTCGGGTGCCATGAAGTTCGGGGTCCCCACCAGATACTGGCCGGTGTCGTCGTCATCGGCATGAATGCGTTTGGCGAGACCGAAGTCGGCAATCTTCGGGATGCCGTGATGCGTCATCAGCACGTTGTCGGGTTTCAAGTCGCGATGAACGATTTTTGCGCGGTGTGCCGCAGCCAGTCCCTCGGCAATTCGTGCGGATAATGCGGTGGCACGAACCGGAGTTAATCGGCCCTCGTCCTGAATCAACTGTTGCAGCGAGCGGCCGGCCACGAATTCCATTTCGAGAAAATGGTATCCGTCGGCTTCTCCAATGGCGTGGGTGGTCACAATGTTGGGATGCACCAACGCGGCGGCGGCTTTTGCTTCGGACATGAATCGCGACGTGTAATCGACATCTCGAGCCGCTGCGCGCGGCGAGAGAATTTTCAGCGCGCACTTGCGTTCGAGAACCGTGTGCTCGGCCAGATAGACCCGGCCCATTCCCCCGCGGCCAATTTGCGAAACGCAGCGGTAGACGTGTAAATCGCGGCCGATGAGATCATCGCCCACGTCGTTTGTCGTTGGAGTTTCGAGTGTGGGGAATGCGTCGGTTCCTTCGGCCACCTTGTAGAGCAGGGTTTCGGCAAGCATCATGTTCCCATCCGATGCGACCTCTGCACCGCAACGCGGGCATGCGGCCGGGACAAACAGAACGCGGAATCGCTCGTTGCAGCCCGCGCAATAAATTGTCGCAGTCGGATCGGGTTCGGCAGCTGATTTTGGTTCCACGGCCATGTCACCACATTTCGCGGTACGCACTGTTTCGCCGAACGGCACCATGGCTTAGGAATAGGCGGCCAGAACTAGGCCAATGTGGAAACGGCTGCCGCCTGAATTTCAGCCAATTTGACGAATTCTCCAGATACGGATATATTTGAACGTATTGTCGTCCCGTTTTCGACCGTTGCGACTGAAAGGCTATTCGCCGCCCGCAGTGGTTTCTTAGATTTGTGGCCGAGTTTCTTACGGAAACGGGTCGCCCGATGGAGTGCGTGCCTTGGACAATCCCGAGCCCGCGGCGGAAATGCCGGACGACAATGGTGCGCCGGACTCAACGGAGTTGACCGAAATCGGACAAACGGGCGATACAGCCGTACTGCTTGCCGACGAAGATTTTCTGCCCGATCCGCCCCGAAAACCACCCGGACCGGGCGTTCCCGAATCTCTGGGTTGGGTGTTCGGTCTGGTGGTGCTGCAAGTCATCGGCGCGGTTCTCGGTCTCATGCTGGCAGTGGGCAGCTATGCGGCGATTGGCGGTGAGCCGAACGAATTATTGCGAGAACTTCAAGACCCGGCGAAGCAGCAAGAATTCCTGCAACAGTTGATGAAGAACTCTGCTGTCGCTTTTTTCTGCGGAGTTCAGGCGGTCACCATGCTGGGTGTCCTTGCGGCTTCGCTGTTGCGGCTTGGTAAAAATCGCCGCCAAACTCTTCCGCTAAAAAGTATTCCGATACCACACGGAGTCGTCATCGGTTTATTGATCGTTTCGCTGATACCGTTCATCAATTCGCTGTTCATCTATGCGACGGAATATTGGGAACTGTTCCTGACATTCTTACCGGACTTGAAAGGTCTCAGTGAGACCAGTTCGATGGATCAGATTGCCGACCTCGTGCCGCAAACATCGCTTCCGCTGCTGCTGACGTTAGTCGCCTTCGTACCGGCCGTTGCGGAGGAACTCGTCTTCCGCGGCGTGATCGGTCGCGGTCTGGTGGCCCGCTGGGGTTTGCCCGCCGGTGTGCTGATGACGTCCGTGTTATTTGCCGCCGTACACGTTCATCCGGTTCATGCTTTTGCATTGATCCCGTTGGCGATCTGCATCCATCTGTCCTACTTATCGACGCGTTCGTTCTGGGCACCGATGGCGATCCATTTCGTCAACAACGCATTCGCGGTCGTCATGATGTATTCGATGCGAGATCAACTCGAAGAGATGAAGCAAGCCGCCACGCCCGAACCTTCGTTGCCGATCTTCCTGGCGGCTGGATTATGCGTCGTTTCACTCGCGACTTTGTTGTGGCAGATGCGCGTTCACTATTTCCTGCCCGATGGCACGCTTTGGGATCCCGGTTACGAGGGAGCCGATATTCCGCCGGCCGAACTGGCTGCCGAGAAACGCTACGATTGGCCCGATTTGTGGGTATTGGCGGCAACCGGCGTAAGCGGACTGTTGTTACTCGCCGCCATCATTTATGTCTGGGCATCGACCTTGGCTGATTCCGTTTGAGAACTGACGAGCGCGGGCTGCTGCTGCATTGGAACGTCGTCCGCGCCGACTCTCTACCCACGCATCCGCTGACGCGTTAGAATCGGTCTACCGATGCTGAATGCCACCCACTGGGACTAATATTGATAGTCCCGTTGCTCAAAAACACGATTAAACCCTACCATGAACGAACTCCCGATTATCGAAGTCGGTCAACCAGCCGGCGTTCTGGAAACATCGGCTCAACCGTCGCGCGGCAATTATGCCTTCATCACCCTCGGTTGCCCCAAGAATCTGGTCGACAGCGAGAACATGCTGGGGGTGTTGGCGTTGGATGGTTACTCGTTGGTGTCCGATCCCGATGGTGCCGATTTTGTGATCGTCAACACCTGCGGATTCATCGAGAGCGCGCGGCAGGAATCGAAGTCGGTCATCAACGAGATGCTCGATCTGAAACGGCAAGGGCGCACTAAAGGCGTGATCGTGGCCGGCTGTTTGCCCGAACGATTGGGCAGCAGTTTGTTGGAAGAAATGCCGGAGATCGATCACATTGTCGGCGTGTTCGGCCGCGACGAAATCAACCGCGTGGCCGACCACTTAATTGGCGGAGCGAGAGAGCAACGGGAATTGTTCCGTCCGGCTCCGATTACCGCCCTCGACGACCGCGCTCGTTTGCGGATCACGCCGCAACACTACGCCTACTTGAAAATCTCTGAAGGCTGCGACCGGACCTGCACGTTCTGCGCGATCCCCAAGATGCGCGGCAAGCACGTCACCAAGCCCATCGAACAGGTCATCGCCGAGGCGCGCGAACTGGCGGCCGACGGTGTGCGGGAATTGAACATCGTTGCCCAGGACACCACATTCTACGGCATGGACCTCTACGGCGAGGTGCGGCTGGTCTCACTATTGAAGGAACTGGAACAGGTCGATGGCATCGACTGGATTCGTCTGATGTATTTGTATCCGGTGAATTTCACCGACGAGCTGATCGGGACGATTGCCGAGTCGGAGAAGATTGTTCCGTATCTCGACATGCCGTTACAACACATTGACGATACCGTGTTGCGGCGAATGCAGCGTCGCGTCAACCGCGCGCGAACAGTCGAGTTGGTTGAGAAGTTGCGGTCGCGGATTGACAATCTCGTGCTGCGGACGACGTTTATTGTCGGTTTCCCCGGCGAGACGGACGAGCAGTTTTCAGAACTCGTCGATTTTGTCGATGAAACGCGGTTCGAGCGAATGGGCGTTTTTCCGTATTCGCTGGAACCGGATACACCAGCGGTCAAACTCGACGGTCATCTCCCCGAGGATGTGAAGGAAGCCCGTCGCGATGAGTTGATGGCAATCCAACAGCCAATTGCCTACGCCCACGGCGATTCGTTGCTGGGTTGCGAGTTGGACGTGTTGATTGACGGCCAGGTGGACGACCAGTTTTGGATCGGCCGAACATATGCCGACGCGCCCGAGATTGACGGCAACGTCTACGTTTCCGGCGAAGGTATCAATGTCGGCGATTCTGTTCCGGTTGAGATGATTGAGCGGCGAGACTACGATCTCGTTGGTGTTTACAATCCCGATGACGATGACGGCGAATGAATCATGCCTGTCACCGAACAACAGACAGACTCGAAATCCAATGCAACTCAAGGTGACGCCGGTTCCGCGCCGCCGAAGCTGCGCGATGCGATCAACGCGCCGAACCTGATCACCTTCAGTCGGCTGATTCTGGCGCTCGTGCTGTTCGTGCTGATTTACGCCAACGGCTTCTGGCTGACGGCAGCCATTCTATTCGTCGTTGCGGCTTCGACCGATTTCCTCGATGGCTACGTTGCCCGCCGCTACGGTCTGGTCACCGTCATCGGCCGGATAATGGACCCCTTTGCCGACAAGATCATCGTCTGTGGCGCGTTCATCTTTCTGCTCGATAAGAAAGTCGATGTGGCACAGGGGGGCGTGATCTGGTCTGGCGTGAATGCGTGGATGGTGCTGATTATCATCGGCCGCGAGATGTTCATTACCAGCCTGCGCGGGTTTCTGGAAAAGCAGGGCATGGATTTCTCGGCCGACTGGACCGGCAAGATCAAGATGGGGCTGCAATGCCTTGCAGTGACCGCCAGCCTGCTGTCGCTCGCTCCGCAGTTTCGTACGGTCGAAAACTTCATCCTCTTCCGCGACGTGATTCTGTGGGCAACGGTCGGATTCACTGCCTATAGCGGAATTGCCTACGTCGTCCGTGCATTGACGATGTTGCGCAGTCGCGGTTGAATCGGTTGGGTGGCGGGGCGTACGGCTTTGCGTCGCCCCGTCGTTTCGCTCGTGGATGATGTGGCATGTTGGCGAGAGTTTTGAAGCGCTCGACGGGGCCACGAAAACTTAGGCCCCGCCACCCTTCGGAGAGAGGTTTCCTAATATGCTCCGCGGCGGCTGAGAACACTCAGCGGGGCTCGAATCAGCAGCAACAGATCGCTCCACAGGCTTTGGCTTCGCACGTAGGTCACGTCGAGATCGACCTGCTGTTCAAAGTCGAGTTCGGCACGACCGCTCACCTGCCATAAGCAGATCAAGCCGGGATTGACCGAAAGCCGTTCAAACTGCTCGCGCTTGTACTGCACCACTTCGCTGCGAATCGGCGGTCGTGGACCAACCAGCGACATGTCGCCTCGCACAACGTTGAACAGTTGCGGCATCTCGTCGATGCTGAACGATCGCAGGAACCGGCCGAACGGTGTGACGCGTGGATCGGTACGGTTTTTGAACACCGGTCCCGATCGTTCGTTCTTCACCAGATGCCGTTGCGATTCGGCATTCAGCGACATCGTGCGGAACTTGTACATCATGAAGGGGCGACCGCAAAAGCCAATGCGTTCCTGACGGAAGAGAGGGCAGCCGCGAGTCGTCACCATGAGTACGACGAACGAAACGATCATGATCGGCGCGAACAACAGCATCGCCACAAGCATCCCGATAACATCGAAGGTCCGCCGCGTTGCGAGGTAAAGCCGCGAGCGATTTCCGCCAGCGAATACCAACGGCAATTCGTGGAGCTGTTCCGGGCGACGCGATCTCAAAACCGTCCTTGGTGTTGTGACACTCGAATTGACATTCGTGTCACGATTGAGCGGCAGGGTCTTGAGATCGATTCCCAATTCCAGTCGAGTCGTGTGTGTCGCGTTGATGCTCATGTCGTTCCTTTCGATGACAGCCGGCGACGTTTGTCAAAGGGGGTCGCTGTGGCTGCAGCAAAGAAACGCAAAGACGATACCAAGCGGGTGTCGGCTTGGTATCGGACGTGAACAAAACGCTGCAACCTATTGGCTGCTTTCTGGTTGCGGCGTTCTGCTGGCGTGTGCCGCCGTGTCGAATTCGACAGCGGCATCAATCGACACGTTGAATCTGATCAACCTGATGATGCAGAAAAACAACGCGTGGCACCGATTCGTGTGGCGTGCGCGTTTCGCCGGTGAAGGTTCGTAGTACCCGCATTCATGCGGTTCGGTTGCTTCCTGGCGCGCTGCAACCCGATGAATCGCTCGGGTGCCACTGACGTGTCGCCAGTGCTCACCGCAATTCACTGGCGAAACGCCAGTGGCACCCATCATCGCATTCGTCAACTACGGCTCGACGAGAGAAGCACTACACCGGCAGTACGGGGAGCGGGTGGTTGACGTCGTCGGCGTGTGGCTCGGCGGCCCGTTGGGCGAGCGTCTCTTGCTCCACGCGATATGCTTGCGGTCGCAAGCCGGCGGTCATTCCGGCCAGCAGGAAGAGCAGGGAGTGGTCGATGGGCGAGTAGCTCAATTCGTGTCCCATCCACTGAAAGAGAATTACCGACAGCATCGCTAAGAAAAGAACAGCGATGCCGCGAATCCAGTCGGGAGTTCCCGCGTGCCTCACCATCTTCCACGCATCGACAGCCCAGACACACATCAGCGCAGCAAACAGGCTGAACCCGATCAACCCCGTCTCGGTCAGCAGGCTCAAGTAGTGATTGTGATGCACGAGCGTGCGGATTCGTTCCAATGGAATTGCGGTTGAGCGATCGGAAAGGTAGGGCAGTTTTTCCTGCGCAAATCGTCCCAGGCCGCAGCCCATAATGGGCCGGTCGAGAAACATTTGCCAGGAAACATACGCAAAGCTGACGCGAAGACTGGCCGAATCGCGGGTTTCGCTAGCCGAATACTCTCGCTGAAACCCGAGAAACGCATCGCTTTTGAATGTGACGAGCAACAAGGCCGCTCCAATCATCCCGCCCAGCACCAGCGGACGCCAACTGCGATGCAATGTGAGTGCCGCCACAACGAACAACGCCAACGCGGCCCCCATCCAAACGCTGCGGGTGTAGCTGAAGAAGATGCCGGCTGCAAACAGCGGCAGAACCAGACAGACGGCAACCTGTCCGAGCCGATTCAAACGGTCGCGCCAGAACCAGGCGCTGAATAAGCCGGCATACACAAACGTGCCGAAACTGACCGATTGCAACATCGGCCCGCGTGCGCGGCCAAAATGCAGGCCCAGTTTGGGGTCGGCAATGTGACGCGGGAAGACCAACGACCATTGCCCGGCCACTTCGAGCATGCCGGTCAACGAGAGGTACAATCCCAGCCCCGCCAACGCCGCCAACACACCGTAGACCCGGCGTTCGGTCAACTTCGATTGGCGGGCGATCCAATAGATGACGGCGGGCATCAAATAACCGGCGAGGAATCGCCAATGCGGAGGAACCTCGCCCTTCAAGCCGGCCGCTTGTTCTCCGGTCAACAGGCTGACCACCAACACACCCAGGAAGCCAGCCAGCAGGACGTCGCCGTTTTGCAGTTTCTTCGGATCGGTGTGGCCCAGACAACGTTGCACCGCGTACGCGATACACAGCAGAGCCAGGACGATCCGTTCGAGAGTCAACGAGATGGGGCCGACATCGACCTTGAACAGGTACTCATTGAAGCAGCAGCCGGCCACCAGAAAGACAACCGTGCCATGCAGCAACGATCCCCGCAGCAGGAACACGAATCCCCACACAGCCAAGGCAAGTCCAGCGATTGCGATGATAAAGGGCATGATGTGGACCTGCTGCTATGGAATCAACTCGCTGCGTCACTCATCGTCATCATTCTTCGTTCGACATTTACAACGCCTGGTCCACCAAGGATTGCACATGCTGCTCGTTGCGGCTGTTGGTTTCGGAAGCCACGACTGTATTCCGTCGTGTCGCGACCGGTGTTGGTGCCGGTTGTGCCGGTGGGACGGTTATTACCAGCAAGCCAAGTCCCATGATCAGCCCGCCAACAAAACCGGCCAACACGATCATCGCGTGACTCGATCCGGCCGGCTTGGTGCCGGTGTTCGGCGTATCGATTCGGCTGAGCAGACTGCCGGTGTCTGCCCCGACGCGGTCGGCCCGGGCATTCATTAATTTCGTGCGGGCCTGTCCCAGCAGCGTCGTTCGGTGTTCGACGTCGGCCACCAGATTCGAGTAGTCAACCCGCAGGGCAGAGCTATTGTCAATTGTTGTGTTATGAAAATGTTTCTAAGCGGCGAATTCCTGCAGAATTCCGTCTTGGAAGGAACGTCCTTCGACGACGAGCGTCATCTTTTCGTGGCTGCGTAAGCGGTTCC
>CAUZOL010000221.1:0-11413 GCA_963581435.1 Planctomycetota bacterium
CTGTAGTAATCTTGCTCATGGCGTGTCCTTGTGCCCCTATCGGGCCGCTGAAGTGTGGTTACCTCAGCAGGATACCCCGCTTTTTCTCAACTCTTCAAGAACACAAGTTTTGACAATACCTCTGCGGCAACGCCGGTTAGGTTTAGCAGACGGCGGCCGTCCGAGTCCAGCCCGCCCAGATTCGCTCGGTTCTTCATCTTCATTCATCCTTCATCGTTCAGCATTCATCCTTACATATTGACCCATTTTTCAATCCGACATACGATCTCCAGGCTATTCGTAGGGGGCTGAAAGCGGGGTTTGTCGTGACTGGCAAGAAAATCGTGCTACTGGCCGTTGTACTGTTGCTGGCCCTGGGGGCCGGCGGTGGTGCAGTTCTGTGGTCTCTCGTGCAGGTTCCCGACTTCTACGAAGAGGCGTTGGCGGAACCGCCCGACCCGATCATCCAGCAGAAGGCGGCCAAAACATTTGTTGCCCGCACCGTGCAGCTTGTCGAAGATATCAAGCACTCCGACACATGGTCGCAGGAGTTCGATGGCCGCCAGGTGAATGCATGGCTGGCCAACGAATTGCACAGTAAGTATGCCGAACTGGTGCCCCCCGGCATCCGCGACCCGCGCATCGGCTTCGACGACAAATTTGTGTTGGTTGGTTTCTACTACGAAACAGAGGAATGGCAGGGAGTGGTGAGCCTGCGGTTAAGGCCGTGGGTCCCCAAGCCGAACACGCTGGCGATTGAAATCGCATCCATCCGGGCCGGGTTGGTGCCAATTCCCCTCGACAGCGTGCTAGAGGAACTGTCGAACCAAATCGAGACCGATGGTTGGCGAGCGGAGTGGACGCAACTCGAAGACAACGACGTTCTCCTCGTCCACTTCGACAGCGGCGCCAGAGACCAGCCGGTGCTGGAGACGGTGCAAGTTGACGGCGAAACAGTACGGATTTCCGGCAGCCGCGGGAAGCGTTCCGAACGACAAGACAAAGGAACGTCACCGGATTCCAAATCGACGTTCAATATCTCTCGCGTAAGCGCTCAGTCGGTCGTGAAGTAGAATCTGGTGGGAGCATCGCCGCCCGACAGTTCGATTGTTGCGACTCCTTTGAGCTTCTCGCCGTCAAGCTGCAGTTTGAGTTGATTGCCGTCTTCTTCAAGCAACACAAAGTCACCGGCGTCCCACCGCCGCACTTCTCCGCGCCCGCCGCTCACCGGCCCCTCGTAATCGAGATACGCCCGGCGATGATCCGGCAGCGGTTCGGCGAGGACATCTTCGTCGGCATCGGGCGGGTGTGAGAGTCGCCACGTGCGCAGCACCTCGCCGTTGTCCAGCATCAGATCCCAATGCAGAACGGGATGATCGTGCGTTAAGACGGCAAATCGCGGCATTGGTGAGTTAATCGCAATCGACAACAGCTGAGATGCAACGCATCGCAGACGTGTTGAGACGCTGCGATGCGTTGCATCTCAGCTAAACTGGTATAGTGTTTGCACGGACCGTACCATACTGCTTCTACGAATTCCTTCCAAACACCTATTCGAGCCATCCAACATGACTCCCCGCGAAGTTCTTGCCCTTTGCCGCGAACGCGAAATCCGTGCCGTCGATCTGCGATTTATGGATTTTCCCGGCACGCAGAAGCATTTCACCATTCCCTTCAAAGAGCTGTCAGAACAGACATTTGAGGAGGGATTCGGCTTCGATGCGTCGAGCATGTACGGTTGGCAGGCGATCAACGAGAGCGACATGCTTGTCGTTCCCGTCGCCGATACCGCCATCGTCGATCCGTTCATGCAACAGACGTTGGCAATCACCTGCAACATTCAGGACCCGATCACGCGCGAAGACTATGCCAAAGATCCGCGCAACGTTGCCCGCAAAGCGGAAGCCTACATGCAATCGACGGCGATTGCCGACGTGGCAAATTTCGGCCCCGAGGCGGAATTCTTCGTGTTCGACAACGTCCGCTTCGACCAGAACGAGCGCGAGTCGTACTACCATATCGAAAGTGCCGAAGGCCAATGGAGCCGTGGGCGAAAACCGCGACGACGCGACGAAAACGGTCCATCGAACGCCGGCTACAAAATCCGGGACAAGCAAGGCTATTTCTCGCTCCCGCCGGCCGACACCCTGCAGGACTTGCGAACCGAAATGATGCTGACCTTGATGGAGTGCGGCGTCGATGTCGAAGCGCAACACCACGAAACGGCCAGCGGCGGGCAATGTGAAATCGACATGAAATACGGTCCGTTGCTCAAGACGGCCGACAATCTGCTGCGTTACAAATACGTGGTCAAAAACGTCGCAGCCCGACACGGCAAGACCGCGACCTTTATGCCGAAACCGATCTGGAATGACAACGGCAGCGGCATGCATTTGCATCTGTCGTTGTGGAAAGATGAAAAGCCGTTATTCGCCGGCTCGGGTTACGGCGGACTAAGCGACACGGCCGTCTACGCAATGGGCGGCATCTTGAAGCACGCCCGCGCTCTGCTCGCATTCTGCTGCCCGACGACCAACAGTTACAAACGGCTCATCCCCGGTTTCGATGCCCCCGTCAATCTTACTTACAGCTACCGCAACCGGTCGGCGGCGATTCGCATTCCGGTACACAGTCCGCGTCCCGACACCAAGCGGTTTGAATTCCGCTGTCCCGATTCGTCATCGAATCCGTACCTGGCGATGTCGGCCGTGCTAATGGCGGCTCTCGATGGGATTCAAAACAAAACCAACCCAGGCAAGCCACTCGACAAGGACATCTACGACCTCGAAGCGGACGAACTGGAAGAAGTCGCCCGCACGCCGATTTCGCTGGAAGAGTCGCTGCAAGCACTGCGAGACGACCACGACTTTTTGTTACGGGGTGACGTCTTCACCGAAGACGTGATCGACACCTGGATCTGGTACAAGCAGAACAAAGAAGTCGCAGCCCTCCGCGAACGCCCACATCCGTTTGAATTCGCGATGTATTACGACATTTGAGAAGAGTTGAACACGCCGCAAGAACCAGCCCGCAGCGCAAGCAAGGGTTTTTCGCACCGCATCGACCCTTGCTTGCGCGACGGGCTGGTTTTCGTTATGATCCGCTCCGATTAATGAGAGAGATCGGATCGTCCCCTCGCATGCCGAAGGAGTTGCTCATGTCCCGCGTGCTGATTGCGTCGTGTTGGATACTCGTTCCGCTTACGTTGTGCTCGTGTGTGGATGATACCGATGTGCGGCCATCGCCTGCCCCGATCGTCAAATCGATAGAAACGGACATCCAGATCGAACCATCACTGGTACATGATCCATCACCGGTGAAGCAACAGGCCGTTGAGCCGGTGGCCGAGAACAACGAACCACAGCCAGTAGTCGAATCCGCCCCCAGTTCCGGCAACCCGCTCATCGATTTCTTTCGCTCTGTTGATCGTGGTGTGAAATCGACGACGGATAGCAGCGACGGGCCGGAACCGAACGAACCGGAAAGTGCCAACAAGCCAACCGATAAGTGATGTGTACCCGATCAGAAACAGAGTGATCGCAACTCAAATTCTATGAAAGAAACGATAAATCAATGGCAGAAATCAGCATCAATGCACGCGACAACGGTCCGTTCCTCGTCACCGGGGCAATCTCGTTGACCGACCAGGAAGGCAATGCGTTCGATTTGGGCGGGAAAGAGACGATTGCTCTGTGTCGCTGCGGTGCGTCGAAAAACCGGCCGTTCTGTGACGGGACACACAACCAGTGTGGATTCACCTCGGCCGAACGCGCGTCGGGTGAATAGAAACGACGTGTGATTCTTCACCAGCTGCGATGCAATGCATCGCTGACGTCTGCGACTCGCTGAGTCGCAGCTGCTCGTGATGTGTTCTGCGCAACCATCTGACATTGACAGGTTTCCGGAAAACCGATATCTGTTCCCGTTCGCTCTGGCGCCGGCGCTGCCGGTCTGTCATCACGGTTACACGACTCTCGGCAAGGAAGCCTTTATCGTGTCGGCGCTCAACACCATCGTCCCAGAGAAAATCTGCCTGGTCATTCCTCCCTCCGTCTTCCTGCTGGACGAACGGGTCTTCACCACGCTGGGCATCTTGAAGGTGGCCGCGTCGCTGGAAGTGGCCGGCTGGCCCGTGGAAGTCCTCGACCTCTCGGGCTTCACCAACTACGAAGAGATCACGCGGCTCCACGTTGAGCAGTCGGACGCGCGAATCTTTGCGATGACCACCACCACGCCACAAATGCCCGCTACGGCCAACGTCGCGGCAGCAGTACGCGAAGCACGGCCCAGCGCTGCCACCATCATCGGCGGTCCGCATCCAACGCTGATTACCGCCGCGCTGAAATACGAACAGAAGCAGAATCTCGAAGGCCGCGCACACAAGGCGTTTCATCAACTCGAACAAATGTTCGACGTGATCGTTGCCGGCGATGGTGAAGATGCGATCTTCGCAGCGGTTGCCGTCGTCGATACCGAGCAGACGTTGGTCGATGCCGACAATTCTTCCAGCCCGATGTTCCTGACGAGCAAGCGGCTTGATGAATCGCCTTGGCCGGCCCGGCATCTGGTCGATTTGGAAAGTTACAAATACGAGATCGAGGGCTACCGCGCGACAAGCCTCATCGCACAATTGGGCTGCCCGTTCAACTGCGGTTTCTGCGGCGGCCGGCAATCGCCCATGCTGCGGCGAATTCGCACGCGGACATCGAAGAACATTATCGACGAACTCGAATTCCTGCACCTCACCTACGGCTACCGCGGCTTCATGTTTTACGACGACGAACTGAACGTCAACAAAGACATCGTGCAGTTGATGGACGGCATCTGCGATCTACAGGACAAGTTGGGTACCGATTTCCGGTTGCGCGGTTTTGTGAAGGCCGAACTGTTTACCGCCGAACAAGCCAAGGTGATGTATCGCGCCGGTTTCCGTCAGTTGCTTACTGGTTTCGAGTCGGGCTCGCCGAGGATTCTGGAGAACATCAACAAGAAGGCAACCCGCGACGACAACTCGCGAGCGGTCGCGTTCGCCAAGTCGGTGGGGATGAAGGTCAAAGCGCTGATGTCTCTGGGCCATCCCGGCGAATCGCCGCAGACGGTTGAGGACACGAAGAACTGGTTGTTGGAAGTCGAGCCGGACGATTTCGATTGCACGATCATCACCACCTATCCCGGTTCGCCCTACTACGATCACGCCGTGGAAACGAAGCCGGGAATTTGGACGTACGAGTACAAAAAAAACGGCGACCGGCTGCACGCCTACGAGTTGGATTACAACGTGACCGCCGACTACTATAAAGGCGATCCCGACGGCGGCTACAAGGCGTATGTCTTCAGCGACCATATTTCCTCGGAAGAACTGGTCGCGGCACGCGATGCGCTGGAAAAGGAAGTACGGGAGAAGCTCAACATCCCGTTCAATGCCTCGGCAGCATCGATCAATTACGAACACTCGATGGGTCAAATGGGACCGCTACCGGCGAATATTCTCCGGGCATCGGTCCCCGAACAAACGCAACGAAAAGCGGCATAATTCGCCCCCATCGCTTGCATCGAGAAACCCGGTTTCTCAAAGAAACCGGGTTTCTGGTTCACGCCACTCGCGGTTTAGCGGCCCTCAAGCCGCGATAATCACTATCCTTCTGCGGCGTTTTTTCCAATTTCAGGAAAATTCCTGAAAATCCCGCGAACCTTTCACCCGCCGTTCGCGTCTTCCCTGCGACGGGGGAGTGTAGACCGCCTCATCAGCGTTTCTCATTGTCTCGCACCGAAAGATCCGATATTCTGAAGTGGACGGCTGCGGCAGGGCCGTCGAATGAATCAAAAACGCTGCCATTTTCGCTTTCTCGTGCTTTAGCCTCTTCTGCATTGTGCAGTTTTTCTGCAACCATGCAGCGACAGAGGCACCGGAGTTCATGCGATGTATATCAATAATGCCAACGTCATTACGGTCGCCCCAATCCAGATCGGTCTCCCGGTCGGTATCGTGGGTGGAACTGTTGCCGGCGCGCATCGCATTCTCCTGGCGAAGCACTCTCATCTGGCATCGGCGAAACGCGCCACCGACCCCGCAATGCGCGGACGCTCATGCGTTCTATCAGAGGGAATAAAACCCTCCGATTGGTTCGCGAGTTGTCCGCCAATGTTCCAGCAATCGGAATTAACCGATTGCAGGGCGTTGCGGCGAGATCGGATGTTGGCGCGTCCGGCGGGAGAACCGACGGTCACAAGTTGGTCTGAGTTACTGAACTAAATCAGTACCAGCTGACAAAAACTGTTCCTGTAACAGTGTGACCGACGATCGACCGGCAGGTGGTGTTCCTGCGGCTGGAAAATGCTGCCAACTGCGCACTCCGCTGCTTCTTGATCGTTTGTTGTTTCTTCCAAAAATCTGACGGTGGATCACACCGTCGATTTAGCCGGCCCGCTTGCGGGACGTGACGTCAACGCAATTCCAGCCCGCAGCGCAAGCAAGGGTTCGAGCGAAAGACGACACGATTCGGCCCGAAACCAGAACACGGCAAACCATGCTCAAGTTGAAAGCTGATTTGATGACCGAGCAGCGATTAATCCAGTTGATTCGAGAAGCCCAGGATGGCAGCCGCGAGGCATTCGGTTCGCTCGTCGAGCGATTTGAACCGGTCGTGTTCGCGATCGTTTTGCGCCGATTGTGTAACCGGTCGGAGGCGCATGAGGTAACGCAGGAAGTCTTCCTGCAGGCAATGCGGAAGTTGGCTCAACTGCGCGAACCGGAACGGTTCGCCGGTTGGTTGCGACAGATCGCCGTGCGGATGTCGATCAACCGGGCGGTGCGCCGACCGAACGAGACCTTCCTAAACCCGCAAACATTTTCGACGGTGGAGTCGGCTCCGGCCAGCCCACTGGAGAATCTGTTGCAGGCCGAACAGGCCGGCCGCGTTCGCGGGGGCCTGGAACGATTGCGCGAACTCGATCGCCGAACGCTGATCGCCTTCTACTTTGAGGGACATTCGCTGAAGCAAATGAGCGACGAGTTCGACAGCCCAATCGGAACGATCAAGCGACGACTGCACACCGCCCGCAACCGCCTGCGGGAGGAGTTGTCGGACTTGCAGCCGGCGTAAGAACCGCGTCGATTGTTGACTGACGCTGATTGTTGACTGACAATGTGACGGGGTGGGGAGGTCGCGAACGACGTGGCCATTCCCACCCCGTCCTCTTTGTTTGCGCCGGTTTTGGCATGATTCCATTGCCGTCTTGAGTTCAGACAACCATTCCATTTTCCGTTCGTCCCCCGCGATGATAAACTGTAGGCGGTCGGCTCCATCTTTGGGCGACCTTGAATTGCTCGTCCGTTCATTCTTGGCATGGCGACTTTGCCGGCATATTCTCTCCCTCCAACGCCTTTCACTGGATCAAATCGGCCGGCCGGCCTGAGAAGGCTCGGTTGTCTGAGTGGGGGGCCGTCGCGCGCCGAATTATCAAAGAATCCGATTCCCTGCAGCGGCTTTCTTCCGAAGAATTGCGGAATCGTTCGCTCGATATTCAATGGCAAGCAAAAATCGGCACCCCTTTGAAATCGCTGGTGGTCGAGGCCTTTTCATTGGTTCGCGAGTCGGCACGCCGGGTTCGCGATATGCCGCATTATCCGGTTCAGTTGACCGGCGGAATCGCCATGCTGAACGGTCAGATTGCAGAAATGCAGACCGGCGAAGGCAAGACGCTGACGGCCGTGCTGACTGCTTATCTGCGGGCACTGGTTGGCCGGGGGTGTCACGTTGTCACGGTCAATGACTACCTTGCCCGCCGCGATGCGGAATGGATGGGGCCGATTTATCAATCGCTTGGGATTTCCGTTGGCTGCATTCAAGCCGAGATGGAGCCGGACGAGCGTCGCAGTGCCTACGACAAGGACATCACCTATTCCACCGCGAAGGAACTGGGGTTCGATTTCTTGCGAGATCGACTGCGCCAAGGGGCGTCGTTTCGCAGCGACTCGCGGCGGTCGCGACCGATTCACACCGGCGATGACCCGCCGGTCGTCAGTCGTGGTTACTATTTCGCTTTGATTGATGAAGCAGATAGCGTGTTGATCGATGATGCTCGAACGCCGTTGGTCATCGGTCTGAAACAGCCCAACTCTGCATCGACGATTTCTCTGCTGCGCTGGTGCGACCGCGCCGCCAGACGCCTTCAGTGTCCCGTGGATTACAGTTATGAACCCGATCGCCGTTCGGCCATTCTTACCGAAGAGGGCTGCCGGAAAATCTTGCTGATGGAAAAGTCGCGGCTGCTCAACTCGGCTCGCACCGAGGAGTTTTACGAAAACATCGAGCGGGCGTTGGCGGCTCACCTGGGATTTCAGCGCGACCGCGACTATGTCGTCAAGGATGACGAAGTGGTGATTGTCGATGAATCGACCGGTCGCGTGTTGGACGGCCGAAAATGGCAGGAAGGTCTACACCAGGCCGTCGAAGCTAAAGAAATGTTGCCGTTAACCGCCGACACATCATCAGCCGCGCGCGTGACCGTACAGCGGTTCTTTCGCCAGTACGCGCATGTCGGCGGAATGACGGGGACAGCCGTTTCGGCAGCAGGAGAATTTCGCCTCGCTTACGATCTCCAAGTGACACCGATACCGACACATCGAAAGTGCCAGCGAATTGGATTGCCGCCGCGGATTTTTTCGACGGCAGAGGCGAAACGTGCGGCGATTGTGACTGACATCGAACAAATCCACCGCGAAGGACGACCCGTGTTGATCGGCACGCCTTCAGTCGAGGCGTCGGAGAAATTGAAGACATTGTTTGAGCAACGGGAGATTCCGCACAAGCTTCTGAATGCACTCTTCCACGAAGAGGAAGCCGAAATTGTTGCCGAGGCCGGTCAACCGGGGCGTGTCACAATTGCGACCAACATGGCCGGCCGAGGAACCGACATCATTCTGCATGAGGGCATCGCCGAATGCGGAGGGCTGCACGTGATTGCCACGGAACTGCATAGCTCCGAACGAATCGACCGACAGTTGGCCGGTCGCGCCGCGCGACAGGGCGACCCCGGTTCCTTTCAACTCTTTCTGTCTCTTGAAGACGAACTGCTTCGCTGCCGAACGCAGGAGCAACTGGCATCGTTGCGAAAACGAGCAGAGGCCGATGGCGATGGTGAATTGCCGTCACGGTGGCTGCGCATCTTCCGCGACACGCAGCGGTTTCTGGAAAAGACGCATCGCAAGCAACGCAAGGACATGTTGCGCAACGAGAAGGCCCACATGGAATCGCTGCAGCGAATGGGCCTCGACCCGTACCTTGAACTGACCGAGTGAGCATTCACAGCCAGAAACGCTGATACAGAAATTCGATCACGTCACCGAAGAGTACGTAACCCAGACTTTTTTCTCCGCAGTGAATCTTCGCTCGGACGTCGGCTCCGATTCGGTGTTCAAATTCGCGGTCGTCGATTGCGCCGAAGACGCGGACCACGCTTCCGCGATCGGGCAAAAGCATTGGCCGAGTGACAACCTTCGTCAAATGCCCGCGATAGTTTGTTTCGGGGGCGGTCGCCAGTACGAAATCGATATCGAGGTTCTTCTTTCCGAGACGCTCACGCGCGGTGAGCAAATGGCCCATCCGATGCTCATCGACATCGAGTTCCAACATCCAATCCCCGCGGTCGTCCATCACCTGCAACAGCAATTCCCCCTGCCGAACGGGGCGATTGATCAACAACTGTTCGACCTGAAAGGTTGCGACGACCCCTGCGATCGTCGATTTGACTTCGAGATCGGCCTGTCGTTTTGCCAGCAATCGCGCCTGCGTTTCGTGCCCGCGAAGTTGAATCATGACTTCGACGAGTTTCCCCTGCAGTCGCACCGCGTCTTCGCGATTGGATTCGTCGATCGCATCGTCAATTCTTGCTTCGAGCGAGAGCTGCTCCTGCTTTTTCTCTTTGGCGAGGCTTCGCACGTCGGCCAATTGTGAGTCGAGTTTGTCGTCCCGAATCTTCAACAACAGCGTTCCCTGTTCCACGCGTTGGCCATCTGCGACCAACACATCGACGACGACTCCATCCCAGGGCGCGAAGATTTCACGCTGCATCACCGGCAGCAACCGGCCCTCACCCTCGACCCGATATTCCCAACGAATCAGCATCAACGCCGCGACAACACCCGAAACCAATGCAGCCGCGAGAATCGTTTTGAGGAGTTTGCGACCGTAAAACCATTCGCGGCAACGACCGAGCATTTTCCAGAATGACAGCAAAAACACGCGTTGGTGATCGCGTGCATTCGTCAACGCAGCCGCCACATGGTCGGACAGCGCGTGTGCTTGTTGTTCAAGATCGGGCCGTGGCTCGGCATCGGCAACTTGCTCGAGAATTAAGCAGCCCCAGGGCCGCTCTCTTTCGTCCTCCCCTTGCAGTCCTCGATCGTTGTCTGGCGTCTTGTTATTTTGCTGCGCAGCGTGCAACGGCACGAGCATGACCATTCGCGAACCGGATTCGGCGATGAACTCAGCCAGTGGCTCTTTCACTTGTGGCGGCAACTTGTCGCTGCTGCCGCCAAAAAGGACGGTTTCTCCAGTCGGAATCACCCGAGAGGCCAACCTCGACATTGCGCGAACAAGATTCGCACGGTGGTTGACCTGATCTTGTCCGCTGATTGCTTCGATCACGGTTTTGCGTCCGTGCGTTCTGGCGATGCTGAGCCGGTCGCAATTGAGCAACATGCGTCCGTCGTTCACCGCCGTCAACGCGACCGCTTTGAAGTCGAGCGATGATTGCAATCTCAACGTCAACTCGGAGAGGTCGGCCCAGAAGTCCTTCCCGATTGCGGAATGGGCTGCCTGCGATTCCGTGCGGTTTAAGAACTGGGAAGCAAACCCCGCCATTTGTTCGATGAACTGCAATTGCCCCTGACGCGCGATCGGCGATGCGTCTCTTCCGTGAAGAATCTGCACAACGCCCGCACAGTTCTCGCCGAGATGCAATGGGGAGAGATAGAGGAGTTCGGCAAAGGGATTTTCGTCGTCATCGAGCGGCAGACAGCGCGCCTCACCGCTCGACAAAATCGTCGCCAGCAGAGCCTGATTTTTCGAGAACGATTCGGGGTCGTCGGCAATGTCCGGTTCCGACATCCAGAGGTCGGCGCATTTTGTCAGTTTGCCTTCTGAGTCGCGCAGCCAAACCGTGCCGCAACGCGCACCAATTGCCGCGATGGTTCGCTTGAGAAATTGGCGAAAGAAACTCGCCGGCTGCAACGGCAGTCGCGAGAGTTCTTCGACTTCCCTCGCGTTTTCGAGGATCCGCTCGCGAAGGAGTCCTTGAAAGTGGTCGACGCTCACCATTCAGGCAAAACCGGCTTAGGACCGTTCGAGAAATTAATGTCGCTCAGAAAGCCGTGATTTGTTAGGAGTGCCATCCAGCAAATTGTTTACGAATGATCCAGGGAGGCCAAGGA
>CAUZOL010000222.1:0-11216 GCA_963581435.1 Planctomycetota bacterium
TGAGACACGATGGCGGCTGGAAGCCACCACTACGACACCATATGGCGCGACCACTGGTCGCTGCTTCACAACATGGTTAGGCGATCCATTCCGGGATGACGTTGCCACCGACGTCGGTCAGGCGGAAATCTCGGCCCTGGAAGCGGTGTGTCAACTTGAGATGATCCATGCCGAACAGGTGCAGCATCGTCGCGTGCATGTCGTTGACGTGCGTCGGCTTCTCTGCGATTCCCCAGCCGACTTCGTCACTAGACCCGTAGGTCAGCCCGCCTTTCAGGCCTCCGCCGGCCATCCACATGCTGTACGAATAGGGATGGTGGTCGCGGCCGGTGACATTCTTCGATCCGCCTCGATTTTCACCCAACGGCGTGCGGCCGAATTCGCTTCCCCAGACAACCATTGTCGAATCGAGCAGCCCGCGCTGCTTCAGGTCTTCCAGCAAAGCGGCGATTGGCTGATCGACCACGCTGGTGTTGTACGACAGCTCGGTGTCGAGGTTGCTGTGATGATCCCACGACGCGTACACGAGGTTGATATATCGCACGCCCCGCTCCACCAGTCGGCGGGCCAACAGGCAGTTGCGGGCGAAACTCTGGTGCGTGTTTCCACTGCGTCCTCGCGAACCTTTGATATCCGGCTCCGCCCGTTCGACGCCGTATTTTTCCAGCGTTTGTTTCGTCTCGCCGGAGACGTCGATCAACTCGGGAGCCGATGACTGCATGCGGTAGGCCAATTCATAGCTGGCGATGCGACTGGCGATTTCGGGATCGTGAACTTCCTGAAAGCGACCCTGATTCACATCGCGGAGCACGTCCAATCCTTTGCGTTGCAGTTCCGGTGGAAGGCCGGTCGGATTCCGTAGGTTGAGTACCGGTTCGCCCTGATTGCGAAACAACACGCCCGAATGGACCGACGACAAAAACCCGCTTTGCCACAGCGTCGCCCCGCCGCTGGAACCGCGACCGGATGTCAGCACGACGTATCCGGGCAGGTTCTGCGATTCACTTCCCAGTCCGTATGTCAGCCACGAACCCATCGACGGCAGCCCAAATTGCGGCCGCCCACACTGCATCAACAATTGTCCCGGATGATGGTTGAACTGCGACGAGTGCATCGAGCGCACCATCAGGATGTCGTCGGAACGCTTGGCGATGTTCGGCAGCAGGTCGGAAAATTCCATGCCCGATTCGCCGTGCTGCGTGAACTTTCGCTTGGTCCCCATCAGCCGGGCGGCATCCTTCTTGATGAAGGCGAACCGCACGTCTTTCAAAAGCGAATCAGGAAGTTTCTCGCCACTGAGTTCGTTGAGTTTCGGCTTGTGGTCGAACAGATCCAAATGCGACGGAGCACCCGCCATAAAAATGAAGATGCACGCCTTCGACTTGGCGTCGAAATGCGAGTTTTTGGGGGCAAGCGGATTGACCGCGCCCAATTCGGCCGCGCCCGCCGATGAAATGACTCCATCGTCGGTCAACATGCCGCCCAGCGCCGCCATTCCTAAACCGCTGGCCGTCGTCGTCAGAAACTCGCGCCGCGTGCGCTCGATGTGTTGGGTGATCGGGTCCATGCTATTCGGTACTCCCATTGAACGGCTGCAGCGGTTCGAGTTAGCGATATCAATCGTACTCTTCAGATTCTCTGACAGCTGCGATGCAATGCATCGCAGACTACTCTCGCGTTAAGAATTCATCCGTGTTCAGCATCACCCGGGCGGTTGCCACCCAGGCTGCGTTATCGGCTGGTGAGGCCCCATCGACGGCGTAGCTGCCGACGAGTTTGATTGCATCATCGTTGTGTTCGCCGTACCAGGTTTTGGCCGCTGACAGCAGGTCGGCGAACTGTGACTGTTCCTTATCGGTGGACTGACGGGCGACGCAGATGCGGATGCCGTAAGCGAGCCGCGCGTTGTCGTCTTTCAGATTCGCCGTCAGCAATCGCCGCGCCATCGCCTGCGATGCTTCAAAGAAGACTTCGTTATTCATGGTGACCAACGCCTGCAGCGGCGTGTTCGACGATTGCCGATCAATCGACGTGGTGTTCCCGTCGGGGCAGTCGAAGGTCGTGAGGTTGGGATGCGGCGCGGTGCGTTTGAAGAACGTGTACATGCCGCGGCGGTAGCGGTCTTCGCCCTTGCTGGTGGTCCAGCGAAAACTGTTCGCATAACTCAAGGCGGCAATGTCGGGCGGCAGTGGCGGGAAGACGCTGGGGCCGCCGATCTTTCGCGACAGCAGGCCGCCCGCCGACAGGCTGAGGTCGCGGATGATCTCGGCTTCCACGCGGGGACGATTCTGGCGATACAACAGCCGGTTCTGCGGATCGATTTCGGCCAGTTCCCGTCGATGTGCGGATGACTGCCGATACGTTGCCGACATGACGACTGTTTTAATCAACGCTTTGCGGCTCCAACCCAATCGGATGTACTCGCTTGCCAACCAGTCGAGCAATTTGGGGTGTGTTGATTTGTCGCCGCGCGAGCCAAAATCGTTCATGGTTGGCACCAGCGACCGGCCGAAGAGATGCTCCCAGACGTGATTGACTGCAACGCGGGGAGTGAGCGGATTCTCGGGCGACATCAGCCAACGTGCCAAATCGAGACGGTCGGGCGTTGAGTCCTGCTTGCGCGGCTTGAACGGATGCAAGATCTCAAGAATATCGGGCTGGACTTCAACCGTCGGTTGCAGAAACTCGCCTCGACGAAAAATGTGAGTCTTCCGTGGATTGGCCGAGCGTTGGGCGATGACTCGCACGGCCATAAACGGCGACTTAGGCGCCTTCTTTGTTAAGGCGGCCAGTTGCTTCTTCAACTGTTGGACGGCCGGGTCACGGTCGGTGAAATAAACAAGCAATTCCCGTTGTTGTTTCGCGTCGCGTTTGTCGGCGGCGACGGCAAGAATGTCTACAATGTTTTTCGGTAGACCGTCGATGTTGATCGGGCGTTGATCGCTGGTCAGCGATATCCGCAGCCGGCCGATGGTGTGCTGGCTGCCGTATTGTTGCGACAACGTGATAACCAATTCAGTTTCACCGTTTTCAGCACCGACATTCTCTTTCGTTTCAAAAACGATGGTGTGCGGTTTTCCGAACTGCGGCGAGACGGCCCAGCCGGTTTCGGGTTTGCCGTCGAGTGTTGCCGCCGCGGTCCACGAAGGTTTTCCGCCGGAACCCGGTTGTTCAAAATCGGCAGCTGCGCGCGACAATTCAATCGGTGTGTGCTTTTCTTGTCCGTTCGGACGGGCGGTCACGGAGACTTCGCTCAGCACGAAATTTCCATGCTTCACGCGGCCCGGTCCGTTGGCGGGCAAACTCTTGTCGGGGAGTGTTTCCAAACGAATCCCCGAGATGTGATTAAGTTTTGTCCGCAGCGTGATGGTATACGTGTCGCTGGCCGGGTTCTGACCTCCGAGGAGATACGAGCCGTCCTTCTGTTTGGTGAATGTTGCACCGCCGACCGACTTGAGTTCGGCCGCCTCGGCGACGGACCAACCGGTGCTCTTTCCGACCTGTGACTCGATCCACTTCGCCAACCCAGGTGCCAGTTTCGTTCGCGCCGCCTCGAATGACCGCTGTAATTCTTTGACGGCAGTGTCGTGCGTTGCCTTGTCCTTGTTGAATCGCTCGACGGCTTCGTCGGAGATACGGACGTTCGTGTTCGCTTCATCGCCGTTGTTGAAGAAGGCGAACAGTTGATAAAACTCGCGCTGCGGAATTGGGTCGTATTTGTGACTATGGCAACGGGAGCAGCCAACAGTCAGCCCCAGCCAAACTGTACCGGTTGTTTCCACGCGGTCGAAAACCGCTTCGACACGGAACTGTTCCTGATCGGTTCCGCCTTCGGTGTTTGTTAACGTTTGCCGATGGAAGGCAGTTGCCAGTTTCTGCGACTCGCTGGCATCCGCAAGCAGGTCGCCCGCCAATTGCTCGACGGTGAATTGATCGAAGGGCATGTCGCGGTTGACGGCATCGATAACCCAGTCGCGCCATCGCCAGGCATTGGGACGTGCGCGATCTTTTTCATAACCATCGCTGTCGGCATACCGGGCTTTGTCCAACCAGTGCCGTCCCCATCGCTCTCCGAAGTGCGGCGACTGCAGCATGCGGTCCACCAGATTCTCATAGGCGTCGGGCGATTTATCGGCGACGAATTCATCGACTTCCTCGGGCGTCGGCGGCAGGCCGATCAGGTCGAGACTTAATCGGCGAATGAGCGTGTAGCGGTCGGTCTCGGGCGACGGCTTGATTCCGCGTCCGTTGAGGCGGTCGAGGACAAAGGCATCGATGGGATTCTTCACCCATGCAGAACCATCGGGTTTTGGAACATCTGGACGAACGATGGGTTGGTAGGCCCAGTGAGTGTTTTCGCTTGCCGGAACGGTCAAATCGGCATCCTTCGGCCAATCGGCTCCCTGGTCAATCCAGTCGCGAATGAGACCAATTTCCTTCTTTGTTAATGGATCTCCATCGGGAGGCATGATGAGATCGGGATCGACGCCCGCGACGTACTTCACCAGCAGACTGTTCGCGCTTTTGCCCGCTACGAAGGCCGGCCCTTTATCGCCACCCACAAATGCGTCTTTCTTACGGTCGAGGCGGAACCCGGCTTCCTGCATTTCCGGACCGTGACACTCCACGCATCGTTTGACGAATATAGGCTGAACGTCGCGCACGAAATCGACTTTCCCCTCGACCGGCGGTGGCAATTTTACGTCTGTACTTTGCGCGTTCTTTTCGTCAGCCGACAGAAACGCAGAAGCCGAAATGAATGCCAACGCCGCGACGACAGTGAAAAGCATGGTCCAGGTACGGCGGGTTATCATGAGTAGCCTCAAAGAGAAGGCGGAATGAAACGAATCAGGCGGGCCAATTGTGGAGTGATCACTACAGTTAGTGAAACAAACGGCGACAACGCTGTCAAGAAAATGCCGCTTTGGCGCTTCGGTCCCACGGGCCGCAGCCCGTGGGCTTTGGGACGCGACATAAACAATTTTAGTTTCAATCGCCGACAAAAAAACAGGAACCCACAAAAGATGTGGGTTCCTGTCGGCATTTGAATTCGCAAATCAGTCCGCTGTCGTTGGTTCACTCAGCGAGTTCTTCGAGTGCGCTGAACGACGGGTGTCCGCGGAGTGACGGCGGTCTTGCCGTCCTTCTTGTTTCGTGCCCCTTCGACGGCCTGCGCGACTAAATTCTGTGCGTGATACAAGGCAGCCCTGTGGAAATATGGCTGGGAACGACTGCCGCCCAATCGCTTGATTTTTTTCGCGGCCAACTCGCGCCAACTCATGTCGTCGGTCAGATGCCAAGCAGCGGCTTGTGCCACCTGCGGATGAATTCGATTTCTTCCGACCAGTCGAATCAACTGCTGCAGGGCCGGATCTTTGGTTGCGTCTTCCACCTTCATGATGCGATATGTTGATCGCGAGGTCGGTTCGGGCTTGCCATGTTCCAGGCAGACAGAGTGATAGGGAACTCTGACGATCGACTCTGCGGGAATCGAAAAGAAGCCCGCTCCACCACCGCCACCGCCCATGCCACCACCGCCCATACCGCCGCCCATGCCACCACCGCCGCCGCCCATACCGCCGCCCATTGCCTGTTGGCCTCCGCCGCCGCCGCCGCCCATGCCACCGCCACCCATACCACCGCCACCCATGCCGCCCATCTGCTTCAAGACTTGCACGCCGACAAACGCGTCGGGCATTTGCACGGTCAATGGCTTGTCGGTCTTATTCTCAATCAGAAGATTTCCCTGTTTGGAATCTTTGGGAATTGCCTTCACTTCGAGCAGGCCTTTTTCCATGCCGGCAAACAGCTCGACAGATTTGGCTGTCGGATCGAGCGACAGTTTAGTAATGGGACGTTTCGCCTTGCTGCGTTTTACCGCCATGGCATCGCCACTGCACACCAAAACCAGGCAAGCCATTGGAACGGCCAAAGCGATGCCGCGGCAAGCAACTCGAACGGAAGAGAAATTCATGGCGAAACCTTTAACGTTGACGTTAGAACCGGCCGCGCAAGACACACGGCCACTTCGGGCTGCCCCGTGACGTCCAACTAATGAACCGACCACTTCAGTTCCATCGGCACGGGACGAAGCCGAGACCATTCTATCTACTGAATCATAACGCGCTTCAAACACCGGAATCAACAAGAAGTTGTGAGATTCCCTGTTTTTTCGCCCTTAGCCACCCGTTGTGACGCCGATGCCATGCCGCTGCCGCCCCATCGTCAGCCGTTCATTTGTCGCCCCGAAGCGGCCAAACGACGGCTTGCAACGATTCTGACGAACGCAATGGCAGGTTTCCCGGCGTTTTTTACTTAGAGTCGATTGGGGAACGCTGCAGATGTCGCGACCCGATCCCCCGGGCCCCCGATCCCCCCGGGCCGCAGCCCGTGGGCTTTGAGACGCGACATCAACATTGGGAGCATCTACGGCTTACGAAATGGCATGCACACCACTTGCAACCCGGACTGCCGCAGACGATATTCACTCACATGATTGAAGTCGGCCCCGAAAACGCCATCGACTATCTGCGAACGACCGGTCGCCTCGCAGCCGATACCGCCGCAACCGCCCGCGCCTTGGCGTGGGGTGTTTCCAACGTCGTCTTGCGGATCGAACCGGAAGTGGGCGAACATTTTGTCGTCAAGCAGTCACGCGCGCAGCTCCGCACGGCCGACGATTGGTTCAGCCGCATCGACCGCATTTATCGCGAAATGGACGTGATGGCGGAGCTGCAGAAGCTGCTGCCCGAGGGTGTTATTCCCCGCATTCTTTTCGAGGACCGCGAAAACTATCTGTTCGCCATGCAGGCGGTGCCGGCGAATCACGTTGTGTGGAAAGCCGACCTGCTGGCGGGTCAAGCCGACATCAACATCGCGGAGACGGCCGCCGATTACCTGGCGATGATCCACACAGGTTCGTTCAACGATTCGGAACTGCGGAGTCGAATGAGCGACCGCGAAGTATTCGACCAGCTACGGATCGATCCGTTTTACCGCCGCATCGCGATAAAGCACCCGCAGATCGAACCGGTCGTCTCGCAGTTGATCGATGAGATGTTGGCGACACCCGTCTGTCTGGTGCATGCCGACTTCAGCCCGAAGAACATCCTCATCGTTCGAGAGACAAATAACACCAGCGCCCGCCTGGCGCTCGTCGATTTCGAGACGGCGCACTTCGGCGATCCTGCGTTCGATCTTGGATTTTTCTACAGTCACTTGTTACTGAAAACGGTAATGCACACGGCCCGCGCTGATGAGTTTCTCAATTTGGTTCGAGTGTTTCATTCCCATTACTTCGCAGCAATTGACCAACTTGCCGCCGACGGCGCGATGAGTCGAGGAGAACTCGATCGGCGATCAGTCCGTCATACGGCCGCCTGCATGTTATCGCGAATCGACGGCAAGAGTACCGTCGATTATCTGCCGCAACCGTCGGATCAGGAATTGGTTCGACAATTCTGCCTGGGGCTGTTGGTCGATCCGTCACCGAGTTTGACCGCGACTTTCGAACGACTCGAACAACGGTTGGGCTAGCTGACTTCTAGTTGTCAGGTGGGAGACCGCACTAGCATTTCCCGTTTATCGAAGGCTGAAGCGCAAGCGAAGGAGTTTCCTGGAATCATCCTTCGCTTGCGCTTCAGGCTTCAATGCGCGGTGCGCTCCGAAACGTTTCACAACGGTTCGTTCCGCTGGGTGAGCAGAAACGCTGCCAGTCGGCGACCGCGAAATAACGTTGGGGCAAAGTGAGGATTGATGTTCATATTGTACTCGGGCGACGTGTTCGTGCGAGCATTGAGGGAACGCCAATCGATTATCAATACCGCCTGTTTCGTTTCGTTCACAATTTCCGCCGCCCGGGCAACACCGGCGTTCCAGTCGTGCAGCGTTTCGAGGGGAAGGCCCCTTCGAGCCGAACGGATCGCGAACTCGACGTCGGGCAGCGCAGCCTCATCGGTAATCAGAATCTGTGCGTCGGCGTTTTCCAGATCCAGCAGGCTGGCATGAAATTCCACCAGCGAATTTGTCGATCGCCGATCGTTTTCTCTCAGCCACACGCCCTGCAATCCGTGAGCTGCATTCGCAACTCCGAGCATGATCAGCAGGCCAATGAGGCAGACTTGCTGACGGTGATCGTGCCGGCGTGCGTTCATTAGCAGCCACGCGGTCAATACTGCGAACGCCGACAAATAACTCACAAGGAAAAATGTCCCGCCCCACAAACCGTGAAGAAAACCGCTCGACGACGTCGAACGAACCACATCGGCCCAAAGCGGAAGAGCAACCGCCAGGCAGACCAGCCACACTGCAATAACCGGCCGTATGCTACGCAAGACAATTTGTTCGATCGTCAACGCTGCACAACCGACAAGCGGCAACATGATGAAGAGATCCCACGCGTCAGCGTAATCGAACGGCCCACGAAGCCGAACACCCCAGATGGTGAAACCGCAGATGAGCCATGCAGCGAAGAACTGCAGCGGAAACCGTCGCGACTTCTCGCGTTGCCACACCAGTCCGCGTACAACGCACCACACTCCATACAACGCGGGAACAAGCAACACGCCCAAAAGATCAATCAGACGGAAGAATGCCATCGCCGCCGATTCAGCACGGCCGCCGCTGTTTCTGCCCGCCTCGCGTGCTGCAGCAACCTGATCGAATCCGAGCCAGTGCACCCAGAACTCCGGGCCGTGCTTTGCGGCAATCATCATCACCCACCATCCGCCGACGGCAAACGCCGTCAACGCCATCACGCCGACCGACCTCAGCGCGGTCCAACGTCCGCGCGTTTCACCGTTGCCTTTGTTCTCGGCCTTTCCGGCGTCCATCCGCAGGGCAACCGCCAACAGTGCAGCAACAGCCACAACTGTAAGCGTGGCCAATCCGCTAACCAGCAGGCAGAGTCCAAGGGACACGCCGCCAATCAATGTCTGGACCGACAACACACCATCGACATAGCGCACATGAGAAATGAATCCCCATAACGCGCAGAGAGCCAGCAGCAGAATCAACAACGTGGGTGTAGCGGATTGAACGTGCAGGAGAAACGGACCATGACAAGCAATGAGCGCCGTCGACCAAATTGCAAATCGAGAACCGGCCAGATCACGACACAACGAATGCCAAATCAATACGACAGCGATCATGCAGATGAATGGAACCAACGCCAACGCAAACGGCATCGACAGACCGGGAATCCGCAACGACAATGTGGTCAACGCGGCGGCCAATGGTTGCTGCCATGCGTGGTGAGTATCGAGGGAGCCTCCACGTGAGACCACAGCATCGATGTTCGGGGCGGACACCAGTTCCAGACTCTCCAGCCCCCAGCGCGCGTCGGTCGAGTCGATCCCATCGTTAACCAACGCAAACAGCGGCGGCAACACCGCAAGCAGCACCACCAGAGGCGTCAGCGCGCCCTCCCGCCGCAGCGCAGGGAACAGCTCGCTGCGACTCTCGTTATAGAGTTCGATTAACTCGGCGTCATCGACAACGGCCAAGTCCGCACCCTCCACGTTGGACGAACAAAACACGGCCGACCTCGCTGACTATTGCATTCGGGCCGGCATTGCCCGCATCGTAGCTTGATTCGAGAAACGCGGCCACTCCGGCGGCAACTCGACAGGGCGATCTGGGATGTACAACCCTACTACGCAATTCTGCCATTCGATAATTCCCGCGTTTTCTTGCATCTTGTCTTTCTTTGCGAACCTTTGCCGCTTCGCGACTTTGCGTCAAAATCACAGAGTCGGCCGTCCGCCCCTGTTTCCTTAGCCAATGGTTTGGTTTACGATAAACGGACACCTCGTGTGACATCATTTACGACAAATCAACCGGGAGATAGCAGCATGAGTCGCGTTTCGAGCCGCCGAGAGTTTCTGACCCAATCTGCGGCGTTGGCCGGTGTCGGCATTGCCTCTTCGCTCGTTCCCTCTCAATTCGCCACGGCACGGGCAGCCGAGAAGAAAGGCAAAGCGGTGAAAGAGGACTCGATTCGGATCGTCGATACACACCAGCATTTGTGGGATATCAAGCTGCTCAAACTTCCCTGGCTTAAAGGCGACGCCGTGCAGGCGATCAATCGCAGTTTCGTCATGTCCGACTATCTGAAGGCGACCAAGGGCTTGAACGTCGCCAAGACTGTGTACATGGAAGTCAACGTCGATCCGTCGCATCAGCCAAGAGAGGCCGATTATGTCATCGACCTGTGCGGCCGGGACGACAACCCAATGGAGGCGGCGGTTATTGGTGGATATCCGCATGCCGAATCGTTCAAGGACTACATCACCAAGTACGCGAAGAACAAATACGTCCGCGGCGTGCGAACCGTGCTGCACGATCCCGACCGGCCGGCGAAACTCTGTCTGGAACCGCGATTCGTCGAGAATGCTCAGCTGCTGGGAAAACTCGGATTGAGCTTCGATTTGTGCATGCGGCCCGACGAAATCCTCGATGGTGCACGGCTCGCCGAAAAATGTCCGGGAACGCGATTCGTCGTCGATCACTGCGGCAACATGAGCGTCACCTCGACCGACAAGAAGCTCCGCAACAAATGGAAAGCGGGAATGAAGGCGGCGGCCGCACAGGAAAACACGGTCTGCAAAATCTCCGGCATTGTGGTGACCGCCGAGAAGGGAAGCTGGAAGTCGGCCGATCTGGCTCCCAACATCAACTTCTGCCTGGAAACATTCGGCGAGGATCGGTGTTACTTCGGCGGCGACTGGCCGGTCTGCACGCTGAAAGCGACGTATTCCCAGTGGGTCGATGCGTTGAAAACAATCGTCGCCGATCGCTCAGCGAAGTTCCGCCAGAAGTTGTTTTACGACAACGCCGTGAAGTTCTACGGGCTGAGTTAAACGGTTCGCACGGGCAGCGCGATGTTCATCAGAAATTGAGCGGATACAACGCAACCCGGCCACGTGTCGCGACACGTGGCCGGGTTCTGCGAGTTTCTCTGCAACGGCACCGCCTACTTTTCGCCCAACAGTCGAGCGATCATCGGCTCCATCGCCTTGGCCCAAATGCCATAACCCTTCTCGCGGGGATGAAGCAGATCCGGCATCACTTCTTTGGTTAAGGTTCGTTTGTAGTTGATTACCGGCAAATGGGGTTGCGCATTTTGGCTTGTGTTTTTAACTTACGTCGATCATGGATGAAGACGTCGGACAACAACCAGAATGCCGCGGTTGCAGGAAGCTCGAGAAGGAGCTTGG
>CAUZOL010000223.1:0-11201 GCA_963581435.1 Planctomycetota bacterium
CGGCAGCAGCACATTCCGCCAGTATTTCGCGCTGGCCTTGTTGCCGCGCCGCAGCATGGCGTTTTCCAAGTCGCCATGCTGGTTGAACAGAAACAGCGGATGGTAGCGCCCACGATCTTCGGCGCTCATTTGGTGAACGCTGGGCACCACGGGTGATGCCTCAAGTGCTGATGCAACTGATGCGTCACGAGAGCATCGAGACAACACTCAAGTTTTATGTCGGCAGGAACGCCGAAACGACCGCTGCAGCGCTTTATGCGGCGGTTTCAGGTAACATTCCAGGTAACACACTGAGTTTTCCGGCGGATGCGAAGGCGCATGAAAAAACCGAAAGCCCTATCAATGAAAGGCTTTCGGTTGATACCCCCAACGGGATTTGAACCCGTGTCTCGGGAATGAGAATCCCGTGTCCTGGGCCGAGCTAGACGATGGGGGCCGTTTGTCAGGACGAGTATCGTATTCTGGTATGACCAGATGTGTCAAGCAATGCCGCCAACGAACGTGATGAACGGAATCTGCATATGGTCCTGCTGGTTGAGAATACGCAATCGATGTGGGACGAGAACGCCGCCGTCGTCGTCGGGTACCTGCTACGCGGGCTGACCGCGCTGGGGGCTTTTGCCGCATTTTGGGTGGCGGGAGTCTTCCTGCGCAGCATGATCGTCCGTGTCGGTAAGACGCGGAAGTTTGACCGTTATCTTGCCAAGCTGTTTGGCAAGACGGTTTGGTTAACGTTGATGGTCGTCGGCGGAATCACGGCGCTGGGAACGGCCGGTGTCGATGTGACGGCGCTCGTTACGGGATTGGGGGTGACTGGTTTCGCCCTCGGCTTTGCGATGAAAGACATCGTCTCGAACGTCGTCTCGGGGATTCTGATCATAATGTACAAGCCCTTCCGCCACGGCGACCGTGTCAAGGTCTCGTCGTTCTCGGGGATCGTGTCGAATATCGATCTGCGTTACACAACGCTCGATTCCGAGGGCGCGAAAATATTCGTGCCGAATTCGCTGTTGTTTACTAACGCGATTTCCGTCGATCACCCCTCGGCGAACGATGCGACCGAAGTCGTGGCCGAGCCGGACGGATTGTAAGGGTTGCGTGTGACTCGCGCGCAAGGGAGCCTTCGAACCGCATGAATGCGGTCACTACGAACCTGTGCCGCTTCTATCGCGTTTTGTATTTTCGCGGATTGCCATCCGCGCCAAATTGTACGGTGTAGCTTGCGCCGTCGGCGGCGATTGACGCCTTGACGTAGACGCCCTTGCAATCGGATGTGGGTTCGCTGTTTGCGATGTAGGCGGCAGCCGTTTGTTCGTCGGCGCCCAATTTGACGTTTCGGTGCAGCTGGTAAAGCGCCTGCAGTGACTTCACTTGCCGCAGAGTTTTAATGACGTCGGGATGGCCGCCTTTGGTCGGGCCGTTACACATGACGGCGACGCGGGGGTCGATGGCCCGCACCAGCGCCGGATTGTTGCTCGACGGCAGACCGTGGTGCGTCACCATATACATATCAACCTGACCGATGGGATTGTTGGGGGTCATCAGTTTGGCTTCAATGTTCCAGGTGAGATCGCCGCAACACAGGAAGCGGAACTTACCGAAGCTGAGTAGAAAGCTGACGCTGGCCGCGTTGTCGCTGGCGTCGCGTTTTTTCGGAACGTGCAGTTTCGCGAACGGGTTGGGCGGGCCGTCGTTGGCGATGACGTTGCGGCTGGCTGTGACAATTTTGATTCCCAACGGCGTCTTGCCGCTTTTCAATGGCAGCATGTCGCCCGGTTCGAGCTTCTTCGATTTGTTCTCCGACGCGCGGCGATAATCGGCAATGCGATCGACGAATTTGGCATCTTCTTTGAGTGCATCGGGAATGCCACGATCCCAGAAGTTGACAACGCCGATCTTCGCAGCCAATGCCGCATGGTTGCCGTAATGATCAAGGTGCCAATGCGTGACGGCGACATTGTCGAGTTGTTTGAGACCGGCGGTTTCGGTCAGCACCTTGAGTATGCGGTCGCGATCGCGGCCGTTGTTGTCGGGGTAACCGGAGTCGATGAGCAACGATTCCCCTGCCGGCGTTACGAACAACGTGGCTGCTCCCCCTTCGACGTCGATGAAATAGATGTCTAATCGACCGTTGCTTTCATCGGCATACAGCGACGGCGAGCCAACACCGGTGACGACAATCGCGGCGAGAAGTAATGACAATCGGAAGAAAGAACGCAGCATTGCAGGCACCTCAACAGTTGCATTGGATGGTTGACAACGTAGAAACGTCTCGTTCCATGCTACCGCCGAACGCTGGTGAACGCACGCAATCGGCACAAACAACTTCACTTGCGCAAAAGCTCCGGCTTGCGGACACACCAACACGACGCTCTGCTTCGCACGTCCAGGAAGCAAACACGGGAAGCGACGGGCTGCGACTTGTTGAGTCGCAGCTAGGGGGAATCTGTTGCCTGTTCGTCGGTCGCGCTGTCGACTTGAGAGTCATCTGCCTCGGTCTTCGTGTTGTCGGCCGATACCTCTCCTGGCGGCTTTGTCGTCCCTTTGATCACCGTTAGCTTGACGGGTGTTTCCTTGGCGGGCGGCTTCTCCGTCTCATTGGCAGTTGCATCCCCTTCTTCCGATGAGGTAAATTTTTGCTTCGAGAGTTCTTTGAGTTCGGAGTTGAAGATCTTGACGAGGGCATGCAGGCAGGATGCGATCACCGGGCCGATGAAGACGCCGCCGAGGCCCATCAATTTCAAACCACCCAACACGCTGATAAATGCCAGCAGTGGATGCAGCCGGGCGTCGCTTTGCAACACGTAAGTGCGGATAACGTTGTCCATGGTGCCAATGACGACCGAGCCAAACAACGCCAGCATGATGCCCGTACCCCAGTAACCGTTGAACATGCACCACACCGCGCACGGACACCAAAGCAACCACGTTCCAGCCACTGGAACCAGCGAGCAGAATGTGGCGATCATTCCGATGATAAAAAAGTGCTGCAGCAGATCGGAATCGATTCGCAATCCGACCAGGTAAATCGCCACCGAAGTTGCCAGCCCTTGTGCAATGGCCGCACAAAATGTCGCCAGCACAACGGCCCTTACGACTTCTTCGAACCGCTGCCTGAGCTCTCTCTGATATTCGACATGGACGGGAATCAAGCCCTCTGCAGCCGTCAACAGCGCAGGGCCGTCGGCCAGAAAATAGTAAAGGGCGATCACAAACATCACCATTCCAATCAACAATGACACCAAAGCTCCCAGCACATCGAGCGTCTTGTTCAGAGTTGTGCTGGCCACACCCATCGAGCGACCTGCCAATGCCTTCAGAAGCTTTTGAAAGTCTTGTCGAACTTCTTGAGTGTCGGTATCGGGCGGGAGATAGGGGCGAATGCGGGCGATCACCTCGCTTTCCAATTGCGAACCGGCCGTTTTCCAATTCGTATCGCTCAACTTCTCGACCGACAGAGTGTAGAGCTGCAGCGAGGCGATCAAGGTTCCAACAAGCAGCGGCATCAGCAACACAAACAGCACCACGGCCGTCGTTAGTCCAGCCGCAACGCGGACGCGATTCTTCGTCCGCCGAACAAAATGCCGAAACACCGGTTGGCAGAGAATGGCGATGACACCCGCCAGAAACAGCGGTAGCAGAAACGGCGCAATAACGTGAAAGAACGTAATGCCCAAAAAGACCATGATTACGGTCAATAGCGTCAGCGAAACAATGCGTGCCATTTGTGACATGATGGTGAGTCTCTTTTGGGAGTAGCTCAGTTGGAATATTTTGCGGCGTGAATTGCTCGCCGGTTCGATGCGACCGACGCACTGTGATCGGACGTTGACTGGCTCCAGCGCAGATTGCAAGTCGGAATTGGAAACAAAACACTGAGGTTGCCAATTCCTCTCCCGACCCATTCAGTCGAGTGTTTTTCGATGGGCTATATGTTACCCTACTTGTAACGTTTGGCACTTCTTCAAACAGTCGATACTGTTCAATCTACCAAGAAACAACTGCACGGCATTGGCGCGTGAAGACGTGGCGAATCTGGCTCGGTTCTCGCCGAGAATTCGCGACAAAATCAGGCGGCAAACAAACGACGACCCTGCAGGATGCTTGCCGACGTTTGTTGTTGATCACGCGATAACCGTGCAAACCCAAGGAGGCGACCGATGCATAAACGCTATGTGATTACACTCACCGCGTCGAATCGCGTCGGTATATTGGCGGCGGTTGCGACGGCCTTGGCCGAACTGGGCGGCGAATTGCGGGAAGTTAAGCAAACGATACTCGATTGCTACTTCACGATGATTCTCTCGGCCGATTTTCCCGAACATCGCGATGCCGATGTCATCGTCGATCACCTGAGTGGCATGTGCGAACGGTTCGACATCAAGATCACTCTGAACGAGCCGGATCAACTGGACGAGTTAACTGCCTCGGATGCTGAAACGACGCGTTTTCGCCTCTCGCTGACTGGTCGGGATCAGCCCGGTTTGTTGGGGCAGATTGCCGCGCGAATCGCGCGTGACGAAATCGATATTGTCGAGATGCACGCCGGACGAACCGATGAGTGCAGTTCGTTCGAGATCAAAATGCAACTCGAATTGCCCGTGGCAACGGATGTCTCGACATTGACCGCCGACCTGGAAGAAATCGGCCGCGAAGCGGGACTGTTGGCCTGGCTCGAAGAGTTGCCATCGTTCGAAACATCACTGGAAACGCCGACACACCTGAAACGCTGACCCGCCGACGCCAATGGCGGCGGCGTCAAGTTCATTCCGTTGCTGACAACTCGTCGGTGGCCAAACAGCGACCGATTTGCCGGGCGGCTTGCCGAAGTCGCTGGACGTTTTCAACAATCGCCAGCCGCACCCAGCCTTCGCCCTCTTCGCCGAATCCGCGGCCGGGACTAACCACCACGCCTCCCTCGTCGAGCAGCTTCATCGCGAAGTCGATCGACCCCATTTCACTCCACGGCTCTGGAATCTTCGCCCACACAAACATGCCGGCGCGGGGGATTTCCAGTTCCCATCCCAATCGTTTCAGACTGTCACACAGCGCATCGCGGCGCAGTTGATATTCCGCAGCAATGCTTTCGACGGCGGCGTCGGCGTGACGCATGGCGACAATCGCCGCGATTTGCACCGGCTGGAAAATCCCGTAATCGTAGTAGCCCTTGATCGTGGCCAGCGCGCGAACCATTTCGGCGTTGCCGCTGCAAAAGCCGATTCGCCAGCCCGCCATGCTGTAGCCCTTGCTCATGGTGGTGAACTCGACACCAACATCGAGTGCACCCGGCGCTTCGAGAAAACTAGGGGCCTTGTATCCGTCGAAGCAGATGTCGGCGTAGGCGAAATCGCTCATCACCAGAAAGTCGTGCTTCTTCGCCAACCGCACCAATTCAATGTAGAAATCGAGTTCGACAACCGTTGCCGTCGGGTTGTGCGGAAAGTTGACAACGACGACTTTCGGCTTGGGGTACAAGTGCTCGCAGGTGTAGGCGATGTTGTTCAGAAATTGATCGGGCTGCCGACAATCGATTGCAATCACATTGCCCGCCGCCAGCATGACGGCATACACGTGAATGGGAAACGACGGCGCGGGGACGACGGCCGAATCGCCCGGTCCCATCAACGCCAGACACATGTGGCTGAATCCCTCTTTCGAGCCGATACAGGCGATGACTTCGCCATCGGGTTCCAGCCGCACACCGTACCGTTTCCAGTACCGCTTTGCCACTTCTCGGCGCAGGTTCGCAATGCCCGAGGAGACCGAGTACCGGTGATTCTTCGGGTCTTTGATCGCTTCGCCCAGCTTTTCGCAGATCAACGGGTCGGGTGCGTCGGTGGGGTTGCCCATGCCAAGGTCAATCACATCGACGCCGGCCACCCGCTTCTCGTATTTGAGCTTGTTGATTTTGCCGAACAGATACGGCGGCAGCCGCTTCACCCGATCAGAAACCGGGATCGTGAATGGCGCGTCTTCAAATGGGACTTCAGATTCGCTTCGCATTTCGCGATTCTAACAAACAGCCGGCTTCATGTCGCCTTGCGGGCGTCGATAACTGCGGTCTGGAAACCCTCGATGGCATTTTCGATCAACTGGATCGTGCCGGCTTCGGCTGCGATCCGCACTCCCGTGCGGTTCATCGGTTTGCGGGTTTCACGAATGCTGTTGCCGACGATGCGAATGTCTTTCGTCTGCCCCTGGATATCGATGCCGATGCCCGATTCGCCGCCGCTGTTGACGATCCGGTTGTTGTCAATGACGTTGCGGTTGGCCCAAAAATCGCGGCCGCGGCCATCGTTGCGGAACAGCACACCCACCTTGCCGCTGTTGGTGACGTCGTTGTCGCGCATCACGTTGTCGGTGTCACGATGGCCGATGGAGATGCCGTAATTGCGGTTGGCGTCGATCTTGTTCTTCTCGGCCAATCCGTACCGCACGCCCCAGCACCAGAAGATACCGATGCCGTTTCGCTCCAGCCGGTTGCCCAGCAGCCGTGGCCGCTGCGAACCAGAACCGGGATGCACGCCGAGGTCGGCGTTGTCGTGGCTGTGACAATTCTCGACGACGACATCGTGGCAAATTTGAAAGCTGACGCCGTCGCCGTTGTAATTGCGGGTTGTCACGCCGCGAATGGTGTAGCGGTTACAGTCTTGCAGGAAGATGCAGCCGCCGTAGTTGCCGTTGAGGTTTTCGTTGTTCTTGCGGTTGCCATCGAGCGTAATGTTCTCGATGAACACGTCGGCCGTCCGCTCGCTGGTCAACAATGGAAACAGTGAAGAACAAGTCGGCTTGCCCGACAGCCAGAGATTCTTACGCAGCCCGTCACTCAGTTTGAAGCGATTACCCGATCCCGCGACGAGCATTCGCTTGATAACTATCTGGCTGTCATCATTTGCATTCTTTGCCTTCAGCAGCACGCCGTCGCCCACACGGAATCCGTGCTTTCCTTTCAGTGTAATCTCGCGGTCATACCAGTCCGAGTCGTCACCCAACGGCACGCTCTCCGAAGCGATCTTCGTCAGAATGCTGTCATCACCACTGCCCAACAATCGAATGCCCGACGGCAGATGCACGGCATTGCGAAATTGGAAAGTCCCCGGCAACACCTGCACCGTTCCGCCACCCAACCGGGCAACATAATCGACGGCCGCCTGCACAACTTTATCATCGCTGCCAACAAGATCACCCCGCTTGGGGCCGACGGTAATCGTTAGTTTCTCATCCCAATCGGGCTCGCGAACATTGTCGCCATCGATAGCTCGCGGCCCGGAATCCGTCGGGCGAGTGTCGGCGGCGAATAATCGACTGGGCAAACGAGCCGCCAGTAAAGCGGACGATGCGGCGAGGAAGTGGCGACGGGAAAGGCACTGCATGGTCGGTCTCCGATTGCACTGAAAGAGCGTGTGAGCAATTGAATATCCATTGATCCTGCACCGGGGCTTCGTAAAGACTGCAGCCCCGGCCACTCGAACTGATCAAAGCCTTGATACGATTACTATATCACGTCCGCCCCCAGATGCAGACGTATTCCGAATTCCCTTTGATCGGTCCATCTTGCAGGTCCGCTTCCAAGCGCTGTAAGCCTTCGCCAAATTCCACATCTGAAATCAACAACAACGAAGAATATGCCTTCTGCCGATAGGCTATCGCATCGGTGAACGCAATCGGCGTGCTGATGTTGTGTGTCTCTGTGTTGGTGAAGCCGGCTTGCTTCATCGCATCGAGCAGCGTTTCGACCGTTTGGTAGCGGCCGAGTTCCGGTTCGATGGTTGCAGGCCAGTAGTGGGAGAGTGGTTTGCGGTTGCGGATCATTTCGGTTGATTCGGTCACGGTGCAGAGTGTGCCGCCGGCTTTCAGGACGCGCTTTGCTTCGCGGAAGTAGGCTGCAACGTCGGTCATGTGGTGGACCACGTTGACCGTGAAGACGAAATCGAAAAACTCGTCGGCAAGCGGAATCGCCTCGGCCGTGCCGGCGACCAACTGCAAACCGTCCATCATCGGAGCATGGCGGCGCATGCCGGCCGATGGTTCGACACCCCAACCGTGACAGCCGCTGGCATCGAGCAGTGCGGCAATGTGATCGGCGGTACCGCAGCCGACTTCGAGAACTTTCGATTCCACGTCGAGAGTGACGTGGGCTGTTAGTTTATCGACAACACCACTGTTGGCGCTACGACCGCTGGCGTACGCGCTGGACATGGCGTCGTAGTCAACCGGCATCTGCTGTATTCCTGTCGTTGAAACTTGCAAAGTTTCGAACCCCGGTCGGCGGACGCGAAACCGCAAACGGGGGGTGGCGTCGGTATTCAGGCAGTTTCGTCGGCGGTGAAGTGCTTTGGATCGACTGGCCGAATCATCAAGTTGCAGACCAACGCGACGGCGAGCAGGGCCGCCATGAGATACATGGTTGTGTTGTACAGCGTGGGCGTTGGGTTTTGCGTGCTGGCGGGGGCGATTTCCATCAGCTGCGAGATGGTGACAGTCTTGGCCTCGACCAATTCCTTGAGATCGCGAATCGGAGAACCGAACTTGTTGGCGAATTCGGCCGGATCGATTTTCTCGACAAGTTGCTTGATGGCTTGCAGACGAGTTCGCTCGCGCAGCGACGTGATGGCAAGCGGGCCAAGTACGCCGGCCGTACTCCAGGCGGTGAGCAGACGGCCGTGAATACCGCCGACGTTTTTCGCGCCGAACAAGTCGGCCAGATAGGCCGGGATGGTGGCGAAACCGCCACCGTACATTGTGAAGATGATCATGGTCGCTGCGTAGAAGTAGACCAGCCAGATCATCGCCGGCGACACACTGACCTGAAACGCTGTCAGTGGAATCGAAACGTAAAGCGCAATTCCCAATACGAAGAAGATGGTGTACGTCATCTTGCGGCCGATGTAATCGGAGACGCTGGCCCAGAAGAAGCGGCCCCCCATGTTGAACACACTGATCATCAGCACGTACGTGGTGGCGAAGGCTTCGTCGGCGATTTCCGGCAGCGTGCTGCCAAATATCTCCGACATCATCGTCTTCGCAACTCCAAGTACACCGATGCCGGCCGTCACATTGAAGCAGAGGACGATCCAAACGAGATAGAACTGCGGCGTTTTCAGTGCTTCGTCTGCACCAATCTGGTGCGTCGTGATCATCTCTTTGGCCGCTTCGTCTTCGCTGGGCGGAGTCCAACCGACAGGCAACCAACCCTCTGCCGGTAAACGGTAGGAGAACGCGGCGGCGATCATTACGACAAAGTAGATCAGTCCCAACACGACGAATGTCTCGGCCACACCCATGTGCCCGGTTCCAACCTCGTACACGCCTTCTGCGGAGCCGACGAGCATCTGTTTGACTTCGGTGCTGCCGACGACGACGACTTCACGCAGTTCGCCGGCGACTTCCGTGAAACGTTTGCCTGCTTTGGTAACGAGCGTTACCTCTTCGACCGAACCGATTCGCACGGGGGCTTCGGAAAAACTGCGAATGAGCCATCGCATTAAAGGCGCGCCAAAAAATGCGCCGCCGCCGAAACCCATGATCGCCATGCCGGCGGCCATGCCGCGACGGTCGGGAAACCACTTAACAAGCGTGCTGACGGGCGAGACGTAACCCAGCCCCAACCCACAGCCACCAATCACGCCATAGCCGAGATACAACAGCCAGAGTTGGTGCAGGTGGATTCCAAGTGCGCCGACCATAAACCCGCCGCCCCAACAACAGGCGGCCACCGTGCCGACCATTCGCGGGCCGACCTTTTCCATCCATTTACCACCGAAAGCGGCCGACAACCCGAGAAAGACGATGGCCAACGTGTAGGTGAGATTGGTCTGTCCCAAGGTCCATTCGCCGGCTGCGCTGGCAACGACGCCTCGCATTCTGACGAGGGCCGGATCGAACATGCTCCAGGCGTAAACCGAGCCGATACAGAGGTGAATCGCGACCGACGCCGGGGGGACAAGCCAGCGGTTAAAGCCGGGCGGGGCGATGATGCGATCTCTGGCAAGCAGGCCGGGCATAGATGCGATTGCCTTTCTGCGGCTGTGTGGGATGGACCAAACACTGGTCGCAGAATACTCGAGATGGCGCCCGGCGTCGAGGGGGCGCGAAACCGCAAGCGATCGCAGTGAGTGCGTTTTAGCCTGCTTCGTTGCTGCTGGTTTCGGGTTGATCCGAATCTGGCGAGCGCTCGTCGTATTCGTCGGTCAATGTCGAAGGGCAGACTTCCTGCTGTTCGCATTGCATGCAGACGACGTGAATCAAATCGGAACTGCTCAGGCGAAGTTGCTGTGTTTCGCACAATTGGTACAACTCGCGCAAATGCGTGCAAACCATGTTTCATCTCCCGGTAGGGTTGCCGTCGTTCGTCCGACGTTCAGGGCGTCGGCTTGGGATTCAACAGAGTCACTGATTTGGCGAGTGAGTTCGCTCCGACGGAACCGGTGCCTCGACCGGCGCGTCTTGCGGGTCTGGCTCGGTCGGCGGGATGCCGTTGCCACCATTACCGGGCATCATTCCGGGCAACATTCCCATCAGTTGCGGCCCCGATTGTTTGACCGCCGCAATGGTCTCTTCTGAAATCGTCGCCCTGGTGTTGACCGTTGCTGAATCGAGCGAAGTCTTCAAGCTTGCCAACACCGGTTCAAGAATCTGGTCGAAGCCGAACATTGCAGCGACAGAATCTTTCAGGCCGGCGCGACCTTCGACGATTAAGCCATCGAGCAGTTGTTTGATTTGGCCGGCGGCTTTGTCGTCGGTGCAGTTGGCCTGCAGTTGCAGTTCGATGCCGCTGCCCACGTTGACGCCGATACCGATCGCCTGCAGATTTTTCGCGGCCACAAGCGCCATCTCTCCCGCCGGGTCATCGGGTCCGCCACCGACTGGCAAGGCACTGGTCAAGGCCGACTTGTCTTTGGGGACAAACACGATCAGCAGTTGCTGATCGGGATCGACAAAATCGAGTTCGGCACGGCGCGTCTGTTTCCCTGCGGTCGTTATGGCAGCCTTCACTTGTTCTTCCGAGCCGAGAACGATCAACTTCGGCTCGGCGAGAAACACGGCGAGCGGCTGGTTGTCTTTCAGGTCGGGGGCGTCAGCCGGCGGCTGGAAGAGGTAGTCCCGCATTCCCCAGATGACTTCCTTAGCTTTGGCACAAGATTTGCGCAGTGCCCCTGCAAAACAAGGGTATTCTGCCAATTCATGCCATGCGAACCAGG
>CAUZOL010000224.1:0-11198 GCA_963581435.1 Planctomycetota bacterium
GGTCCACCGTGTGTCGGTTTTGCTTCATCTCAAAAAATCCTTTCCGGGCTTTCAACCCGGTTGAGATTCTCTCACTCGGCGTGGATCAATTAAAGGGGGGGAAGGTCACAGTCGCCGATCACAACCGATTCGTCGCTGGCTGATTCGTTGGTGGGATCGAATTAACACGGTTAAAATGACGACGCCGGTACAAATCACAGATGCGTCGGCAGAATCGCGTGCGGCGCAACCGATGTAACACAAATTAGTTGCGTCATCCCGTGCATTGCAGGTGTTTTTTTACATGATTTTCTGTCGAATCTTTCGTGTGGTGTGCCGGTATGATGCAAGGAACGTTGATAAAGTAGTAAATGGCTGTTGGAATCGCTTCTCGGCAAAGTTGCTGCAGCACACACAACAGATTTCACAAATAGGGAGAATGACCGAATGGTGCGTTCGTCGATTGGGATTCAGAATCGAATGTCCCGATGGCTGACAGCGTCAGCTGTGCTTGTGACGCTTGTGACGTCGTCGTCTGTTACAAACGCCGCTGACACTGCAGAGGGTGAGAAGGCGTTTACGACCGGTTCGTCCGATGTGCTGATTGGTTACGTCAACGGACAGGTTCGGCAGGGGTGGACCGATAACGAGATTCAACCATCGGGCGTTGCTGCCGATGAGGAGTGGATTCGTCGCGTCTATCTCGATGTCATTGGCCATGTCCCGCCGGTCGAAGTGGTCGAGAAGTTTCTCGCCGACAAAGACCCCGCCAAACGCACCAAGTTGATCGAACAACTGCTCGACGATCCGGCCTATGTGCGAAACTGGACGGCGATCTGGACCAACCTGATGATCGGCCGCATCACGCCGCGTCGTGTCAGCCGCACGGGCATGCAGAAGTTTCTGCGAGGCGCTTTCAGCAAGAATCGCCCCTGGAATGAAGTCGTCTTTGACGTCGTTTCCGCCAGCGGACATTTCGAGAAGAAGGGCGAGGTCAATTACTTGCTCGCCCAAATGACCGACAACGACGATGCCGTGCAGGCCACTGCCAAAACGACACGGTTGTTCATGGGCATCCAGGTGCAGTGCACCCAATGTCATAACCACCCCTTCAACGATTGGAAGCAGGACCAGTTCTGGAGCTTCAATAGCTTCTTTCGGCAGGCCCGCCGCCAAAACTATCGTCGCTACGACCCACGTTCGGGCCGCATGGTGGACGACTATTCCGAACTGACTTCCCGCGACTTCTCTGGCCCGGTGTACTACGAAGAACGCAGCGGCGTGATGCGGGTGGCTTACCCGAAGTACTTCACTAAGAAAGTGGATCCCGGCGCGGAAGTTGATCGTCGTTCGGAACTGGCCAAACTGATGACTGCAGGCGATCAACCCTGGATTGCCAAGGCGATGGTTAACCGCATGTGGGGACATTTCTTCGGCTACGGCTTCACCAAGCCGGTCGATGACATGGGGCCTCACAATCCGGCCAGTCATCCCGAATTGCTTGATCGCCTTGCCGGTGAATTTGTCAAAAGCGGCTACGACGTCAAACAACTCATCCGTTGGATCGCCAACAGCGAAGCGTACAATCTCACCAGTCGATTCAGCACCAAGAACCAGATCGACAACCCGTCGGCTGGCGAAGTGCCGTTGTTCAGCCATTTGTACGTCAAACAAATGCAAGCCGAGCAACTGTTCGATTCACTGATCGTCGCCACCGAGGCGCATAAGTCGGGACGGCTGAACTGGGATCAGGCCGAACAGAAACGGCAGCAGTGGATGCGGCAATTTGTCGTCGCCTTCAACACCGACGAAAACGACGAATCGACGACGTTCAACGGCACAATTCCGCAGGCGCTGATGATGATGAACGGCGAATTGATTCAAGACGCCGTCAGCATTGAGAAGGGGAGTTTTCTCCGCCGCGTGCTGGAAGAGAAGGGACCGGACTCCACGAAGATTCGCCGGTTGTACTTTTCCGCACTCAGCCGCGCACCAACGCGAAAAGAAATTGGTGCCGCAACCAAAATGATCCGCGCCCGTCAGGCCGACAAAATCGAAGCGTACCAGGACCTGTACTGGGCGCTGCTGAACTCCAACGAGTTCATCTTCATCCACTAACAACAACGTGTATGCCAAGTCCCGCCGGCCGCGTCCGGCGGGACTCTTACAAACTCTGAAAATCAACAACAAAACAACCACCACTTTTCATCCGGAGACAAACATGACTTTAAATGTTCCTCAGGGTATGAATCGCCGTCACTTCATGCGGCACATGGCAGCCAGCGCGGCGACGATTCCCGCGATGCAATTCATTTCGCATCTCAAAGCCAATGCTGATCAACTGAAGAAGAACCGCAAGGCGTGCATCCTGATGTGGATGGGTGGTGGTCCGCCGACGATCGACATCTGGGACCTGAAGCCCGGCTCGAAAAACGGTGGCGAGTTCAATCCGATCGATACCAAGGGCGACCTGCAAATCAGCGAGCACATGCCCAAAACCGCGATGGTGATGGACAAGCTCTCGGTGGTGCGGTCGATGAGTACGCGTGAAGCCGACCACGGTCGCGGACGCTACTACATGCACACCGGATTCGTTCCGAACCCCACCGTCGTGCATCCGACGTTCGGCTCGGTTGTGAGCCACGAAGTCGGCAGCAAGCGAAAGGATCTCGAAATTCCGTCGTTCATTTCGGTCGGCGGTGGCGGCGGCAGCCCGGGTTTCATGGGCATGACGCACTCCCCCTTCGTCGTCGGTAGCAACGGTGAAATCCGCAATGCGGGCATCGGTGGCGTGAATCGCGATCGCCTCTCGAACCGATTGGCGATGCTCGATGTGATCGAGACGAACTTTGTCGCCTCAAAGCGGGGCGATTCGCCCAAGGCGCATAAAGATGTCTACAAGAAGGCGGTCAACCTGATGACCTCCGAGCAAATGAAGGCGTTCCGCGTCAGCGAAGAACCGATGGAGCTGCAGGAAGCCTACGGACAGAATAACTTCGGTCGCGGCCTGTTGATGGCCCGTCGCCTGATTGAAACGGGCGTCTCGTTCGTCGAAGTGAACGAAGGTGGCTGGGACTTGCACACCGGCGTGTTCGACACGCTCGCAACGACCAAACTGCCGGTGCAGGACATGGCAATTTCCGCCTTGGTCACCGATCTGAAGGATCGCGGCATGATCGACGACGTTGTCGTCGTGTGGATGGGCGAATTTGGTCGTACCCCGCGGATCAATCAAAACGTGGGCCGCGATCACTGGGCACGCAGTTGGTCGAACATGATCGGCGGCGGCGGTTTGAACGGCGGCGTTGCGGTTGGCCAAACCGACAAAGACGGCGTCGATGTGGTCGGTAAGAGTTACCTGCCAGGCGACATCTGGGCCACCGTTTCGCACGCCCTGGGCATTCCGATCGACACCGTGCACACCTCGAAGCGCGGCCGTCCCATGAAACTCGCCAACGGCGGCACACCCATTAAGGAACTGATTGGATAAGACGCTGATTGGATAAGATGATGCGGAGGTGAACGGCGGGCCAATATCCCGCCGTTCACTCATCCCGCTTACGGTTTCGCCGGGCCACAACACGAGACAGAATACCAGTCGGCAACACTGTGAGCAAAAACACTGTGAGCAACGACGAAACCCCATCTGCATCGCAACCACCCAGCGCTGAGTTCGTGCAATTATTCACGCGGCATCAGCGACGACTTTACATTTACATTCTCGCGCAAGTTCCCAGCCCGGTCGATGTGGAAGAGATTCTGCAAGAGGCCAACATCATCATCTGGCGAAAGTGCGAGCAGTTTGAGTTGGGAACGAATTTTCTGGCTTGGGCCAGTCGGATCGCCAAGTTTGAAGTTCTCAAATTCCGAGACAAGAAACGTCGCGACCGGTTGTACTTTAGCGACACGTTTGTTGAGCAGGTGGCGGACGAGGCGCTGGTCGCCTCCGACGATTTGGAATTGCGACGTAAGGCATTGATTCACTGTCTGGGAAAACTCAGGGAGAAAGATCGCGATCTCATCCAGCAGCGTTATGCGCCTGGTGAAAACGGAAAATCCGTCGCCGACGTTCTTGGTCGGCCCGTCAATTCCGTCTACCAGTCGCTCGGACGAATTCGCCGCAGTTTGATGGAGTGTATTCACCGCCGGTTGGCGGTTGAGGCGGGCCAATGAGTTCAGGAAACGGACAATACTCCGAATTAACGGAGCTACTCGAAGCCTTGTGCGACGATCGCTTGTCGCCTGCGCAAACGGTGCGTCTCGAACAGTTGGTCTTGGCCGACGATGGTGCACGGCGACTCTATATCGAGTACATCGACTTGCACGGCACGCTGCATTGGGACACCGCCCAAGGCAGCGCTGGCGAGACAATACCGGCCGCCGTTGTCACTCCCGTTGCTGCAACTCCGTCGTTGGTTCCCGCAAAGATGAATGCGGGGCGAAATCGCTGGTACGCGGCTTCGGCAGCCATCGCGATGCTCGTCGTCATCGGCTTGGGCGCTGCGATTCAGCAGCGGTTTTTCCCGGCGAACAACAACCTCCATGTTGCCGGTAACTCCGATTCGTCGATTTTTGATGTTTCCAAAGGCACATCGACCACCATCGGTCAGGATGGGAATTCGGAAGAGCCGCTGGTCATCGACATTCTGGAGGACACGGACAAGCCCGGGCATCTCCCGGTCGTGCCGCGTCCAGACAGAACACCCACCGTGTCCCCAATTATCGCCCCAGGGCCTCCGCAGGTTGCGACAAATGGAACTTCTCCGCCGAACGATGCGCGGGTGCAGCTCGCCTCTCCAGTAGAATTCATCGACGAGCAGATCACAGCCGGGTGGACGCTGGCGGGTATTGATTCCTCGCCCCAGGCGAACGACAGCGAATGGGTTCGCCGTGTCTATCTGGATGTGACCGGTCGCATCCCGTCGGCCGATGCGGTTGATCGTTTCCTCAAGGACAAGCGACCCGATAAGCGGACGCTGTTGATTGAACAGTTGCTCGACGATTCGGCCTATGTCGCCAACTGGACCACCATCTGGACCAACCTGTTAATTGGACGTGCCGACGTTTCCGAAAACGTCAACCGGCCGTCATTGCAGCGGTTTTTGCGGCGGAGTTTTGCCCGCAACCGTCCGTGGAGCGAAGTCGTTTACGATCTCGTGTCGGCCGAAGGCGACAACGAGGAAAATGGGGCCACCAACTTTCTGCTGGCCCACTTGAACAACGAAGCAGTCCCCGCAACGGCCGTCACGGCACGTCTGTTTTTGGGAATGCAGGTGCAATGCACGCAATGCCATCGCCACCCGTTTAACGACTGGAAACAGAGTCAATTCTGGGAACTCAACAGTTGTTTCCAACAGACCGAAGTGGTGCATCAACGTGTGGTTGACCCGAAAACCGGTCGAGCGAAACGCGCGACGCAACTGGTGAGCAAGCCGTTGGCCGGTCCCATCTTCTATGAAAATCGTCAGCAGGTTATGCGAACGGCGCTGCCGAAGGTGTTGGGAGTTTCAATTGATCCCGGCTCTGAAACGAACCGTCGCCAGGAACTCGCGCGTCTCGTTGTTGAGGGCAGCCAATCGCAGGTTGCCCGCGCAATGGTCAACCGCATGTGGCAACACTTTTTCGGCCACGCCTTCACGCGACCGGTCGATGACATGGGCCCGCATAGTCCGGTAACGCACCCCGCATTGCTCGATCGATTGACCGGCGATTTCGTTGCCAGTGGTTACGACGTCAAACAGTTGATCCGCTGGATCTGTAATTCACAGCCGTATCAACTTTCCAGCCAGTATGGCGAGACGAACATTGCCGACGATCCGGCGGCCGGCGCGACGCCGTTATTCAGTCGCATGTACGTCAAGTCGATGACGGTCGAGCAGCTTTACGATTCCATGTTGGCCGCAACGCGTCTCGATGAATCGCGCGGCAATCGTTGGGACGAAACCGAACAACAGCGCCGACAGGAATGGCTGCTGCAATTCGTTGTTACCTACGACACCGAAGAAAACGACGAAACCACTACCTTCGACGGCACACTGCCGCAAGCACTGATGATGATGAACGGCCAGCTTGTTCAACAAGCACTCAGCGCCGAGGGCGACACTTACCTCAAGCGAATCGTCACCAGCCGCGACAGTGAAACCGACAAAATCCGCAAGCTGTTTCTGGCGGCTCTCTCGCGGTATCCCACGGCGAAAGAAGTCGGGACGTTCCGCAAGTTGTTGCGCGAACAAACGGCAGCCCGCAGCGGCGGCAACCGTCAGCAAGCACAGGCCGAAGCCCTGCAAGACCTCTTCTGGGCCTTCCTGAACTCCAGCGAGTTCATCCTGGTGCATTAACCGCTCGCGTTCGACCGCTTAGCCACGATGCGCAGTCTTCGGAGCGGGAGCGCCAATCCGCGCTTACACATTCCCCTGTGACCACGCGCCGTCAACCAACCGCCATGTCTCGCCGGGGTTCTCGTCCTTCAGCACGTCCGGCAATCGATGTGGCCTGATGTTGTCGTAGCATTCCAGCATTGCGAAACGTGGAATCGAGGCGGGAATTCCGACGGCTGTGAAACCGGCGTGACCGGTTGCCGGGTACGGGCCGCCGTGGTTCATCGCAGCTGAGACAGCGACGCCGGTCGGCATTTTGTCGTTCAGCAAACGGCCCACCTTTCGTCGCAACGCCGGCGCGACCGCGTCGTAGGCATCATCATCGCCGCCGGTGGTATCGCTGTAGATACAGCCGGTCAGGTTGCCTTCGAGGTGTTCGGCAATCTCGGCCATCTGAGCGACGTTGTCGGCGACCACGATTAACGAGGAATTCCCAAACGCCTCGGTCTGAAACGTTTCGGGGTCTTTGAGAAACTTCGCGCCGGTTGTACGGAGTAGCGTGTTACCGCACGAGTATCCACTGCCGCCGCCCGTTTCTCCGCCGGTAAGAATTTCCGCACCGGCGTTCTTCAGGGTGGTGATTCCTTTTGCAAAGTTCCGTTGCACGCCTTCACCCAGCATCGTACCGACTGCCGCCGCACCGAAGCGTTCGGTGACTGCTGCGACGAATTCGTCGGCCTTGTCGCCTCCAGGAACAACAACTAAACCGGGATTGGTGCAGAACTGGCCGGTGCCCATTAAACAACTTCCGGTGAACTCATCGGCCAGCGCTTCCAGCCGTTCTGTCAGCGCGCCTTCGAGGTAGAAGACCGGATTGATGCTGGAAAGTTCCAGATAAATCGGCTTGCCGGCCCGGTCGGCCGCCTGTTTGAGAACCAGTCCCGCGCCGCGTGCGCCCGTGTAACCGGTGGCCGCCATCAACGGGTGGCTCACCAGTTTTTCGCCATCGTCGTGATTCGTGCGATAAATCAACTGCACGAAGCCCGAAGGCATGTCGGTTTCCTTCGCTGCTTCATGGGCCGCTTCGGCCAGCAACCGCGTCGTTTGTGGATGCGACGAATGTCCTTTGGCGATCACCGGGTTACCCGCGGCAACGGCTGCTGCGAAATCTCCGCCCGCAACGCTGTTGAACGCAAACGGAAAATTGTTCGGGCCGAACACGGCAACGGGGCCGATGGGGCCGAACATCGCACGGATGTTGGTGTTTGTGTCGATCGTCGGATTCGACCACGACCCGTCACGCGCAGCCGCCGCAGCTTGGCGCAGTTGATTGGTCGTGCGCGGCAGTTCGACACCGCCCAATCTTGTCGGTGCGGGCAAAGCCGTTTCAAGATTCGCAGCAACCACAAGCGCCTCGGCACGCGATTCGATATTGTCGGCGAATCGTTCGAGGAATTTGGCAAATCGTTCGCCCGGCCAACCGCGCGTCGCCCGAAACGCCGCATCGGCGGCCTGAATCGCCCGCTCGACTTCATCCCAGTCGCTCACCGGATATTCATCTGCCAACGGTTCGCGCGTGGCCGGGTTGACCGCCTGAAATGTTTTACTGGCCGTCGATGTGATCCACTCGCCATCAATCAGAACTGGTTGTATGCTCATGCTGTCGATTCTGTTTCTGTTGATTCCATTGCAACTGTAATGATCTGCGCTCTCAAATCCCGCTGGCCGCGCCAGGCGGGAACGGCGTAAAACAAACTTCGTGGCCGATTCTAATCACATGTAATCGACACCGCAAACGGCAGTGGCGAACGGGCTTTGACATTATTGCCTGACTCGGCTACAAGAACAGATGAGGAAATACCCGTCGTCGTCTGCTTCACGTCAGGCCGGAGGACTTCTATGACTCAGATGCTCAACATTGTTCCCGACAAATGCACCGGTTGCCAACAGTGCGAGTTGGCTTGTTCCTGGGTGCAGACCGGCACGTTTCAGCCGTCGCAAAGTCTCATTCGCGTCAACGTTTTCGACGAGGAAGCGAGCTACGCGCCCTATACCTGCCTGCAATGCGATGAGGCATGGTGCATGAACGCCTGCCCGACAAACGCCATCGGCGTCGATCCGGTCAACCTGGCGAAGGTGGTCACCGATTCGCTCTGCATCGGCTGTCACCTTTGCACGATCGCCTGCCCGTTTGGCACGGTTTTCACTTTGCCGCAAAACGACAAAGCGGCCAAGTGCAATCTATGCGGTGGCGACCCCGCCTGTGCCGCGTCCTGCCCGACAAACGCCATCGAATTCATCGACAGCGACGACAAAGCCGGCGACTGGTTCGGCGACTGGGGCGATCGCGTCAATTCACGCTTCGTCGAAGCGACGACGGCTGGTGCGAAATGAAGGAACGGTTTTAACCGCGGATTTCGCGGATGGCCGCGGATAAACAGATACGTTTGGAATGCGACTTTTTTGCCGACACCTCAATTGACGTTGGTTGTTTTATAAGTCTGGAGTTGAGCAATGAACGGTTGGACCGGGAAATTGTTGCGGGTGAACCTGACTGAGGGGACCTGCGAAGTTGAGGCCATTCGTGAAGATTGGGCTCGCGAATATGTTGGCGGGCGCGGGCTTGCTGATCGCTACTTGTACGAAGAGATGGACCCGTCGGTCGATCCGCTCTCGCCAGAGAACAAGATGATCTTCGCCACCGGGCCGCTGACCGGCACGCCGGTGCCGTGCGGGTCGCGGTATATGGTGGTGACCAAGGGCGCGCTGACCGGTGCGATTACCACGTCGAACTCCGGCGGGTTCTGGGGGCCGGAATTGAAGTTCGCCGGCTACGATATGATCATCCTCGAAGGAGCCGCCCCCAAGCCGAGCTACTTGTACATTTACGACGATCATGTGGAGATTCGCGACGCCAGCCATTTGTGGGGCAAAATGGTCGGCGAGACCGAAGACGGTTTGCGACGCGAGACCGGGCTGCCGGGTTTGCGCGTTGCCTGCATTGGGCCGGCGGGCGAAAACCTGGTTAAATTCGCCTGCATTATGAACGACAAACACCGCGCCGCCGGCCGTAGCGGCGTCGGTACGGTGATGGGGTCGAAGAACCTCAAGGCCATTGCCGTCCGCGGAACCGGTGGTGTTAAGGTTGCCGATAGCAAAGCATTCATGCAGGCCGTTTGGAACATGCGGTCGGTGATGGGCGAGAACCCCGGCAGCAAAGCCTTCAGCGATTTCGGAACCGCTGCCACCATCGACATGACGCAAACGTTCGGCGGACTACCAACGCGGAACTTTCAGGAAGGCCAATTTGTCGATTACGAGAAGCTCAACGGCGTCGCCGTCCGCGATACCCGCATGGTGACAAATAAAGCCTGCTTTGCCTGCACGTTGGCTTGCGGTCGCGTTTGTGTGTTGGGCGAGCACTCCGATAAGTTTCTGGTCAACACGACCCCCCGCAACTGGAGTACGGCCGGAGAAGGTCCCGAGTACGAAGCGGCCTGGGCATTGGGAGCCGACACCTGTGTGGGTGATTTGGATGCCGTCCTCAAAGCCAACTGGCTGTGTAACGATTTGGGCATGGACCCCATTTCGATGGGTTCCACACTTTCCTCTGCCATGGAATTGTACGAACGCGGCATCGTCACCGACGACGACGTCGAATTGCCGCTCAACTTTGGCTCGGCCGAAGCGCTAATCCGCATGACGGAAGCCACCGCATTCCGCGAAGGCTTCGGCAACGAACTGGCCGAGGGCGCCAAGCGAATGGGTGACAAGTTCCAGCACCCCGAAGTGTTCATGGGAGTGAAAGGGCAAGAGTTTCCCGCGTACGATCCACGCGGCTTTCAGGGAATGGGAGTTGCCTACGCCACCTGCAATCGCGGTGCATGCCATTTGCGGGCTTGGACGCCCGCTTTGGAAACTTCGGGCGAAGTGGACCCACACGTTCCAGAAGGTAAGAGTGAATGGGTCGTCGCAGAGCAGCACAAAACGACCGCACACGACGCGACCGGTTTGTGTCTCTTTACAGGATTTGCCGGCGGTAGTCTGGAGGCGTTCGTTCCCTGCACCGCAGCTGCCACCGGTGTCGATTACACCGTCGATGACTTCGTTAAGATCGGCGAGCGGACCTGGAATCTGGAACGGCTGTGGAATTTGAAAGCCGGCCTCACCAAGGCCGACGACACGCTTCCCAAACGCCTACTGAACGAAGGACACAAATCGGGCCCGGCTGCCGGCGTGACAGTACAACTCGACAAGATGCTCCCCGTCTACTACTCCGAACGCGGCTGGGACGATGAAGGCGTGCCGACGAAAGAGAAGCTGGAAGAACTGGGACTGGCTGCGTTGTAGAACAAGTCACCGTAGAAAAAGTCACCATAGTGCATTGATCGTCAAGCGGGTGTGTTGACCTCTCGCCACTGCGCAACAAACGGAATCTGTTTATGACCAACCACATCATCATCGGCGGTGGCCCGGTTGCCACAAACGCCATCGAAACCATTCGTCAGTTCGAAGACGGACAGTCGCAGATCACCCTCATCTGCGATGAACCGGCGCATTCGCGAATGGCGTTGCCCTATTGGCTCAGCGGGCAGATTCCTCGCGAGCAAACCCACACTGCCGACGATGCCTCATTTCAGAAAATGGGCGTTGAGGCACGTATCGGCGCGCGTGTGACAGCGATCGATCCCGCTGCCGGTTCGGTTTCCCTTGCCAACGGTGATACGTTGAACTACGACAAGCTGCTGATTGCGACGGGGGCATCACCGCTGAGGCTCGACATTCCCGGCATCGATCTGCCCGGCGTACAGACGTTGTGGTCGCTGGCTGACACCGAAGCGTTGCTCGCCTCCGCGGGGACGTCGGCCAATCCGCGGGTCGTGATGATTGGCGCCGGCTTCA
>CAUZOL010000225.1:0-11179 GCA_963581435.1 Planctomycetota bacterium
GATCGGTCTACCCCGACTCGCTGTTCCTTCCGAAGCATAACCCGATCGAACCGCCGTGGTACGTGATCCGTATGCCCGGTGGTGTGGGAGGGGTGGCGCCGCGAGGCGCCCCCCTATCCCGATCAACGGTCGTTTATCTAAAGCATATCCAGAATTCAACTGAAGAGCAAAACTGGATATGCTCTAGAATCCGGACAAACGGCTGCTGAGTGCATCTGTCACCTGCTTATCACCACAACGACGCGCATGGTTCGCCAGCTCGGAGAGGAGTTCATACGCAACCTTCTCCACGTCTGCCGAGTGTTCCTCGGTCATTCTCTCGCGGAGACGGCGAGCTTGTCTCAAGAGATTATCGAACTTCTGAGCTTCGTCTAAGTCTCCCTGGCGACGAGTCAAATCCGCCAAACGGTTACGAGCGCCCCAATCGAGAGGATGTAATTCCAAGGCACGCAGCAATGCCTGTTTTGCTTCGGGAAGTTCGTTCTGATTGAGGTGCAGCCAACCTTTTGCGCTCCAAAAACGGCTGTCGTTGTCGGCGGCCGGTGGCACGCGAAGCAAGAGTTTCGCGACCTCACTAACGTTCCCAACGCGAATAGCCAGATCCGTCTGATATGCGAGTAGTTCGATATTGTTGGGAAATCGCTGAAGTAACTCCGCGATGATCTTGTGTTTGTTGCCGTATGCGGAATCGACGCCAGGCCCCGGTTCCGGAAGCTGCAGGCCGCGCGCAACCATAAATATCTCCTCGTCGGGATGCACCTTCAACCAGTTGTCATTGGTCTCGACGGCATTGTCCAGACGCATTGTATCGATGAGGAAGAGATATACATATGCCGACCGAGGCTCGCGTTTCAGCTCAATGGCATGTCGGATCTGCTTGATCAGTTTCTCGCGCTGCAATGTGATCGCATAGAATTCGATGAGTTGCTGATGGGCGGCGGCTGTACGGGGTTCCAGTTTCAGCAATCGTTCGGATGTCCGAACACCAGCGAGCGGCTGGTTTGCTGGACCAAATTGCAGCGTCGCGAGTCCAATGTATGCGGGCAAAGCCTTGGGGGACGTGTCGGGAATCGCGGAAAGAGACTTGACCGCCGCTGAAAAGTCACCCTTCCTTTGTGCGGCGTCGGCTCGGAAAATCCATGCGTCATCTGAATCAGGCTGCCATTGAGTCCAGTCTGACGACAGGCGTTCCAGTTCATCCCACTGGCGAAGTTCTTGAGCGCGCGAACACTGAGCCAGATAGGACGCCTGCTCTCGTTCGACCCACCACGGATAGCCATATCGCCATCCAAGGGCAGAAATGCCGGCCAACGCGAGCAGCAGGCCCAGTCGCCAGAGTTTCGGTACTTTTGCAGCCATACTGTCTCGATACGCGTTTGCCCGCCATTCACCGCAACGCAGTCGAATAGTCGTGTCACGTCAATCAATCGACCTGACCTTCGTCAAGCTCCATTGGCGATTCAGGAATGGAACACGGCGTTCCATCAAGCGTCGTTTGTCAAAGCGATGGCGGATCTATTTCGTGGAATTCGATGTGATGCGATTGAATAAATCTTTGTATTGTTGACTGCGACGAGTGTCCCCGGTTCGCCGATAACATTCGGAGAGCCATTGATAGACCCGCGGCGTGGATGGGTCAAGACTTCTGGACTTTTGAGCGGCCTCGATTGCCTCCTCCCATTTCTCGGATTGCCCGAGAAGATGTGAGTATCGCCCCCACATAGCTGCATCCGACGGTTGAAGCTCAAGATACATTTTCAAATACCGGCGAGCCTCTTCAGGCTCGTTGGAATTCTGCAGCAAGATGGCCGTCGTACGAATTGTCTGATCGCGCTGCGGTTCAATCTCAATTGCTTGCTTCCAGTATCTTATGGAATCGTCGAATCGTCCAGACACAGCCGATGCGGTTCCGAGTGCATCGAGAACGATGGCATCATTCGGCATGCGTTCGCTAACGTGCGACAGCATCAGAATGGCACGAGACGCGAACGCACGATCAGTCATAACTTCCGCCTGATCGGCGAGCCACAATCCACGTGCGCGTTCCATGATAAGCGGATGCAAACGGGAGTCGGCTCCGTCAAACACCTCCGGCAAACTCATCGACGGCGAACTGGTTTCATCGGGCGCTGAATTTGGTATTCGCAGAATCTGGTGGTTCGTATGCGCAGTGTGGGGAATTTGGTCGCCGACGCGGTTTGGCATATGACAATGAACGCACGAATCATCGGGCTGAAGACGTAACCTCTCTGCTTCGGGCAATTGACACCCCTGCTCGCGATGACAATTGAGACATTTTTCACGATAGGAAAACGGACCATTGGATGTGGAGTGAATCTCGTGGCACGAGATGCAACCCAGTCGGCCGTTGCTGCCGCGAAAACACGCGCTACTGCGCAATTGCTCGACTTGACTGACGGGAGTTTCAGTGTGACTCGATAAATGATTCGTGGCATCAACAAAGATCGTGCATGTTTCCTCCAGCCTTTGGCCAGGTTGAAAATCAGTGACTTCATATCCGAAGTGGGGAATCCGACCTCTGCCTTTCAGATGACACTGCGCACAAATATCGTCCCGCCGATTCGCATCGAGGTGCGCGGGATTGACGATGGGATCGGTCTTATCGCCGTTGGATTCTGATCGCTGGTAGGCGACGTGTTCTTTGCCGGGACCGTGACACCGTTCGCAGCCGATCGACAACTCGAAAAACGGAGGTTGTCCGAAACGGCGATCTGATCCACGGTCCGTATTGAGTCGGCCTGAGTGGCAATTGACGCATTCCGCCTGAATCCGACGACCAAATCTGCTGTGTTGAGGAAGTCGATATCCTGGTGAAAGATCCCAGCGCCCAACCGCGCTGTACCAGCTGATCGGTGACATGAACAGCAAACCGGATTGATCGGACAAATAAGATCGCCCCTGCGCACCAGAGCCGACGGCATAGTCAACGCGGACGGCTTGGTCGTACAGCGTCGTTCCTTCATCGTCCGTCAATCGTTCGTGATGCACAATCCCGTCTGCGGTTTTCTGTACGGAATAGTGATGATGGTCGTCTGGAGAAAACGTGGTCTCTTTGTCGTAGTCTTCCAGATCCGGCGCATCCGAGACCTTCCATAGGGAGTTGGCCATCGGATGTGAACTGTAGGCAAGAGAAATCTTGGGATGACACTCGGCACACGCCGCACTGCCAATGTAGTTGCTGTGATCAATTGTGGGTGCCAATAACCCCAGGTCTGCCGGCACTACAGACTCACCCGATGCCACTGGGTTTCCGCCTTCGGGCAGTTCATCCGTTGCATCCTGGCCACGATTCCAAAATATGACGATGCCGGCGACGCACGCAATCGCCACAACGGCGAATGCGATGCGCAGACCCCGTCCAAATTCTGTTGCTGCGTGTGACATGTCTCTAGGGAACCTTACGGTCGGGTTCTTGTAATACAAACAACTGATCCGCAGCGACATCCGTCACAATTTGATGCACGCCGTTTGGCCAACGTACATCTAGCTCATACGGTCCGCGGCATTCACCGAATCCAAAGCTGAGAATCGGTTGGTTGGAAGCGCAATAGCTGGTTCCCCCCGCAAGTTCCTGCATGAATGTCCTGCCGCCACAACGGATGCTGACGCGAGTGCCGATTCCACGCCGATTTGACGTCCGACCGACAAACTTGAGATTCAACCAATGGCCTCTCTCGGAATCGTTACGCAATATCGCAGTCGGAGAATTCTGTGGGATAAATACGACATCCAGGTCACCATCGTTGTCAAAATCAGAGGTCGCAATGGCCCGACCCAAAACCTTCTTATCAAAGAATTCGCCGGCCGGCGGGCTACGATCTTCCCAGGCCTCGCCATTGAAGGCAAAAAGCTGCGGTTTCATTTCAAATTCAATACCATCGCTGCGCAAGTCATCGATGTGGCCATTGGCTACGAGCAAGTCAAACCATCCGTTGTGGTCGAAATCTTGCATCACCGCACCGAATGCGACTTTCCCCATTGTCGGCACTGAAAGCCCGACGGCAGCGGTGACGTCGTGAAAACCGGCCGGCCCAAGGTTTTGCAGCAGTGTATTCCATTCTTCGTGGAAGTGGGTCAGGTAGAGGTCAAGAAATCCGTTGCCGTCGTAATCACCAACAGCGACACCCATACTGGCCTGCGGAAGTCCATTGCTGTTAACTGCTCCACCCAAGAGACGCGCTTTATCGTGAAATTGTTGGCCATTGTCATTCATGAACAGGAAATTGTCTGTTGTGTCGTTTGCCACGTAAATGTCCGGCCATCCGTCGTTATCGAAGTCGGCAATCACAACTCCGAGCGCACGGTTATCCGGGCCAAATAGTCCGAGTTTGACCGCAGCCGGCTGAAACGTTCCATCCCCTTGATTCAGGAAGAATTCATCGGGGCAAGGCTCGATTTCTTTCGGATGGCAAGTTCCCGGTTTGCCGGACTTGGAAAGGCAGAGTTTTGGATCGAATGGGTCGAAATCAACATAGCGTCCAACATACAAATCGAGATCACCATCTCTGTCGATGTCGCCCCAGGCGGCACTGCTGCTCCATTGCGAATCGGCACTCACTGCCGCGGCTGTCACTTTCGTGAAGGTGCCGTCTCCTTCGTTGTGGTAAAGAGAATCGCGGCCGACGTTTGTCACGAATATGTCGTCGAAGCCGTCATTGTCGTAGTCGCCGACTGCGATGCCTTGCCCATACATTCTTTCGTCGATGCCAATCGATGCCGTGACATCCTCGAATCGATTGTCCCCCACGTTGCGAAACAAGCGGTCGGTCGGCTGAGACGAACTTGCCGGCTGTGTGGGCTCACCGCCTTGCACGAGATACAAATCCGATCGGCCATCGCAATCGTAATCCAACCAGCCGCCCCCGCCCCCGGTCGCTTCTACCATCAGGAGCTTTCCGCTCGCTCCATTCTGATATGTGAAGTCGATTCCACACTGCGGAGAGACTGTCGTAAAGCGAGTTGAATGCAATACCTTCGATTGTGGGGCCGTAGTGAGTCTGATTCCCTCCGCGATTCGCGAAGAGCCTGCACGATTTCCACCCCCGTCAGATTGGGGATTCCTCGACTGCACCGGCGGCGCTGGAGGCTCACCCGATTCACTATCTGAATTTAAACCACAACCAGCCATCAATGACAATGCAACGAACAGCGCGAGCATTCCGCCGATCCGTAAGCTGGCGACTGCCATCCATCCGGTTTCAATGTTGCCGATCAAAACTGCACCTTAACATCCCACGATGACTCCTCGAAAGTGTCGCAAAAGAACGACATCCGTACTCATATTCTATGCATATCTGTTGGGAAAGAAGTCGGCACGGCGCTGCTTTCCCGGCTAATTTGTTCGTAGTGCATTCCGGTTAAGCGGAGAAAACTGTTGAAGACGTCGTTGCAGGGCATCGGCCATCTGCTTGTCGCCGCAATCGAGGGCGTAGCGGGCCAGCTTCCCGAGGATTGCCGGGGGAACCTCACTTGCGCTCGGAGCCGAATGCAATACGCGTCTGAGTTCATTGGCTCGGCTGACAAGTTCGCGAAGTCGTTCTGCGTCGTCAAATCTCTGTTGGCGTTGCCGCAATTCGGCAAGAAAATGGCGTGTTCCCCAATCGAGGGGATTCAACTCCAGCGCCCGATGATAGGCATCTTCTGCCGCGATCTCTTCTCCGCGTTGGGCGTGGATCCATCCCTTGTATCGCCAGAACCGGCCGTCGGATTCGGATTCGACTGGAGCCTGCGATAACAGTTTTAATGCGCGACCGACGGTTCCAGATTTCACGCTTTCGCGCAGTTGATAGGCCAATAATTCGATGTTGTGCGGATAGCGCTTCAGCAACCGGTCCAACACAGGCCCCTTCCTTGCCAAGGCATTGCGAGCGGATTGCGCCGCCTCTCGGTCGTCCATTGATATGCTGGTGTCCAGAGTTTGGGCGATGAAGATTGCCTGGGCGACTTCAAACAACTCCGACTGCGGGTCTCCCTGCAGCCATTGGCCGTTCCAGGATGCTCCATTGGAAAAGTGGAGGGAATCTGCGAAGAAGAGATAGACGTAGGCTTCGCGGGGTTCCGACCCAGATTGAATCGCTGCGCGAATCTGTTTCTGCAAATGGTGCCGCTGCAGCGACATCGCCAGAAAGAAAATCAGCCGCTGTTGCGCGACTTTGGATTGCGGGTTCTGTTTGAGAATTGTCTCGCAAATGATTGCGCCATCCTCTGCACGGTTGCGTGGGCCGAAGGCCAATTCCATCCGGGCGATCTGAGCCGAATCTGCCTCTGGGGCCGATGCCGGTATCCGCGTCAAGCACTTCGCCGCCTCGTCGAATTTCTGCTGTTGCTCCATTGCCTGGGCCACATACATCCATGCCTTTCCGTTTTCAGGTTCGCTAGCCGCCCAGCGCTCGCCTTGCTCTTGCAGCGTAGTCCACTGTTGTTTCCGGGCCGCCTCCAGGCACAGTCGATTCATCTCCTCAGTCGTTGGCTGCCTCCAGCCTCCCCAAATCCAGCCCGCAAGAATGGCAGCACCGAGACACGTCAAACAGACAGTCCGAAACCACCATCGTTTTTTTGAATCGCGAAATATCATGACTACCGGCGCCGCGGTGTTTGGTCTTTCAATTCTGCATGTCGTCAACAGGTTCCGTGATCCGCAATTCCTGATCGACGGACACGTCGTCAATTGTCTGCTGGATTCCGTTGGGCCAGCGAATTTCCAAATTGCACTGCTCTGTGTGCGTCGCCAAACCGAAGACCATAATTGGCTCGCGCGACGCGCAATAGCTGGTCCCCCCCAATAATTCCTGCATGAATTCGTCGTCACCAATTCGCAGTATGACCCGCGTGCCAATACCGCGACGATTGCTTTGGCGGCCCACAAAACTCAGCTTGAGCCAATGTCCTCGTTCCGACCTGTTCTCAAGCAGGGCCGTTGGCACGTTCTGGTTGACGACGGCGATGTCCAGGTCACCGTCGCGGTCGTAGTCGGCCGTCGCCAGACCGCGTCCGATGAATTTCTGCGAGAAAAAATCCCCGCCTTGATCGGAACATTCAATGATCCGTGAACCGATCAGCGTGAACAATTGCGGTTGCATCGCCAACTCAATTCCCAGATGGCCTGGATCGTCCAGGTGACCGTTGGCGATCACCAGATCATCGTGACCGTCCTGGTTGAAATCTTCCATGGCGGTGCCGAAACCGACCATAGGCAATGTCGGTTCAACGCCCCCCGACATTGCGGTGACATCGAAGAACCCCGACGCGCCGCGATTGCGATACAGAGTATTCCATTCCCCTTCAAAATGTGTCAGGTACAGGTCGAGAGAACCATTGCGGTCGTAATCGCCAACCGCGACCCCCATGCTCGCCTGTGCCGTCCCTTCCCAGGTGATCGCACACCCCAACACGTCGGCCATGTTACGGAAATTGCCATCCCGCTGATTCACAAACAGGAAATTCGATGTCGCATCGTTTGCTACGTAAATATCCGGCCAGCCATCGTTGTCGAAGTCGGCAATCGCAACCCCCAGCGCCCTGTTGTCTGGTCCGAACAAACCGCGCTGCTGAGATACGGCAGTGAATGTTCCATCGCCATTATTCAGGTAAAACTCGTCCGGAAGCGCGTCAACATCGTTGGGCTGACACATCTTCGGTTTGCCATCGACAGTCCGGCACTGCTGCGGATCAAATCGATCGAACGCAACATACCGGCAGACGTAGAGGTCGAGATCTCCATCGCGATCGATGTCTGCCCACGCGGCGCTGCTGCTCCAATCGGCCGGTTGCTGGAGTGCCTGCCCTGTCACTTCAAGGAACGTTCCATCCCCCTGATTCTGCAACAGGGTGTCTGCTCCCACGTTGGTGACGAAGATGTCGTCGAACCCATCGTTATCAAAATCGCCGACGGCGACGCCCTGACTATAGTCGCGCTCGTCGATTCGTGTTGACCCGGTGACGTCGAGAAAGGCACCGTCTCCCAAATTGCGAAATAATCGGTCCGCAGGTTGAGCCGGTGATCGCGGATTGGATGGGTCACCCGCTTGATTGAGATACAGGTCGTAGAATCCGTCGCCGTCGTAGTCAATCCAACCGCATCCTCCGCCGGTTGGCTGCACCATCAGCAGCAATTCCGCATCGCCGGTGGAATAGACATGCGTCAGACCGGCTTGTTGTGCAACCTCGGCGAACACCGGCCCATCAAAGGGTCCCAATGGCTCGGTCGGTTCCACGTCAGCCGCGTCCAAGCGAAAGGCGGTTGAAAGATGTGGGGACGTCGAGGTGGAATTCGTCGGTGCGGGCGACGACGTCGCGCCACCGGAAGCCGGTGGTACACTCTGTCCGCACCCCGCCAGGGACAGCCCCAACATTACCACGCTCGTCAGACCGACCGATCTCCTCCACAACAATTCGGCCAACAAACGGAACCGACCTGAAGACCGTGATCGCCGCATAACAGCACCGTTCTGTCGACGGAAAATCGCAATGGAGTCTGCCTGTTGTATCGCAGCGACGAATGCCCGACCAACACTATACGCACTGTGTTACCCCCCCCCCCCGAATCGTCAAGACGACTCGTTTGGGGGGGGGCTACGCGCGACCGTCGAACAGATTAAGCAGGGAAAGTTCAATCATTTCGGCAAAGGCCGAGAACTCCCATCAAGGAGCAGTTAAAACTCACCCATAACTTCACCTTTGGCTCGGGTACCAACCGCCCTTGAAATCTGCCAGGCCATATTCTCCGAGAAAAACCTGACGGAACCGTCTGACATTAAGCCGTGAGCACCACCGGTATGGGTGCTGCTCCACTGGCCGCAACGGAAGTCGGTATTGGGATCGTGATTGATCGGCATCTTGACGCTGTGGATAGCCCAAGGACCCATCCACATCGCATCTCCCTGAACGTCTGTGGGGTCCTCTTTATTCCTCCAGTGGTGATTTTCCATGACTGCCAGCGTGCTCGACGTGCCGTCGATAATGTCCCCAAGTCTGATGCAGCCCTCCCAGCCAATAACGCCATTGCAATTTCCAAGCTTTTTATGTATATGGCTCGTGTCCGCCCATTGGGCACCGTTCCAGTTCCCGCCACGACCGGCCTGACTACAATCGCGGTGACCGGCATGCATCCAGCCCATGTTGCCGACATAATCAGTCCGCCCACCCGTCAAGCCATTTCGCCAGCCATTCCCACCCCATCCTTGGTTGGACACCAGGGCCTGCTGTGGATTACTGGGACAGAGTAAACTTGGGATAATCGTGCGGCGGGCGGTGAGATTCACATTTGCATTGATTATTCTTTGGTCGCGGCCTGGGGACGCGACGCTAAAATCGATAGTTTTGTACAATGGGGCCTGATCCATGTACGGGAGCAGCATTGCCAGCCAACTGATATTGCCCATGTTCCCAACCGTGTTGGCTCCGTGACGTCCCCCATGGCGATGGACCGGAAAAATACCATGTGCCGAATGGTAATTGTGCAGGGCAAGCCCAATTTGCTTCAAGTTGTTTTTACATGTTGAGCGGCGGGCCGCCTCGCGAGCCTGCTGCACTGCAGGAAGCAACAGCGCAATCAGGATGGCAATAATGGCAATCACCACCAACAATTCAATGAGCGTAAAAGCCCGCAGGTAACGCCAACGACCCCGCAGATGAGTGCGTACAGACATCGATAATCTCCCATAATTAGAAAGAACGTAAAACACCAATTCCAGCAGCGCCGTCCGAATAACTGACGACGCGACAGATTTTTCACAATCCACGCGAAGGCCCGGGATTGGGGAACTATAGCTCCAAATCGATCACATTGTCGCCTGCCGTGACTTCGACCTCTTTCGGAGAGGTTTCGGCCGACGCGTACTCCTTTGGAAAGGGCGACGCCGCTACCTCGCTGCCTGGCTCGCCATCCCCCGCCGTCATCGCCGCTTTCGCAGCTTCGAGCGGCAAAGTGAAGGTGACCTTGTACTTACCGGGTGCTGCACCCGCAGCGCCATCATTGCCGGTTAGCGTGTAGCTCCCATCAGCACCCAACTCACCGGAGTACCCCGACTCAGCGCCGACTTCAGGATTTTCTGTCGAAAATACGATGGTACAACCAGTTAACGCTTTGCCATCCACAGTCACCTTGCCGGTCACAGGATGCACGTCAACTTTCGGAGGCCCACTGTCGCCACCGCATCCCAGCACGCCAATCACAAAAGCACCAAACAAAACAAAGACGCAGTGTCTCGCCATTTTTCTCTTCCTCTGACTGAAGTGGGGGAAATAACAAATTAAAACAGGCGAATCGCCCGGAAGGAGATGTGGACAACGCACCCCTGCAAATCCACTTAAGGATAAGCTAGGGAGTAACGTGGGTTAAAACCTCGTCACAAGTACCACCGGCAGATGCCTCGCAATATTGATAGACAATGCAGATCGAGAATACTAATCAAGAGGATGAAACATCCAAGTCAGATAGTTCTGTGAAAACCTTGACGTGCAGTCACATTCTGACCAGTTATTTGGCAGTTGTCAAACCCGAAAGTCAATAAAGACAGGGCGACCCAGGTATTCCATCCACACCGCCCACCACTCCTGTCCTCACATGGTGGCGTGAGTTGTTCAAGAGGAAGTAGTCGTCCCTGAAAAAAGCCGGTTCACGGTTTTCGGTTTCTGATGTGGTCGCGAAGGTAGTGGCACATGACGGCAAGGTTCGGTTCGACGGAGCCTCACACCGCCAGAATCCGTGTCGTGCGCCAATTCACCGTGTCTTTCTTCACGGCGGCGGCACACCTCAGCCAAAATGGCAGCGCGTGCGCAAACGCGCGGAGCAACTTCTGCAGGTTCGATCCGGCGGCCGCCAGCACGACATTGATCGCATCGCCCACAAGACCTTTCAGAAAGCATCGCCGCATCCGGTTGTCGCTCTTCAAATGGCCAATCTTCGGTTCCACCTCACTGCGACGCTTGCGGCGTTTCTTCTTCGTCCGCGATAACCGCCGCGTGCTGCTGCCAGCCAGATGCACGGTCGCTGTGCCCGCATAATCGTGGCCGCGATAGCCTTTATCGACGTACGCGTCGGTCATCTACGGGTTGCACAGGATCAGCTTCGCGGGCCTCCGAGCGGCCTTTCCGCAATCCAGAAACAGCCATCAGCCCATGGTACATGTCCGGGCGGACCAGTTCGTTTTCGACCGCC
>CAUZOL010000226.1:0-11174 GCA_963581435.1 Planctomycetota bacterium
CTGGAGCTTATGGCAAACACTCGTCCCCGGCCTGGCACTGTTCACTTTCCTGCTGGGGACGGAATGGCTTTTGCGGAAACGCTTTCGGCTGGTATGATGGGGGAGCTGTGAGTCGAGAGTCTAGAGACGAGAGACAAGAGCGAAAACTTGGAACGTTTTGGTTGTTTTGGCGTCTTAAGAACTTGATCGTTGGACAAAATGAAAAGCATGCGTCGGACGATATTGATAGCCTTGGTGGTGGGCGTCTCGATCGCCTATCCCACTTGGTGCGTCGCAACTTACCTGCGTACCGACTTCATCGTTTATTCACAAAAGAGTCAAGTCTTCGTGATGCCGGATGGCCGACGATTTCCCTGCAATACATGGCTACGTCACGACGACGTGCTACCCGATGGCAAACGTTTTACCCTTCTTGCTGAATCAGACTCGGATTATCGGCTCATGGTCGGGCATGAACGCGATATGGTGTATCTTGAGACTCCGGCAGGATTGCGAGAAGCAGTCGTTGTCAAAACTCTATACAAGTCAAGCGATGAGACGAGTCGAAATTGGTGTGAACCCGCTGCATACGAGATCAACCGAGCGCATTCACCGAGACGAAATCCAACAAAGCGATGAACCTGCCCGCTTTTTAACTTGTTCTAACTTGTTCCCAAGCAGAGCTTCGGAACGAGGCGATTAACGATCACTGCACGGTTGCGGTTATCTTCCACACGAGACGAATCGATGTCTGAACCGCTCGATCAACGATTGTCGCGTTTACGCCGGCGGATTCGTCAGGTGGTGTGGCTGTACGGATTGAGTTGGCTGATTGCCGTCGTCTTTGGTGCGGCGATGTTTGTCGGTATGACCGATTGGGCCATTCACCTGGACGACTCCGGCGTGCGATTGATTTTGGGTCTGACGATTCTCACAACCGCGGGCTGGATTGGATGGCGTCGTCTCATCGCGCCATTGCGACATCAACCGTCCGACGTCGATCTGGCATTGCGCATTGAGCAGCGCTTTCCCGGTTTCAACGACAGTCTCGCCAGCACGGTGGAGTTTCTGGAAAAGGGAATCGATCCGTCTGTCGGTTCACCCGAATTGCAGCGGAGCGTGATTGAGCAGACGACACAGCAAGCCCGCCGCCTGAATCTTTCCGATGTGATTGAAACGAGCAACGTTCGTCGGCTTGTCGCGATTGCCGTGGCGGTCTGCCTGACTTCGGCATTACTTGTCGGCTTCAACCAAGTGAACGCCGGCATTGCCATGAACCGGCTGGTCTTTCCTTTCAGCGACATCGACTGGCCGCGAACGACCGATTTGCGACTGTTGGATGCCGATTTCCGCCCGCTCGAATACGATCCGACGACTCCGCTTCGCTTGGCACGCGGCGACACGCTGACAGTTTACGTGGAGAATGCCGCAGAGCTAGCCGGCGGAGATCTGCCGGACGACGTCCGCATGGAGTACCGCTACTCCGACGACGAAGCCGTTCACGAAGTCCTGCGATTGGCAACGCGCCGCGACAGTGACGGAAAACCGCGAGAAGTTGGCGTGGCAACACTCGTCGCCACGCGCGGGCCGGTTTGGTTTCGCGCCGTCGGTGGCGACGATTGGGACAAGCCGTTATTCAAATTGGAAGTCGTCCCTCCCCCGCTGATTGAAGAATTGCAGGTCACGTTGACGCCCCCCAAATACAGCGGACAACCGGTTGAGCGTTTGGGGGACGGAGTTGGACATGTGCAGGGATTGGTCGGCACCGAAGTCGAAGTGACCGCCCGTGTCAACAAGCGGCTGATGGCGGCATCGCTGCAGCTGCGCGGCAGAAAACCGCAGCCGATCGAACTTGCCAAAGACGGACGCCGCCTGAAAACACGTTTTACCATCACAGATCCCGGCGTTTACTCCTACTGGTTCGACTTGAAGGACTCACAAGGCTTCGAGAATCCGGAAGCCCCGCGCTACGAAGTCCGCGCCGTCGCCGACATCCAACCGGAGATTCAGATCGAAAAACCGGCCGTCGATCTGTACGTCACGGCAGTCGCCGACGTGCCGCTGAAGTTTCTGGTGCGTGACGATCTGGGACTGAAGAGCGTCCGCTTGCATTACAAGCTGGGCAATTCACAGGACGATTCGATCGAACCGCGACTGCTCCGCGACGGCGAGGTGGCGACCGAACGACCGCTTGAACTGACAATCGAAGAGACCTGGTTGTTGTCCGAATTGATGCTCAGCCCAGGCATGCGGATCGTCTTCCACGCCACAGCGAACGACGATTACGATCTCGGCAGCGAGCACATCGGTCGCAGCATTTCCCGCACTTTGACAATAATCACCGCGGAAGAAAAGAAGGCGGAATTGGCGAGTCGGCAGTCGGAATTGCTCGAAGAGTTGGAGCGACTGGTCAAAGCGCAATTGCTCGCCCGCGAACAGGTGGGTGAACTGGAAACCCAGCTCAACACGGTCGGCAAGTTACGCGCTTCCGACGTCGATTTGCTCAAGCGGATTGAACTCGACCAACGGCAAATCTCCGCACGATTACTGAATCCCGTCGATGGATTCGAATCGAAAACGCGCAACTCAATTGCCGATCTCAAGCTGAACAAGATCGACGCCCCGGAGATGACCGCGCGGCTTCAGCAGATTGCCGACGAGGTTGCCGCGCTGCGGCAAAGCCTGCTGCCCGCGATCGAACAGGAATTGACGCGTGCGCGCAAGGCGGCCAACGCGGCCATTGGAAATGCCGCCGAGGACCAGGCAAATCGTGACGCGTCTGCCTCCGATACCAAGGACGAAACGAGCGACAAACCGTTCGCGGTAGGACCGATGGGCCCCGGTGCGGAACAACGCCAGGAAGCAACGACCGGCGGTGAAGAGGAAGCGGCGGCTCTGGAGCGGGCAAAGGAAAACCAGGACGCGGTTCTCGAATCGCTCGCCCTGATGCGTGGGAAGTTGTTGCAGTGGCGAATGCGGAACGATTTGCTCAAAGAACTCGGCGACCTCATTTCCGGTCAGCAGCGCGTTCAGCAGGACGCCACCGAGATCGGCCGCGAAACTCTGGGACGTCGCGGCCTGGAACAGTTGAAACCACAGGAAGAAGCCGACTTGGCCAAGGTTTCGGATCGCCAGCGCCGACAAGCCGACCGGCTCGATGAGTTTCGCGAGACATTGAAAACGCAATCCGCCGACAAGTCGAAGGCGTCTCAAAACGGAAACGGAACGCTGCAGGATGCGCAACAACACATCGAGGAAAACGCCACCGCCAGCAAGATGCGGCAGACGGCAGACGCCCTCAAACGAAATCAGGTGGGAATTGCCGCCGAAGCACAGCAGCAGATTGCCGACGATCTGGAGGAACTGCGCAACATTCTCTCGGATCGCGGAACTCCCGATTCAGAAATGTTGGTCAAGCAATTGAAGCAGGCCGAAGAGGAACTGCTCGATTTGAGAAAGCGGCAGGACGAGTTACACAAGAAAACGCAGGAAGCAGAGCAAATTGCCAACCGCAAGCAACGTGAGCAGAAATTGCAGCAACTGCGCAAGCAGCAGCAGGAAGTTCGGGAAGACGTCGCACGCTTGTCTCGGCGATTGCGCAGGCTACAGGCACGCGCAGCGGGAACATCGGCGGGCCGCGCAGCCGAGCGTTTGCGCCAGACCGAAGAACGATTGGGCAGCGACGAGCCAGCCGACGCAGCGCGCGAGCAACAGGAGTCGCTCGACGACCTCGAACAGGCCCAACGCGAATTGGCCCAGTCACGCCGCGATGCCGAAGAACGGCTCGCCCGCGAACTCATGGAGAAAATGGGTGATAAACTCAAGCTGATGATTGTTGCACAACAAGCGATGATCGACGAAACACTGCGGCTCGACTCTGCACACAAGAAACGCGGCAGTTGGAGCCGCGGCCAATTGAGTTCGCTGAAACAATTGCGTGAAACACAGGACAACTTGCGCCAAGACACCGCTGCGCTCATCGAGGACATGGCGGCAGTTGAAGTTTTTGTTCTCGCGTTGGAAGGTGCGTCGCGCGACATGAAGATCGCGGCAAATCGTCTCGACAAACGGCAAACCGATCAAATCACCGTCGCAGCAGAAGAAGCGGCCAAACGACGATTTGTCGAACTGATCGCCGCACTGAAACCCGAGCAAGGTTCCAGTCAACCCCCGCCGGCAGGTGGTACCGGTGCTGAGCAGCAAAGCCCCGGTGCCACAGGCGCCATCCCAAAACTGGCCGAACTCAAGATGCTGAAGACAATTCAGGAAGGCCTGCTGCGGCGAACCGCTGAAATCGATGCACAACGACGCAAGAACGGCGGACTATCGGACGAACAGCAACTGGAACTCGAGGCAATTGCCAACGACCAGGGACGTCTGGCCGATTTGGCGCGGAACCTCATGCAGGCCATTAATGAGGCAATTGAACTCGACGATGCTCCCGCCAAGTCAGGCGGAGGCTTTTAACAGGAACGCTGACATGTTTCAAACTGTGAATTCGAATCGATTAAGTTGCAGGCAATTTGCCAAGGTCGTTCTCTGTTGCGTGTTCGTGTTGGCTGGACTCGCGTCAGCAAACGGACAAGATCCCGCAAACAAAGCCAAGGGAAATACGCCCGAACCCCAAACACAAGACAACAACAAAACCGACTCTTCCACCGACGAGGAATTGTTTAAAAAACTGACCGGCGGCGGTGCATCGAATGACCGTCCGCAGGAAAACCCGTTGGAGCAAGCGATTCGCGCAATGCGGGAGGCGCAGAAGCGAATCGACGGCAAAGACGCCGGCCTTAAGACGCGTGAGCTGCAACAGGACGTCGTCAAGAATCTGGAGCAGTTGATTGAAGCGGTCAAGCAACAAGCACAGTCGAGTCCGTCGGGCGGAAAATCGCCCAAGCCACAAGACGGCGATCCGATGCAGAAGGGTTCCAAGCCGCCCGAACCAGCGGAGACCAAACCGGGCGACGACGGCAAGACGCGAAAAGACAAGTCGCCGGAATCGACCGACAAGGCTCGCGATGCCGAAAACCGTCAATTCGCGCCGCTCTCATCGGACAGAATGAGCAATAAAGTTTGGGGACACCTGCCAGAAAAGCTGCGGGAGAAGCTGCTCAATGTGTATCAGGATAAGTATCTGCCCAAGTACGATGATCTCGTACGCCGGTACTTCGAGTCGCTCGCCGAAGAAGGCCGCACCGCACCGCGGAAGAAATAACGCGACCATCGGTCTAACGACGGGGTAACGCCCCTCGCGTTTTTTCTTAACGCCGAAACGCGATCACGCCTGCCATTCGCATTCACAGCGGTCGCAGCGGAAGCCGACGAGAGTCGCTGTTCCCGGAATCGGCAGGTTGCCGCGTCCAACGAGGGCGTCATTCAGTTCGATTGGTTCGATGACCGGATGACGACAGGCGGGACAGCGGCCGTTGGTGTGAATCGTATGTGCTCGGTCAACCACATCGGCTGAACGCGAATGACCTGTCGCTTTTCGCTTGAACGGGGCAAACGGAATCACCGTCGGTTCGCCCGCCCGATCGGCCGACACCATCGACAGGATGACTGCATCAAGCTGCCCGCGCGCCCCGGGCCAGTAGAGTTTCAATCGGCTCATCCTTGAGCATCCTTTGATTTTGGTCCACTCGTTGGATCAACACCCGCCACGAAATCCATTCCGCGTTTAAGCTGCAGGGTTGTCGCCGCGTCCATCTATGCCCCGTTCGGTCATGATAGTGCGACCGAGAGACGATAATGAACAGCACTAGAAATCGCAAGGTGTATCGGCGCGAATTCGCCGTCATTTCCAGTGCAACCGCCGACAAAATACTGAACAAAATTCGACGCGAGGGTAGCTAACGCTCGCCCGCATTTCAATGGAATTTCGACATTCAAACAACCAGAGAAATCCAACGCGCGACAGGCGCCGTTGCGTAAGCAGACTGAGTTCTGTAGTTTGCGACGTGCCTTGGCATTGTCGATGCATCGGGACTAGGTGAATGCAACCGGCCGCGCCGGACAGGAAATGTCAGTCGCAGGATTTTGCATTTCGTAGTGCTTCAAATTTTCATTTTTTTCGCCTGGATCGTCCCCGACATGCGTGATCTTCTCCAGCGGCTGAAACCCTATATGGGTTTGCTGAAGTGGGTCATTGCCCTGGTCATCCTTGGCTACCTGTTTTACCAAAACGTCTACCTGAATCTCGATAGCCTCAACGAGATCGCCGATCGAAAATTTCGATGGGCCGATTGCTGCATTGCTGCCGCATTGATTGCCTCCTCGGTGTTGCTGACGTTTGTCCGTTGGTATCTGCTGGTCTGGGCGCAGGAATTTGAATTTCGGTTGCGCGACGCGTTCCGACTTGGCTTTCTGGGTCTGCTGCTCAATTATGTCGCTCCCGGTCAGGTGGGCGGCGATTTCTTCAAAGCCGCGTCGATTGCACGCGAACAGCAATCGCGCCGGCTGGTTGCCGTTGCCACGGTTGTCATCGACCGCATTCTGGGACTGTTGGCGTTGTTTATCGTGGGGGCAATCGCATCACTCGCCCTGCCCGGCCTGCGGGAGAACAATGTCCTGGCATCAATCGCTGGATTCTTGTGGACCGGAGCGATCGTCGGAACGGTTGGGCTGATCATCATGCTGCATCCGGCGACGCCGCGCTCTCGTTGGTTGAATCGCCTGGTCCACTTGAAATTTGTCGGACGCGCTATCGGCGACTTGATTCAGGCAATCGTTCTCTATCAATCCAAACGCAGGGTCGTCGTGCTGGCGGTGGCAATGAGCCTATTCGGCCACATGGGGATTCTTTCGTCGTTCTACTTCGCTTCGCGCGCGCTGCAACTGCAGGAAGTCGCGCCCGACTACACGACCCACCTGCTGATTGTCCCTGCGGCTGAAGTCGGTGCATCGTTCGTTCCACTACCGGGAGGCGTCGGCGTACTGGAAGGTGCGATCTCGTATTTCTACGGTGAAGCCGAGAGCCGAACCGACCACAAGGAATTGGCAAAAGCGGGCGGCCTATTGGCCACCCTGCTCTTCCGCCTGATCACTCTGTTGGTGGCCGCTGTCGGTTTCGTTTGCTTCATGGTGACTGGAAAGAACCGACTGGCAGCGGACGAGACAAAGACGCCAGAATCGAAAAACGAGCCAACGTGAAGGCGAATTGACAATCAGGCGCCGGCGTCGGCCGGTTTGGTCGGCGACTGCCCGTCATCCTCCCTCAAGCTGCGAAACATGTCGGTCTCGTCGCTTGTTTCCAGCAACTTCAATGCGTCGAGCGCTTCGGGCCGCGGTTCGTTGTAGCGATGAAAGTTCCGTGTCTGCGAGGAACGGTCGCTGGCTGAAATTCGCCAGAAAGTGAATGCCAACCCAACCGCCGTCAGACAGACCAACCCCACAATCCACGGCCCGAGAGTGCTATCATTTTTGCTGACCGGCGGCGGTGGCAACCAGCGCAAGGTTCTTGCCAACAGCAGTGGTGCTGTATGCAATCCGCCCCGCCCTTCGTACCCCTCGATCTTAAAAAAGAACCCCGTCACGCGCACCGGCACCGCTTTCTTCAATCCTTCCTCGCGAGGAATTCCCGGCGGGATCTCGGTACAGACAATTCGATACGGGTCAAGCCCCGCGTCCTCGGTGAACAACCACGCCTCCCACAAATCTTTGATCTCGTGTTCGTTCTTCCCTGCAGTAAACGGTAGCAGCCGCCGAATCTCCCCGCGAACGGTGATCGGCTTGCCGCGAAACTGCGGCGACTGGTTCATCAGCACGGCGAATGAGACATCGGCATCGGCGTGCTGCTCCAATGTTTCAGCAGGCAGGTCGCGGGCTTTCGCCAACACGGCGTAATACGCATCCGCTTCAATCGGACGAATGCTCATCGTGTTGTCTTCAACCACCGACAGTAACTCCGGATCGAACTGCAGCACATCGGCCGTCGCCTCGTCGGTCGCGTTATCCACAACCGGAGCAACCGGTTCGGCAGCAGCAATAAATTCCCCCGCTGCCAATTTGGGCCCCTCGTCCAACTTCACCTTGTACTTGCTCTCATCGACGGTTTCTGGGGGCGTCACCGGCTGACTGGCGGCATGGCTGTTCTGGTCGGGAAACATCCACGCCCAAAACGATGCTCGGCCGGCCATTTTGACGGCAATCATCACCAGCACCAACAGCCCGATCAATCGCAAGATGCGCGTCTGCGCCCGTTTGGCAAAATGCGACGTCGATGGACGACGGCTGTGAAATCGCATGAGGATATCGATACAAACAAAAGGGAAAGCGGGCAACGTCCACAGAATCCAACACATTCATTGTAGGCCGCCCCACAAGACGACTCAACGCAGGGGGGCGTGGACGGCCTTACTTATCGGAACGTGATTTGGCGATTCTCACAACCAGCGGCGCGATCTGCGGTTTCGCGATGCCTTCCGTGATCGTGATCACCGAATCGCCGGGGAGGCTGCGGAATTCCTGTGCTTTTCCGGTGGGCCAACGGACGGTCAACTTCTCGATGGTCGTTGCCTCTCCGATGCCTACGAGCAGTTCCGCCGGCGCCTGCCCCATGAACCCGTTTGCGGGGAACAGATCTCGGACGATCTCTCGCCCGCCACATTGGAGGACAACTCGCGAGCCGATGGCCGGCTGGTTGCTGGTCGTCCCGGTGAGCCGGATCCGGACGCGGCGGTTGTTACGAGGAAACCGGTTGACGAACAGTCGCAACGGTCCGCCGCCGTCATTGCCAACCAGCAAGTCACAGGCGCCGTCGCGGTCGAAGTCGGCCGCGATCACCGAACGGGAATCGGCATCGATATCCGCATTCGAGGCGAACGACGCGTCGAGGAATGAGTGGCCGGCGATATTCAGATAAAGGTGGTTTCGCTCGAAGGCGCTGAGATTCTTGCCGGTCTTTGTCAACAAAAATGGATTCTCCACCCAGAACTCACCGTTTTTCGCGTCCAACTCTCCGATCTGAGGAATCTTGCATTCGCGATCAAGTGGCCGTGTCACGACGGCCCGCCACAGGCACGATCAGCCGTCCGGTTTTTTTCGCTCGAAGCTGTGATAGCCGGTGGCAGCGTACAGATCGAGCCAACCATCGTTGTCGAAATCAGCCATCGCCGGCGCAAAGGCCCATCCCACCTCGTTGACACCGAGCTGATCACCGATCTGGCGAAACTGCGTCTTGCCGGTGGCGCGCGAATACAGGGTGTTGCCCTGGCAGGAGCCTTGGATCTGTCCGTAGATGCCGGCGGGGTAGTCGTCGGCGCAGACGTTTCCGATGATGCGGCGCCCCATCTTCGAATACATGTTGGCCACGTAGATCTCGGTCGTGCCGTCGTTATTGATGTCGCCGCTGGTGACTCCCATGCTGGTGGCGAAATCGCCACAAGCGGCGGTGGTCGTGACATCTTCGAACGATCCGTCGCCACGATTGCGGAGCAATACGTTGTGGCCGAAGTCGTTGGCGACGTAGAGATCGGGCAGATGGTCGTCGTCGTAAAAGAGCCATGCGGCGGCGAACGTCAACCGCTTTCCGCCATGGACGGCCGAACTGTCAGTGACATCCAGGAACCGACCATTGCCTTCATTGCGCCACAGCTGGTTCTTGACGCCCGTCAATCGATCCCCCACCCAGGGAGACTTTTCGGTGGGGGGACTCGTTGCCGTCTGGTACAGGATGTACACATCGAGCAAACCGTCACAGTCATAGTCGGCAACAACGCACCCCATGGGATCGAATCCGATTCGCAATCCCGATGCGGCGGTCACGTCTTCGAACCGCTCGCCGCGAATATTGTGGTACAGACGATCTCCCATCAGCAGGTCGGGGAAACCGTCGTTGTCGAAGTCGATCCAACTAACCAGTGTGGTGGGAGCGAACCACCGCTTTAATCCGACCGACTCGGCGATGTCTTCGAACTTCCGGCCTTCCTGCGACCGCAATAAGATGGGCGTAGTCGAACCGGAGGCAACTGCGATGTCGAGATAATCATCCTGGTCGAAGTCCGCAACCGCCATCTGAAAATTGTAGGTGTTTCTGACTTCTGCGGGACGTTTCCAATTATCGACCAAGTCAACGCGATCCAGTCCGACGATCTCTGTGACTTCCTCCAGCAGCGGTCCCGGTGCTTTCCGAATTCCCTGAGAAACGGTCTCCCATCCTGCGACAACCGGTTCTTCTTCGATTCCGTCCACCTTCGCGAAGCGGAACACGACATCGTGTTCGCCACGAAAGGCCACCAGATGACCGTCGCTGTTGCGGCCACGGCACGTCAGCAGCAGCCGTGTCTGCCAGTCCTCCTGCGAACCTTCCTGGAGTTCGATCTCCAGAACACGCAACCGACCACGTTCGACTTCGTGGATCTCACCGATCGAATCTAGCAGCCGATCGACAATGCTGTTCCGGTCTGCTTCTTTTCCGGGATGCCCGTCCGACTGGATGCGCGTTTCGGAAACAACGCTCGCCTGGCGCGTTTCGCCCGTTGCCGCCGAAAACACTTTCCCACGGCAATCCGGCTGGAAGAACTCCATCAGTCGCTTGCGGTCCCGGCTCTTGAGCACTTCGACAAACGGCTTGCCGAAGTGGGTTTCGATCTTGAACGTAACGTGCTCGCTACTCCAGATCTGCTTCTGCTTCTGCTTGTCGAGTTCGACGATGTGTTCACCGTCGGAATCAACCGCGCCGGAATCAACCGCGTCAGGTGCATCGGCGGGACCGCGCCAGTACCAAGCCGCGCCCCCGAAAAGACCGGCAAGAACTAGCAACAAACCAACGGACAAAATTCGGCTCATCGAATCCGCCCCGACATACGACATGTGGGTAAAGAGAAGGCGATCACCGCACGCACATCGTACCACGTGGCCAAGCCCACAACAACGTTGGCACCGAATCGCAAGATCCGAGAACAACGTCTCAGTGACCTTCGGCGATCATCCGCCCATGGATTATCCATTGCGCGACACGAGTCACGGGGGTTTCCACTTTCAGCGAAACCAACGAAGTAACGCAAGTTTGGGGGAGCCCAAACGCCGTTTGACCAGCGACGTCCAATGTGATATGCGCCCGGTCCAAACACACAGCCGGCCCTTGTATCTTACAAGCGACTGTAAACCCCAACGGTTTACGGTAGAAAGCAAACGTTGTTGTTCCGGCCCGCGGGCCGGAACAACAACGCGCGAGCGGCAGACCGTCCGGCCCTTGG
>CAUZOL010000227.1:0-11116 GCA_963581435.1 Planctomycetota bacterium
AACTGCATGACAAGCGAGATCAACTGATCCCGATCGAGTTCCATCTCCGGCACCCTGTCCATGCCGGAGTCTTACCAAATTCTCGAATCTGCGCCAGCATCTGTTTTGCAGAATGGACATCCACGATATTCTCGACATGACCGGAATCTGGATGCCCGAACTGTTTTTGTTGTTGATGACCTGGCCGTATTACTCCACGATGGAGAGTTCGCGCTACCAGGCAACTTTTGGCAAGATGCTGCTGGGGTTGATCGTCACAGACCTGAAGGGCGAGAAGGTTTCGTTCGGCCGGGCAACCGGGCGGCACTGGGCGAAGGCATTTTCCAGCTACTGCTGTCTGCTGGGATATCTGACGGCCGGTTTTGACGACAAAAAACAGGCGTGGCACGATTCGATTTCCAGTTGCCTCGTCATCCGCCGACCGCCCGATTTTCGGCAAGACGACCGAACCTTTGATCCCTCCGATCTGTCTGACGTGTGAGTACAGACGCTCAATTCGACTCCCAAGTGCCAATTGTACGGCGGGAGTTCGGGTTGAATGCTTGAATGGCGTCAACTAAAGTGGTCTCTCTCCTTCCAACCGGCAGTCAGCATTTCTGCCGGTATCCTGCCCCGAAATGTCGCTGCGCTGGTTCTTACCGGCCGGTGGCGCCTGTGAAGTCCCCGAATGAGCGTCCAGACGACGGAACCCCCTGCTGAACTCGAACTGCAGATTAAGACAGATTCGGCTGCGCAGTTCCATCCCGGCTGGGTGATTCTGGGAATGTCGGCCGTTATCGTCTTCATGTCCGCTCCCGGGCAATCGTATTCGGTCGCGGCCTTCATCGACCCCATGCTGGGCGACTTGGGACTGCCGCGTACGCAGTTCTCGCTAGCGTATCTCGTGGCAACCGTACTTGGCGGGCTCACCCTTCCCATGATGGGGCGGATGCTTGATTCTGTCGGCGCCCGGAAAATGTTGCCGGTGGTCGCCCTGCTGCTGGGGCTGGCCTGCCTGTGGATGGGCAGCATTCACCACGTGGCGGCGTTGTATCTGGGCTTCGCGATGATTCGCTGCCTTGGGCAAGGCACGTTGACTTTAATCTCATCGTGGATCGTCGGCGAATGGTTCGAACATCGCCGTGGATTGGCAACGGGATTGGTCGGACTGGGCGGCACGCTCTCGGTGATGTGTGTGCCTCAGATCAACAACATGCTGATCGCCCAGTTTGGCTGGCGTAACACGTGGATGCTTTTGGCTGCAGCCGTTGGCGCTCTCCTCATAATTCCCGGAATCGTGATTCTACGCGATCGCCCGGAAGATATGGGCCTATTGCCCGATGGACGCGTGCCGACCGACTTGGATGAATTGGACCCGGATCACGATTCGGCAGACACTTCGAGACCGGGATTTATTCAACCCACACAAGAATCGTGGACGGTGGGCGAAGCCTGCCGCACGCCGACCTTCTGGAAATTGCTCGCAGTCATTTCCACCTGTTCCATGATTGGCACCGGCCTGATATTTCATCAGGTCTCGCTGCTTGGCGAACATGGCGTGACACGCAGCAATGCGTTGTGGCTGATGGCGGTTCAGGCGGTCGTCGGCACCGTTTCGAGTGTCGTCGCAGGTTATCTCACCGACCGAATTCAGGCACGCTATTTGTTAGCGGCCAGCATGTTGTTCATATCGATGGCCCTTGCCCTGTGGATGTGGGTTCCCTCGCCGGCGATTGCGGTTGTGTACGCCGGTCTGTTGGGATTGCAGGGCGGGATTATCCGCACGACGGGGACCGTGGTTTGGATCAACTATTACGGTCGGCTTTATCAGGGAGCTGTCCGCGGATTGGCGATGTCCATTATGGTGATTGCGGCCGCCTTCGGCCCGTTGCCGCTGGCGTTGGCGAAAGACCACTTCGGAAGTTACCAGTTCGCACTCGGTTGCTTCTTGGTCTTCCCTTTGATCGCCGGAATCGCCGTGTTGACGGCTGAACCACCGGTGAAACAGGCCGGAGAATAGGGCGATTCTCTGGCGAGCGGTGGGTGTCAGCCCACTGATGGGTGAGACCAGTCCAACGGCCCCGAACACTGAAATCGCCCGTCGGCATAAAGCCGACGGCTCGCCTGCTTCATCCGCTTTGGGGAAGATCCATGAGTTGGCGGAACCGTTCAAGTACCTGGATCTTCAAGGGGGCGAATTCCGGTTGATCGAACTGACCCGATTCGACTAAATCGAATGCCGCCTTGCGGGCTTCCTCGAGGACATCGTTGTCGCGGATCAGGTCGGCCACACGCAATGGCATGTCGCCATGTTGACGCGTGCCTAACACATCTCCCGGGCCGCGCAGTTCAAAATCGGCTTCGGCAATTTTGAATCCGTCCGCCGTCTCTTCCATTGCCGAAAGACGTTTCACGGCATCCGCTGCGTCGCTGTCGGAGAAGAGAAAGCAATAGCCCTGAAACCGTCCACGGCTGATGCGGCCCCGCAATTGGTGCAGTTGCGACAGGCCGAATCGCTCCGCCTGATAAATGACCATCAATGTGGCATTGGGGACATCGACGCCGACTTCAACCACCGTCGTTGCAATCAGAACCTGCGTTTCGCCGTCGCGAAACTTCTCCATCGCGGCCAACTTGCGTTCACGATCCATCTGCCCGTGAACCAGATCGACGCGGAAGTCTCCCAGTTCCCCCGTCGATAGCTGCTGATGCACCGTTTCGGCGCTTGCGGCCAAATCGTCGGGCGACTCCGCTTCATCGGCAACCACACGCGGGCAGACGACAAATGCCTGCCGGCCCGCTTGCACTTGCTCGCGAACGAACTTCCATGCTCGATTTCGACCAGCCTGACCGGTAATGCGACTGGTGACGACGCACTGGCGACCGGGGGGCAGATCGCGAATTGCGGTGATGTCGAGATCGCCGAATTGCGTCAAACAAAGACTGCGCGGAATCGGTGTCGCCGTCATCACCAGAACGTGTGGGGACGATTCTCCCCCGGAGAATCTGGCTCGCTGCGCAACGCCGAACTTGTGCTGCTCGTCGATCACCACAACCCCGAGCCGCTGAAATTCTACGTCTTTCTGAATGACGGCCTGCGTGCCGATGACCATTTGTGCTTCACCCGACTTGATGTCGGCGAGCGTCTGCTTTCGCTCAGCGGCCGTCAATTGGCCGGTCAACAACACGCGTTTCACACGGCTGTGCGCCAGAGCCGCGTTGATTGTTTCCCAATGCTGCACCGCCAGTACTTCGGTTGGAGCCATGAGCGCGACTTGATAACCGGCGGCAATTGCCACCAACATCGCGTAAACGGCAACCACGGTTTTCCCCGCGCCGACGTCGGCCTGTAGCAGCCGATGCATCGCCTTGCCGGATGCCAAATCGTCGGCAATTGCGCGGACGGCCTGATCTTGTCCGGCCGTGAACTCGAAGGGAAACAGTCGACGAATGCGGGCATCGATCTTGACCGACGATTTCAGGACGGGTGCAACATCCTGCCGCTTCCAGGCGCGGCGTCGAATGGCTAACGCCAATTGAAATTCCAGCAAATCGTCGTAAATCAACCGTCGCCGACCCGCGCGGTATTCATCCATATCGGCCGGAAGATGAACCTGCCGAAAGGCCTCGGACCGCGTGAGCAGTTGATGCTGCTCGCGGAATGCGGCCGGCAGCTGTTCGGGAACGAATTCCGCGAATTGCTCGACGGTGTGACGCATCATCCGCCGCATTTCGTACATCTTCAGGCCGTCGGTGAGGCCGTACCGCGTGAGGATGCCGGCGTGTGCTTCGCCATCGTCCGAATCGAGCCACTGCACACGGGGATGCGAGAATTCCCACCGGACGCTCTTCCGCTTCGGCTTTCCCGAAAACAACACGTGCTGGCCCTGCTGAAACTTCTTCTGCACCCACGTCTGATTGAACCAGGAACCGCGCGCGTATTCCCCACTGCAATCGAGCAGAACGGCTGAAATGGTTCGCCCCCCCGAAAGACGCCGGCCATCGACGTCCACAACCGTCCCCTTCACCGTCTGCACGAGTCCTTCTTCAAGCTTCGATGGCGGACGAACATCGGTGAGGTCGAGGACATCGCGCGGGAGATGACACAACAACTCATCCACCGTGCGCAGCTGCAACCGTTCGAGCAATTCCGCGCGCTGCGGTCCCACTCCTTGCACAAACTGAACCGAATTCTGCAGTGGATCGTCAGTCATGGCCAAGTGAATGATGTGCGGGATTATCGGTGACGGCAATTACGCGGAGGACGTTCCGCTACTTGAGTAGCTCCCTGAGGAGACCCACATAGTAAATTGCAACAACGATAGCTGCCAAGACTCCGAATATGCACCCGCCTGAAATGCCATACCAGAATTGGTAAGGGTGATCCTCACGTTCAACCCATTCATTTCTTGTACGGTACAACCGTCCGTGTTTCATACAGTCACGGACAAACATGAAATCCACGACGACTAGAAAAGTGATGAAAAGATGACCGATCAGCTTTCTCGATTCGGGATTGAGGTCGAACGGAATACCAACAGCGAGAATGACCATCGCCATGACCATCGAGTACCCGTAGTAACTGATTCTACGTGGTCCCACCATGTCTTCCATTCGCTTACACACTTCAAAGCTCCCGCTGTTGAAAAAACGTGCTATGCACGGCGAAACAAGAATCGTTGGCGGGATGGTTTGGGATTGGTCATTGGTCAATGCCTGTGGTGCGGTGAACTTTCCGTCATCGTAACGGCGAGTCAACACATTGAGAATCCCGACTGAACATGGGTCTTGTATTCAATTGACCAAACAGGCCCCGTTTGCTTGAAGCCGCTCTCGCAGGAATTGCACGACACGCCAGTGGCACCGCGACTCCACCAATCGCGAGCTGGGAATCGCAGCAGATGATGTGCGTCTGCAAAGACGTCGAGGATCAACCCACGCGGAGCAGGTTAGCCACAACCATTAACCACTGTGGGTAACACAGGGGCAATCGCGAACTTTGGGACTCTGCAGCAGTACGAAGAACCCTCCCGGTCTGTGAAACATTTCGGCCTGAATTAGATAGTGCACCAAAAACCACTATTTCGTGCAAGTCCTTATTATTTCCGGAATTACAAAAAACCGCTGCCGCAACGAGCAGCGGCAACCGGCTCAGATTTCGTCGGAAGTGCAATGCACGGCAGGAATTCCTCTCAACTCGCACAGGCGATACGACCGAACTAGTCAGAATAACTGCCATAGCCCGAATTACCGTTACATCTTCACTCGGCGGTACGAATCGGAAGAATCGATGAGACGAAATACTATGAATTCCCTCTGCAAACTGACCGTCGTTTTGACTGCGCTGTTCTCAGCGGCGGATGCTTTCGCACAGGGGTACGACCCCTCGATTGCTCCGTTGTCACAATTCGGTGCTCCGAACGGATCTGCGTCGAATTCTGGATACAGCTCCTATCCGACCAGTTCGTTTTATGTCGGTGCTCCGAACGGATCTTCGTCGAATTATGGCTACGCAAGCCAGTCGGCGTACCAGACAGCGACTCGGCAGAATGCAGCTAGAGCTGCGATGTCTGATGTGGTCGGATACCAGATCAACGCGCCGTTTGCACCGCGGATCAGTGTCGATGGCATCTTCGGCAATCGCATGGGGATCGATAGCAACTCGACCAGCGTCAGCGCATTTCTGCCTTGGCACACCAATCCGGGTACGAGTCTCGTGTACGGTGTTCTACGGGGAACCAGCACAGATCTGGGCGACCTTTCAGCCAACTTCGGAATCGGTCACCGTTACTACTTTGAGGAACTGAACCGCATCTTCGGTATCAACGGCTGGTACGACATCGACGACACACACAATCAGTCCTACCGCCGTGCCGGTCTGCAACTGGAATCCATCGGCCGTTACCTCGAAGTGCGTGGGGGTGCCGACATCGTCCTCGAGACCAATCGCTTGACGCTGAATCAGGGCTTTACAGGCGATGCTCCACTTTTTCAGGGCAACACTGTCGCCTTCAACTTCCTCAACAGAAGCGAGTTGGCCTACGACAAGGGATACATTGAAGCGGGCGGACCGATGCCGTTCCTCGGACGCTATGGTGTCAACGCTTACGCCGGTGCGTACTACCTCTGGCACGACGATTCCGAAGAGGCTCTTGGATGGCGGCTTCGCACATCGGCCGCTTTGACGCGCGATGTTCTGGTCGGCATGAATTACACCAACGACGACGTCTTCGGTGCCAACACATCGGTCAATGTTTCGATCGCATTTCCGACCGGTGGGTTGAAGCAGATGTTTCGCTCGCCTCGCACGATTGTTCGCGGCCAAAGCCCCAACACGCCTGAGACCAATCAGGTGTTGGCATTGCGGCAAGGGGCGGTTGCCAGTCTGATGGGTAGCGACGTCATGCGCGACCATCGGACGCCGGTTAACATTGAAACCGTTATCGATCCGATCGCGGCAATTGATCCAGTCACCGGTCTGGCGGTCTGCGTTATCCACGTCGATCCGAATTCGACAGCAATCGGAGTCGGAACGTTTGAAAGTCCCTTCCGCAATTTGGAAGGGGCCCGCTCGACGAACGATGGAAGTTGTCGAATTATTCGAGTCGTTCCACGCGCCGATGGCTCGGGTACGAACCTGGTGGTCTCCCAGGCGTTCCAGCTCTTCCCCAACCAACGCTTGCTCTCAAGCTCGGTATCGCACCAGTTTGCAACGAACCGGGGAACGTTCGATCTGCCCGGTTTCACCGGCGGCTCGCTTCCGTTGATCACAAACAGTCAGGGTGCTGCCAGTTCTGTCGTCAACATGGTTGATAACACAGAGGTCTCCGGGTTCACCGTCGATGGGCGGAAGGGACTTTCAAACGTCTCGACACGCCACGTCGGAATTCGTGGCAACATTAACGGATTCAACATCAACCGGAATACAATCCAAAACGCAACGAACGGCGTTCAGTTGGCCAATGCTTCGGGAACCGGTCTGATCGACCAGAATACGTTCCTGAATAACAGCCTCGACGGCGTCAACATTACGGTCACCGGCGGCGACACGCTCAATCTGGCGTTCACTGGCAACTCTGCCAACCTCAACGTCGATGATGCCGTCGATATCACCACGACCGGCAGCACGCTGAATGCTTCGTTTGCCGACAACTTTATCGGTGGCAGCATGGACAACGGGATTTCGCTGACATCCCGAATGAATTCCACCATCGTGGCGACACTGGTGAGAAACCAACTCGGCACGACATCGACGGGCTTCCTCGGAAACGCCAACGCCGGCTTCAACTTCAACGCCGACAGCGGTACCGCCAACATTGTGATCGGTGGAACCGACGTGGCGGACGGCAACAGGATCACCGAAAACACCATCGATGGCATCGCGTTTGACCTGACGGGCAGCGCGATTGCGTTGACCAACATTCAGAACAACGTGATTGGAGCACCGGTTGCACTGACAACTCCGATCAGCCTGTTCGACATCGTCGTCAACTTCACCGGCGGCCTGACGCCGTCACAGGAAGCGATCTTCACATCTGCCGAGCAAGTTTGGGAGCGGATCATTATCGGCGACATTCCCGATGTTGGACTGATCGATGATGTCGAAATCGACGCGGCCGGCGTCGCGATTGACGGTGTGGGTGGCATTCTCGGACAAGCTGGCCCCACGGGGCTGCGAGTTGGTTCCTTCCTGCCGTTCTCGGGAATCATGCAGTTCGATACCGCCGACCTCGGAGCGTTGGAAGCAAGCGGCCAACTGCAGGACGTCATCCTGCACGAAATGGCACACGTTCTGGGCCTCGGCACCATCTGGAACAACCTCGGCCTGTTGGCCGGTGCCGGCGGTGCCGACCCGCGATTCACCGGAACCCAGGCCACAGCGGAATACAATGCTCGATTTCCTGCCGGTGGCGGCGTGGGCGTACCCGTGGCAAACACTGGTGGTGGCGGAACGCGCGACAGTCACTGGCGTGAATCGGTCTACAACAACGAGTTGATGACCGGCTTCCTGAACTCTGGCGTGAATCCCATCAGTCGCACGACAGTCGCGCAGTGGGCCGACCTCGGCTATGTGGTCGATATTTCACAGGCACAACCGTTCATCCAAGCCGCCCCAGGAGCCCCAGCCGGCCCGTTCGTTGGCGCACCGCTGGTTGATGGCCGCATCCTCATTGCTGACATTCCAATTGTCGAGATGGCCGAAGTGAACGTGCCGATTCATCCGGACGATCCGGGAATCCGCCTCACACTGACGGACACGGCCGTTCTTCAGACTTCGACAATCCTCAACAACCAGATCAACCAGATCGCTGGCGAGGGAGTTCTTCTCGAATCGGCGAATGGGTCGTCCATCGACGACTTGACGATAAGCAACAACACGATAACAGCAAACGTCACCGGCACACTGGCCCGCGCCACGTCCGGCGGTACTATCAACCTCACCGTGACGGACAACCTGTTCAACCTCAATACCGCCGCGAACACTGGCTTCAGCGCACAAGCTAACGGTGCCGGCTCGAAAGTCAACATCAATTCTTTCCAGAACAACACGGCCAGCAACAACGCAAACGGCAACGGCGTGCGTTTGGAAGCATTGGCCGGCGGTACGCTTAACGTGGCCAACTTCACCGGCAACACCTTGACCGGCAACGGTCTGAATGGTGCCTTCCTGCGTGCTGACGGAACCGCCTCGATCATCGCCGGTGGAATCGGAATCAACGGCGAGACCGTGAACACTTTCAATTCCAACACCGGATTCGGCGTCGGCTTCGAAGCTTCCGCCGGCGGCAGCATCCTTGGTGCAGGCGGCGCTGGAAACTTCACGTTGCTGAACAACGTCATCGGCAACACAGGAGAGGGTAACGGCATGGGCGGCGTCAACGCCTTGGCCGATGCCACATCCCCAACCATCAGCACGCTCAATCTGGAGATTGGTGGCATCGTTTTGGGTGACGAAAACACCATCGTTGCCAACACAGACGTCGGCATCGCCTACTCACTCCAGAACAACTCGACTGGAGCACTCGTCATCCGAAACAATACGATCACCAACACCGTCGATAATGCGGGAACAACAACTCTTCTGGGACAGGGTGTCTTTGTCGAAGTTGCCGGAACATCGACGCTTAATAACTCTGTCTTTGACGCCAACACAATTACCAACAACACCGGCAGCGGCGTCCAGGGGTTTGTTCGACAATCTGGCGTGGTGACCGATCTCGTCATCGGTAACACGGACGGCGACGACGATGACGGCAACATCATCACCAACAACACAGGCGACGGCATCAACTGGCTCCGCCGTGACACGGCCCGCGTGATTAACCTGGACATCATCGACAACACGCTTATATCCAACGCCAACGGTCTGAACCTCACCGCGCAAAATGCCAGTCTGCTGGACACCTACGATGTCGATGACAACATCATTACCACGAACACGGTCAATGGCGTCCGCCTGCGAGTCGATGCTGACGCCGACCTCGATATTGACATGGATAACAACCTCATCAGCTTGAACACGATCGACGGTGTTGATGCGACCGAGAGCGTCAACACAGCGACCGACTCCAGAAGCATCCGTGGAACGTGGATCAACAACACGATCACAAACAATTCGGGACATGGCATCCAGCTGAACGCGACGACCGACACTCTCATCGTTGGTACCGCGGGGATGGGCAACCTGATCGACATGAACTTTTTGGACGGTGTGGAAATCAACGGTGCCGGATCAGCGTCATTCACTGAGAACATGATCAACAACAACGGCACGGGCGGAATCGACTTCAATCCAGCAACGACAAACTCGCTCGCACTCAACAGCAACATCGTCCGCGGCAACACTGGAATTGGTGTCGCACTTGCCGGCGGTGGCCCGTTCTCTGTCTCTGTGACCATGAACTCGAATATCATCGACCAGAACACTGGTGACGGACTCGAAATCAACGGATTCGGCACACTGGGTGGCTTGTCTGTGACATCCGACAGTGACATGATCACCCGAAACCTGGGCCGCGGCGTTGACGTTCTCAACCAATCGAATGCCGACTCGATCGTGTCCTTCAACAACGCCAACATCGTCTCCAACGAACTGGAAGGCTTCTACGTCGTCAACACAGCGTCGGCAACACAGAATCAAACCAACGCAGCAATAGTCGCCCTGGCAGCCGATGGTGCGGTGACGGCAACGCCGACACTTGGTCTGTCGGTGAGAAACTCGACGATCGCCTTCAACGGCAACTCCAGCGCCTTCAACGGCACGGGACTCGTCTTGCGGGTTGGTTCCAGCGATAGCGGAACATCATTTGCCGATCCCGGCGGGTTCGCATCTGATGGACGTGGCGGTGTGATCGCAACGGTTACGGACAACACGTTTGACGGCAACTTCGGCGAAGACGTGCTCTTCGAAGGATTCACTTCCACAGTTGATCCGGCCACCACCGGCGGAGCCTGGACCGACCAGAACGAGAATCCACGTGTCCCGGGCAACGACCTGTTCACACCGTCCGGATTTCGTGCCGACCCGCTCGCTCGGCTCGACCTGATCTTTACCGGCAACACGGGGGACTCGGCTAATGTGGCTCGCAGCGGAGCGTCCTACAACAACGACGAGCCGGAATTCAAATCTCGCACGAGAGGTCAGGACAACGGTACCGATGGCGGGTTCTTCGACGATCCCGGCCCCTTCAATTCGGGTACACGTGCACGGAACGCCCAACGGCTGGCTGCACGTGAAGTCAACGCCTTTGGCGACTTTACAGATCCAAACCTGACAATTGGAGCTTCCGACAGCTTCCTCTTCCCGGGCGTGGGTCTGAGCACCTTCCGGAGAACAGCAGCTTCGACGACAGCCGGATTCACTACGGGAGACGACTTCACTTTCGGTGTCTTGCTCGGCATTGGATTCGGCGAACTGCCGTTCCAGTGGGACACGTTTGTGCCATAAGACGGCCGGTTGCTGCTAACCTGCAGCATCTGACAGTTGACCAAATCGAAGAGACCCGGTTCTTGCGAGAAAACCGGGTTTCATTTTTCGTAACTACCCAGTGACGAAGATGTGCGCTGGCAGGTTGGGGGACTGGTGGAAGGCGGATTGGATGCCGTCCAGGATTTTCAGGTCGTTTTTGCGGAGCGT
>CAUZOL010000228.1:0-11023 GCA_963581435.1 Planctomycetota bacterium
GGTACATCCCCCTGGTCCCCCCCCCCCCCCCCCAGCATGAGTCAACAATGGCCGAAGTCTTCCGTACCACCCGACGCATCGAATTCTGCGAAACCGATATGGCCGGGATCGCGCATTTCGCCAATTTCTATATCTACATGGAGCAGGCCGAACACGAATTGTTTCGCACGCTCGGCCTGGAACTCATCAACCGGCAGGACGACGGTACGGTGATTAGTTGGCCACGGGTTTCGGCTTCCTGTTCATTCAATGCGCCCGCTCGATTCGAGGACGTGTTGGACGTCAGCGTTTCCGTCAAACGGATCGGCGTGAAGTCGGTAACATTCAACATCGAGTTTCACCGCGGTGAGACCCGCATCGCACACGGTCAACTCAAAACCGTCTGCTGTCACTTCGGTGGCGGTGACGAAATAAAGTCGATCGAAATTCCGGCCGCGTATCGCAATCAGTTGGAAAACTACGAAACCGAATGAGCATTTGCAGAAACCGGGTTTCTGCGACGTGACGGAAAATGACAAGAACACCATGAGCGATAGCGACCTGATCGTCAGCGAGTTAACGAAACGTTTCACCGGTGCCGCCGGTGAACTCGACGTTCTCAGCGGCGTCGATCTCCAATTGAAACGCGGCGACGCAGCGGCGATTACCGGTCCGTCCGGCTCGGGTAAGAGCACGCTGCTCTACATCATCGGCACGCTGGATGAACCGACCAACGGGACCCTCAGCGTACTCGGCGAGAATCCATTCAACATGGACGGTTCCCAGCTGGCCGCCTACCGCAACAAGAACATCGGTTTTATCTTTCAAGACCATCACCTGTTGCCGCAGTGTTCGGTATTGGAAAACGTGCTGATCCCTGCGTTAGCCGGCAGCGGCGCGGGAGCGGCCGAAGAAAAACGCGCGAAAGAACTGTTGGAACGCGTCGGTCTGGCCGAAAGGATGACGCATCGCCCGGCACAGATTTCCGGCGGCGAGCGACAACGCGTCGCCGTCTGTCGCGCCTTGCTCAATCAGCCGGCACTGCTACTGGCCGACGAACCCACCGGCAATCTCGATCAGCAAACGGCCGAATCGATCGGATCACTATTGCTGGAACTGGCCCGCGAACAGAACGCCATGTTGATCTGCGTCACCCACAGCCAGTCGCTCGCCAACCGCTTTCCAAAGCGATACGAACTCATCGACGGCAAACTGGTCGATGCCACAAACTAACCCGTTTTCACTCGTCTCTTGAATTGCGACGTTGAACCGAATGACCACCACCCGACTGTTGCTGCAAAGCATTCTTTACTATTGGCGGACTAACCTTGCCGTGCTGTTGGGCGTGGTTGCCGGGACGGCCGTGATTGGCGGAGCGCTGATCGTCGGCGATTCGGTTCGCGGCAGCTTGCGGCAGATGACCGAAGAGCGGCTGGGAAAGATCGACCACGTCCTGAACTCTCCACGGTTCTTCCGCCAGGAGTTGGCAGACGAACTGGCTGCTCACCCAGATTTCCCAAAGCAGTTTGAAACAGTCGCCCCGGCACTAGTGATGACCGGCGCGCTGGAGTACGAGCACGAAACCGACGCTGGCGATGAAACGGATTTCACTCTGATTCTTCGCGCCGGCAAAGTGAGCATTTTCGGTATTGAAGAAACGCTGTGGGGCATGACCCATCACGGCGATGTTCCACCTCCCGAGGACGGCGAGATCATCCTCAGCCGTCGTCTTGCCCAGCAGTTGCAGAAGAAAGACAAAGACGGGAACGTCCAGACCGATGAAGACGGGAAGCCGTTGGGGGTTGACGTTGGCGAGACAATCTCGTTGTGGCTTGAGGTGCCAAGTTCGATTCCCCGCGATTCGCTACTGGGGAAGCGGGATGAAACGTCGCGCGCGATCACGTTGACGGTGCAGGCGATTCTCGACGATGCGTTAGGTGTCGGGCGGTTGAATCTGAATCCGAACCAGCAACTGCCAATGAATGCATTCATGTCGCTCGACACATTGCAGCGCGCGCTCGATCTCAACCAAACGCGCGACCGCATAACGCAGGCGGTGACGCCGGCCCGTGTGAACACGCTGTTCGTCACCGCCAAGTCGAAAGTGGATCGTGAAGGTGACAAAGCTCCCGGCGCGGCCAATCGACTGACCGACCTGCTGACCGAACGATGGACGCTGGCGGATCTCGAACTTCGCGTCGCAGCCAACAAAGAACGGCTTTACCTGTCACTGGAATCGGAGCAGCAGATTCTCTCGGTTGAATTTGCAGCGGCCGGCCGACGGACTGCCGAGCGGTTGAAACTGAAGCATTCATCGACGCTCGTCTATCTGGCCAACAAAATCGCCGGCAGCAAGGAACCCGCGAAGTTCTCGCGATATTCCATTGCGGCCGGACTCGACTTCGTCAATCCTCCGAGTTTCGACGCTTTCACTTACACCGCCGGAGGCCCACCGACAGACGATCAGATTGTATTGGACAGTTGGCTGGCAGGCGATTTGGGATTCGCCATCGGTGATGACGTGAATCTGTGGTTTTACGAAGTGGGCAACCACGGCGATTTGCCAGAGCAGAAACGGACCTTCAAACTGAGCGGCATCGTCGAGATGACCGGGTCGGCCATTGATTCGGGTCTCACGCCGACAGTCAAGGGCATCACCGACGTCAAAACGCTCGACCTATGGGAAGCGCCCTTCACCATGAAAAAGGTGACGGATAGCGATGATAAATTCTGGGACAAATACCGGGCGACGCCGAAAGCTTTTGTGACGTTGTCCACCGCGCAGACTCTTTGGCGCAGCCGCTACGGGCAACTGACGTCGTTGCGAATTTCACCACCCAAAGCGGATTCACTCGAAAAGAGTGCCGAAATCTACACCCGCGAAGTTCTCCGCAATATCAAACCGGACGAAATTGGAATGGCGTTCGATGCCGTCAAGCAACGGCAACTTGCGGCCGCCAGCGGGACGACCGATTTTTCCGCCTATTTCATCGCATTCAGTTTTTTCCTGATCGCTTCGGCGACCATTCTCATCGGTCTGTTGTTTCGGCTTGGTATCGAACGGCGGAGTACAAACGTTGGGCTGTTGGGGGCCGTCGGCTTTGCCCCGCGACGTGTCAATCGACTCTTTTTGACCGAAGGTTTGATCGTCGTCGGCAGTGGTGCCGGCCTCGGTTTGCTTGCCGCCTACGGCTACGCCTGGGTGATGGTCTACGGGTTAAAGACCTGGTGGTTCGGGGCAATCGGCACAAAGTTTCTCTTCGTTCACGTCAATCCGCTCAGTCTGCTGATTGGTTTTGTCGGTTCGGTTGCCGTGGCAACGATCGCGATTTGGTGGGCGATGCGGCAATTGCGTGCAGTGTCGAATCGTGAATTGCTAGTGGGGGCCGTCGAAGTCAGTCTGACGGGTGAAGCCCGCAAGCAACGCGGTCGCAAAGCGTCAATCACCGCTCTGTCCTCCGCCGTCATCGCCGCTGTCATGCTGGTTGCCGCCGCATCGATCCCTCAGCTGTCCGAGAGCGAAGCGTTTGGCGGTTTCTCGTGGCAAGTGGTTTCGTTCTTCCTTGTTGGCATACTGTTATTGACGGCATCGCTAACATTTCAATCGGCATGGCTCGACAGCGACCGTTCGACTGCCGTCCGTGGTTCCGGCGCAATCGGCATGGGCCGACTCGGCATTCGGAACGCGGCCCGTCATCGCCAGCGCAGTGTGTTGACCACCGGGTTGATCGCCTCGGCCACGTTTGTCATCGTCGCCATCGCCGCCGGTCATCGCAATCCAGCGGTTGAGCAACCGAAAATGAACTCGGGCAACGGCGGCTTCACGTTGGTTGCTGAGACCAGCCAGCCAATTTACGATGATCTCAACGACGAGTTGGCACGAAAAAAGCGAGCGATCGACTTTGACGAAACCGTTGGAGACGAAGCGGCAATCAGTCGCGCGGCGCGGAACAATCGACTTCTGGCCGATATGGACGTCTTCCCGTTCCACGTCAATCCGGGAGAAAACGCCAGTTGTCTGAACATCTACCAGACGCATCTGCCGACTGTCCTCGGTGTTCCGCAGCGGATGATCGAACGCGGCGGCTTCAAGTTTTCCGGCGCGAAACAGGACAACCCGTGGACGCTGTTGGGCGAGAAGCTCGAAGACGAAAAAACAAAAGACAAAAAGAAAACGATCCCCGTCTATCCCGTTTTCGCCGACATGAACACGCTGCAGTACAGCCTGCACAAGGCTGTCGGATCGACGATCGATGTCCCGGACGAAGAGAACCCGGAGTACAAGTTGAAGATTGTCGGCCAATTTGATGGCAGTGTGTTTCAGGGCGTGCTGTTGATGTCGGATGACAACTTCCGGCGGCTATATTCTGACCGAAAGGGATACGAGTACTTTCTCATCGAAGTGCCACCGGCAGACGCGGACGATCTATCCGGGATTCTGGAAACCGGCCTGAACGACTTTGGGTTTGATGCCGAACCGGTCGCCAAACGTCTCGATGATTTTCTGTCAGTCCAGAACACGTATCTCTCAACATTCCAAACGCTGGGCGGATTGGGGCTGTTGCTGGGGACATTGGGACTGGCGACGGTGATGTTGCGAAACGTATTTGAACGCCGTGCGGAGTTGGCGTTGCTGCGGGCGGTTGGTTTTCGCAACGGCCATCTGGCATGGCTGGTGTTGTGGGAAAACGCGTTCCTGCTGACGTGGGGACTGTTGGCCGGGACGGCATCGGCGCTGTTGGCGATGACACCACATCTGCTGAGCATCGGGGCCGATGTGCCGTGGATGTCGGTGATGACGATTCTGGCCGGAGTGTTTGTCGTTGGCATGCTTGCCGCGTTCATTGCCGTCGCCGAGGCGGTCCGCACGCCAATTCTGGCGACGTTGCGCTCGGAATAGTAAGAAGAAACCCGGTTTGTTGTAGAAACCCGGTTTCTGGCCCCAGCTGCGATGCAATGCATCGCTGACGACTGCGACTCGCTGAGTCGCAGCTATGGATATCGCAATCATCAGCGTTGTCTGATATCATAAACGTAGTCGAGTCCCGAACCACTTTGTTGTAGAAATATCGATGCTTGACCTTCACAGCGGCCATCTGCAATTGTGCGATTCCATCTCGCGCCGTCGAGCGATTCGAGCCGGCGCGCTGGGAACGATGGGATTGGGATTGCCCGATCTGCTCGCAAGTGAGGGAAAACAATCCGCCGGGGCAACCTTTGGCCGCGCCAAACGCGTTATCCTGCTGTTCATGTGGGGTGGACCCGCGCATCAGGATACGTGGGATTTGAAGCCGGAAGGCCCGGCCGACAACCGAGGCGAGTTTCAGCCGATTGCGACCAACGTCCCCGGCATTCACATCTCCGAGCATTTTCCACTCATCGCCCAACATGCCGACAAGCTGGCGATCATTCGCTCGGTCGGCCAGGAAGATAACAACCACTCGACCGGCGCACATGCCGGTTTAACCGGTCGTCGGCACGAATTGAAAGCTGAGAATTTTAGTGCCAGCGAGACCGACTTTCCGCACTTCGGTTCGGTGTTGTCGAAACTGAAACCGAATCGCGAGGGCATGCCGACGTTTGTCGCATTGCCGGACATCATCGCCACCACCGCCGGCAAGGTCACGCCGGGACAGGGGGCGGGAATCATCGGTCGCAAGTACGACCCGTTTCAAATCGTCGATCATCCCGATGAGCCGGACTTTTCGATTGCCTCGTTGAGGTTGCCGGGCGGAATGTCCTCCGGACGAATGCGCGGACGCCAACAACTGTTGGGACAAATTGAAGATGTTGCCCGATTGGCCGAGCGTTCGCAGTCCGTGCAAACAATGGACGCTTTTTATCGTCAGGCGCTCGACATGGTCGTCTCGCCCAAAGCGCGGCGGGCCTTCGACATCGCCTCGATTCCGGACGAGGAACGCTGGCGATACGGTTGGCACAGCTTCGGTCAAAGCGTGCTGATGGCGCGACGACTGGTGGAGTCGGGCGTGCGGCTGGTCACCGTGTACTGGCATCGCGAGGTGAAGACCATCGACTCGTCGTGGGACACGCACGCACTCAACTTCCAGGAACTCAAGAACCGATTGATGCCCGCCGTCGATCGACCAATTGCCGCATTGCTCGAAGACCTGAAGGCGAGCGGAATGTTGGATGATACGCTGGTGGTTTGGAACAGCGAATTCGGCCGCACGCCGCGGATCAACAAGAACGCCGGCCGCGACCATTGGGGGCCTTGCAACTCGGTGGTGATGGCAGGCGGCGGTATGCCGGGCGGTCAGGTGTTTGGCGAAACTGACAAACAGGCGGCTTATCCCACGGCGAACAAAGTGACGCAGGACGACATTGCCGCAACGATCTATCATTTGTTGGGCTACGACCCTCATAACACCTTGGTACACGATCGCACGGGCCGCCCGTATCCTCTCGCGCTGGGCGAACCGATTCAGAAACTGCTTGGCAGTGAATCGAAACCGCAGCCAGCGCCGTCGCCGACCCGCATCGACGATGGTGCAGAAATCGGTCCGTTTCACCGCATGCTGAAAGAACGCGCCCGGCGGTATCTCGTGTGTGAAATGGGCAATGCCGACAGTGAGAAAGAATGGCAGTTGACCGGATGGACGGCTGCCGAGGGAAGCGGTTTGAAGCGACATCGCGGGCCGGGAAAGAAACCGGCAACCATCAAGTATCTTGGCCACTTCTATCCGCACTTCAATTACGGATTTCTCGTCTTTCGGCTTGCCGAAGCGGCGACAGCCGACGGCGTGCAGTTGTCCTTGGCGGGACGGCCGATTCCCATTCCCGACGAGTTGGCCGCCGGCGGTGCACAATCGGTCTGGCAGATCCCGTTTCCCGCGAGCATGATTTCCGGCACGAGTACATTGGAAATTGCCGTCAACGCACCGAAGTGGCAGATTGCGGACATGGCGTTGGTTGGCGATGTGATTCGCGACATTCATCTGGCTCGGCTCGACGGTTGATCAAACCTCTGTGAGTGATGTCGTGGCGGAATCCGACGTCCGAGAATTCACGACATCGGACGGCTACAAACTGCACTACCGGTTTCATCCTCCGTGTGAAACTCCCCCACGCGGATATGTCGTTGCGTTGCATGGCATTCAAAGTCATGCCGGGTGGTATGAATATTCCAGCCAACGACTGGCGGACGCCGGCTACGAGGTTGCGTTTCTCGATCGCCGTGGCTCTGGTTTGAACGAGCAGGATCGCGGACACGCTCCGCACGCCGATCGGTTGGTGAATGACGTCGTCCAGTTTCTTGGTGAGGTCCGGTTTCGTCGTAAGCGCGATGCACCGACCACTCCCGTGATTCTGTCGGGCGTGAGTTGGGGCGGCAAACTGGCGGCGGTCACATGTGCGCGGCGGCCGGAATTGGTCGATGCGTTGGCGCTGCTGACTCCCGGCATCTGTGCTCGCGTTCGACCAAGCTGGCATCAGCGCTGGCGGCTGCAACTTGCCGGCATGCTGGGTGTGGAACGCAAGATGGTTTCAATCCCATTGGGTGATCCGGCGATATTCACCGACGAACCGGAATGGCAGCAGTTCATTCGCGACGACCGGTTGTCGCTGCGGCAGGCAACGGTTTCGCTGTTGCGGGCCAGTGTGGAACTGGACGACGAGGTGGCGATGGCACCGCAGCGGATCGATTGTCCCGCGTTGCTCATGTTGGCGGGCAAGGACCAAATCGTCGACAACGACAAATCCCGCCAATGGTTCGAGCGTTTGCAATCACCCAAAAAACAGATAATCGAATACTCAGATGCCCGCCACACGCTCGAATTCGAGCCAGACCGTCAGCAGATCATCGACGACCTGATCGAATGGCACAGTCGAATCGAGGCGCGATAATCTCAATCTCGCTTGCGGTTTCGCGGACCACAACGCGGCGGAGATATCTCGCGGGGCGAAAAACTGTCCATTCGTGGCCAGTTCCGGTCCACCTCAAGAATGACGAGTCGATCGCCCGCACGGGAATTCCGTCACGAATAAGGAATTGCGAGCTGTGGAACGCCGTTTGCGATTCCGCATGGATTCGTCTCGAAGTAGAATTCTGAGAGAGTCCCGTTCTGGGAATTTACGAAAATGGAAGAGGAATCGATCATGGCGGAACCACGCATCATTTTGACAAGGCGATCAAGCTGGCTGGCCACGATGGCGGTCCTGCTCGCATGTTGCATCCCCGCGCAGTTCGCAGCAGCGCAGCCAAGCGCTGACGCCGTTGAGGCCAAGAACCCGAACCAGGCCGACGACAAACTGATTCCACTGAACAAGCAAGAAACGGTGCTGTTGGATGTCGTCGGCAAACGCGTTCTGCTCAAGACAAAGGTCGTACTCCGCGAGGGCATACTGGAAATGCTCGTCTGCAAAAAGCAGACGAAGGAACACGAATCGATCTTGTCGGTCGATGCGCAAGCGTACGCGATTCATGCCGGCTTGGCGACGTTGGGGGCCGAAGCGGGATCGCCAGCGGTCTTTGTTCCCAAGTTCGTCCCGCCGAAGGGGCAGCGGATCGACATCTTTCTGCAGTGGAAAGACGCGAAGGGCAAACTGCAGCGCGTGCCTGCTCAGCAATGGATTCGATACGTCACCAAACGATTCTACGGCCAAGCTCTCATGCGACTGCCGCACAACGTCGTCCTGGCCAACGAGAGCGAATTGCGGTACGACAAGAAGTTCAAGGAATTGAGTTGGTACGGGCCAATGTCAAAGGAAGAACGCGAGAAACTGTTATCGCTCAGCCAGGACAATGCGTTTCGCGTTGCGATCAACACCATCTACAAACGGACGCTTCCAAGGCCGTTCGATACGTATTGGGTATTCGCCGGAAGTGGGTTCACCGTCGATGAACAAACCGGCAAGCAAACGTACAACGCCGAACACGGCGACGTGATTTGTCTGGCAAACTTTCCGACCTCGATGATTGACGTCGCGGTCGAAAGTTCCAACTCGGGAGAAGCAAGCCTGTTGTTCGAACCGTGGGTCGAACGTGTGCCGCCCATCGGTACCGAGGTCACCGTCGAGTTGGTGCCGGTCTTCGGGAAGCCGAAAGAGAAACCGGCAGCGAAAGACTGACAGATTGGGTCAAGAGTCGAGAGCGATGGGGGGCGAGAAACCCGGTTTTTTTGAAAAACCGGGTTTCTGAATAAGGTCACGCATGGCCAAATCGGGCGGCCATCGGCATGCGGCGGCCGCTGCCAAACGCTCGGGCCGACAATTTGATTCCGGGCGGCATTTGTCGGCGTTTGAATTCGTTACGATCAAGACGCGTCGCAACCCAGGCAACAGTTTCGGCGGGGAACTTCTGGCTAAGCGTTGCGACCGAGACTTCCTGTTCGATCAGCCCTTCCAGAATATCATCCAGCAAATCGTACGGCGGAAGTACATCCTGGTCGAACTGATCCGGGGCGAGTTCCGCGCTCGGAGCCTTGTTGATGATGTTGGTGGGTATCGCCTCGCGGCCTTCGCGATGTTCGTTGATGTACCGGGCGACGGCGTAGACATCGCGTTTGAAGACGTCGGCCAGCACCGCAAATCCGCCACACATGTCGCCGTACAACGTGCAGTAGCCAACGGCCAATTCGCTTTTGTTGCCGGTTGCCAACGCCATCCAGCCGTGCCGATTGCTGCGAGTCATCACCATCGCACCGCGAATGCGCGCTTGCAGGTTCTGATCGGCCAGCCCGGCAGGTTCACTCGTCAAATCGTCGCCGACCACAACCGTTCGTTCGTACGCACTGTGCACTTCGTCGATGGGGATGATCTCGTAATCGACGCCGAGAGTTTCGGCCTGTTGTCGGGCGTCGTTCACACTGTGCTCGCTGCTGTAGCGGCTGGGCATCAACAAGCCATGAACGTGTTCCGGCCCAACAGCGCGGGAGGCAACGTAACAGGCAAGTGCGCTGTCGATGCCTCCGGACAGCCCGAGGACGCAATCGGTGAAGCCGCACTTGCGCATGTAGTCGCCCAGTCCAAGCACCAGCGCATCGAGGATGGCGGCAGGGCGCGGCGATGATTCTCTCTCGACGGACGGCGGAAGCTGATCGATATCGACAACCTGAAAGTCCTCGGCGAAATCGGCCAGTTGTACGACTTTCTCGCCAGCTGCGTTCACGACCATGCTGTGTCCGTCGAATACGAGGTCGTCGTTGCCTCCAACCTGATTGACGAAAACAAATGGAAGCGGATGCCGTTTGACGTGTGCCTGCAGAATCCGTGTTCGTCGGCCCGGTTTATCCAATTCGAAGGGGCTGGCCGAAAGGTTGATGAACAGGTCGGCACCGGCGGTCGCCAATTGCTCGACCGGATTGTCAACAGAGGCGGGTTCTGTGTGATAGGGTGTCGTCGGCTGTCCCCACCAGGCGTCTTCGCAAATGTGCACGCCAAGTCGATGACCGCGAAAGTCAATCGGCGCGATCACATCGGCCGGACGAAAATAACGCTCTTCATCGAAGACATCATAATTCGGCAGCAACGACTTCTGAATTGTCGTCTGCACACGTCCGCCTTCCAGCAGGCTGGCAGCGTTCGCCACCCGCCCGCCCGGCTGATTCCAACAGCTCGGATGACCAACCAGCACGCCAATATTGGCCGGTACCGCTTCTGCCAGTGCTTCGATGGCCCGGTCACAGGCCGCAACAAAACCCTCGCGAAGTAGCAGGTCTTTTGGGGGATAGCCGCTGATGACCAACTCCGAGACGACGAGCAAATCAGCGCCCGCTTCGCTCGCGCGTTCGGCCGAATTCCGCACGAGATCGACGTTACCCTGGAGATCGCCAACAATTGGATTGAGCTGCTCCAGAGCAATTCGCACGTCTACTTAACTCCCCGAATGAGCGTTCTATGATGCGGACAAGCTTTGACCGATAGTAATGACAGGATTCCTCTCCCGTCTACACTGCGAAGGAGCTATTGTCAATTGTTGTGTTATGAAAATGTTTCTAAGCGGCGAATTCCTGCAGAATTCCGTCTTGGAAGGAACGTCCTTCGATGACGAGCGTCATCTTTTCGTGGCTGCGTAAGCGGTTCCATT
>CAUZOL010000229.1:0-11010 GCA_963581435.1 Planctomycetota bacterium
AGGGCCGGACGGTCTGCCGCTCGCGCGTTGTTGTTCCGGCCCGCGGGCCGGAACAACAACGTTTGCTTTCTACCGTAAACCGTTGGGGTTTACAGTCGCTTGTAAGATACAAGGGCCCGGTTGTGCCGATCGTTGATTCACCATCGACGTTGTGCACACATTACGTCCGACTCCGCAATGTGTTTTAATCGTTGGAGTTGTCACCTGGACGAAGCGGTGTGGCATATTTCATCTGCCAAGACCCGCTTCAAACACCGTTTTTCTCACTCTGCGTTGGTGAAGTCGGTACGATTTCGACCGGGAACACTGGGCGTGTCCGTTTGCTGAAGGACAGTTCGTCGAACTTGTGGGTGTGGATGCCGGCGGCGTCGATGTTGTGAATAGAACCGGCGATCGGTTCAAAGGCGGCGCGAAAGTGGGCGGCCGATTTCACGCAGATGTATTTCATCGCGGCACAGTCGATGTTCAGACTGCGGGCGAATGCCATGTCGAACGGTTGTTCGCGGGCGCTGACGACGACGACCGAAGTGCCGCCGATTCGCAGGTGGGCCGATGTCCCCATGCTGCCCGTCAATCCTGCAAACATTGGACCGTCGTATGCGAACGCACCGTCGGAGAGCGACACCACATCGGCTTCGGCTTCGACGGGTGGACCTTGCACCGGGGCGGATCGACCGCCAAGCGACACCGAAATCCGGCTGCCGATGCCGGCCGCATGCGCTTGGACGGCGACGTCGCGATCGACCAGGTACAACAGCAACGCATCTTCCAGGCCCATTTCCAGAAATGTGCGCAGCACCTCGGTGGAATCGCCCGGCGAACCGCCGCCGGTGTTGTCGGCGTGATCGGCGAGAATGATCGGATAGCGGCTGGTCTTCTCACCGTCTGCCAGCGCATCGCGAACCGAGATTGGCGCGGAATACCACCGCTGGCGGTTCTCCCAAACCCAGCCACCCAATTCGTCGGCTGTTGTTTGTGCCAGTTCCTTATCGCCGTCGGCAACCACAATCACCGAACCGCCCACCTCGGGAACGTCGGCCCAGGGAAAACCGGTCGCAATCGTCGCGCTGATAATGCCGTCGCGGCGTTCCAATTCGTGCACGCGGCCGACGACTTCATCCATTGGCGGATGCGCAGTGACCTGACAACGCGTGGCCCAGAACATTGGCAGTTGATGAATCGCCATCACCGGCCGAATCTCGCCGCGCACCGTGCGGGCGATAATCTCGGCTGCTTCCAGTCCGCGTTCCGCCATGTCGATATGCGGAAATGTGTCGAACCCAATCAGTGCATCGGCCACTTCGACACGCCGTCGCGTGTGATTGCCGTGCAGGTCCTGCGTCACGACAATCGGCCGATCCGGCCCGACAATATTGCGGACGCCCGCGATCACATCGCCATCGCCGTCGTCAATCCCTTCGACGACCATCGCGCCGTGCAAATCCAGCAGCACACCGTCCACCGGACCACCTTCGGCTTCGGCCGCAATGAGCCGTTCGATCAGTTCGGCCTTGAGCGTTTCGTAATCGTCCCGTCGAATGAGACCGCCGGGGAAAGCAGAGGCCCGCAGCAACGGCACAAGTTCAAAATCAAACTTGTCGGCCCCTTCGATGAATCCGCCACTACAGACATTCGTCCCACGAAAGCGGGCAATCAAATCATCGCCCCGCAGGATGCCACGATCGTACTTGAAGTCGTCGAGTGTCGTTTGCGTGCTGACACAGGTACTGGTCTCGTGCAGAATGCCGCCAATTGCGATTCGCATGGTTTGTCCCGGTGGGGTGCTTGTGCAGTCATCGCGATGCGAGCATGGCAGCGCGTGGATCGAGTTCGGGTTGAAAGACCCAGTGCGGCAACACCGGTTGGTCGGCCAGTTCGCGGTCCATGTGTTTGTAGTAGTCGCCGTGCTTGAGTTTCGATGCGGCGACGGTGTCGGAAATTGCGATGACCCAGGGGTGAAGCTGCAGCGCCGATGCTGGGAGCTGCGACGACACCGGCCCTTCGATCATTTTCGCCCAGACATCGGCTTTGGCCGATCCCTTGGCGAGAATCAGACACGAGCGTGCTTCGAGAATCGTTCCGACTCCCATCGTCATCGCTTTTCTTGGCACGTCGTCTTCTTTGTCAAAGAAACGGGCATTGTCGGCAATGGTTTGGGGGTGCAGCGCGACGAGACTGGTGCGGCCGGCCAGCGACGAGCCTGGCTCACAAAACGCGATGTGTCCGTCGCTACCAATGCCCAATATCTGCAGATCGATGCCACCTGCGCGGCGGATCTTCGCCTCAAAGTTGGCACACTCTGTGGCGGGGTCCGACGACATGCCGCTGAGTAGATTCGTCTGATCGTTCGTGAGACCGAGGGCATCGAACAGATTACGCTGCATGAAGCTGCGATAGCTCTCTGGATGCGAAGCGGGCAGCCCTTCGTATTCGTCGAGGTTGAACGTGGTGACCCGACTGAAGTCGAGCTTCTCGTCGCGGGCAATACGAATCAAATGGGCATACAAACCCTCGGGCGTGGAACCGGTTGCCAATCCGAGGACGGCATTGGGCTTGCGACGCACCAAGTCGGCTACAACTCTCGCGGCCCGCTGCGAGAGCGCATCGTAATCGGGTTCAATCTTCACGTACATTCACGCGTCTCCGCAGTAGCAGGCTCTAAATGGATTTAACCCACTCAGCAATTCGCGTGAGAAGGGCTCCTGAACAGGAGCGAACAGCAATTAAAAGATGTGCAGGAGAGAATGGCGACTCTCATCTCCAGCTTAAGGGGTCGGTGTTCAAATGCAAGTACATGGATCAATGTTTGCACGACAAGAAGCCAAAGAGAAGTGAAATGACCGAACAAGACCGAATTGCCACAATCTCCCCGCAATCCTGCAATTCAATGCCCGCGGACTCTGTCGAATTACAGATCATTGACTGAAGAAAGACGGCTGCAACATCGACACCAGAGGGCCAACTCGGCTTGATTCTCGCCCCTGAACGATGTACGAATGCTGTATCTAAACAGTCACCACCGGCCTTAGGGAGACGTCCAATGTTTCAACGCATCCTGCTGCCCTTGCTCTTGTGTGGCGTCTCTGCCGTGACATACGCTCAGGAGAAACAACCCAAACCAACCACCGGGGATAAGCAGCCATCGAAACAGGTCGATGCTGAAACATTGAAATCCCTCTCGGAGAAGCCCGGAACGAAAAAACACGCGGAAAAGAAACAAGCCCAACCATCTGCCAAGTCCAAACAGACAGAGAAGAGCAAACAACAACCAAAAGGCACGCCGGCGTTCAAGAAGGCGCAAGGCAAAGACTTGACGGCGAAGCCGACGACAAAAGGCAAACAGCCGTCCGGAAAACCTGATTCGAAAAAATCAAAGACTCAGTTGAGCAAAGCGGCAAAAAAGAAATTAGCGGCAATCAAAAAGAAGAAGCAGGCTGCGGTGAATGCAAAAAAGAAAGGACAGCAGGGCAACCCAAAGAAGCGAACCTACAAGAAAGGCGGAAAGCCAACTGCTAAATCGGATGTGAAGAACAAGACGGTGAAAAAGAGATCGGACACGAAGGGGAAGAAGACGCCTTCGAAGATCACCGATGAGAAACAAGCTGAATTACTGAAAGTCATCGCGGAACTCAAGAATGAGTTGGCGGCATCGAAAAAGGCGATTTCGGTTTTGAAGACCGAGATCGATGTGCTTCGCAAGCAAGCCAAAGCAGCGCAGGACGACACAAAGCGGCAGAAGCTGCGAGCCGAAGACGAAGCCGCCCGCGCCAAGCAGGCCGAACAAGAGGCGCGATCGCAGGCAGAAAAAGCGAAACTCGAAGCTGTGCGGGCGCAGAAGATTGCCCAACAACAGCGAGCCATCTCCGAGAAAGCGAAACAACAGGCCGACATTGCACTCAAGCGGGCTCTGCAAGCGATCGAGGAAGCGAAGAAGGCACAGAAAGACAAAAACGACGAGTGAAATGAAGATTCCAAGAAGGCATTACTTCGGCTACTCGTCAACACGGTAGTTCACATCAAACAGTCACACACCAGATTAACAACAGAGGAACGACTGACATGAAATGGCTTAATTGTTCTCTGACAACTCGCCTGCTTTCGGTAGTTGTGGTCTCGGCCACGGCGGCTGATTTCTCCACGCTATACGCCGCAGAACAGGTTCCCGATGGTGTTACGTTCGAGAAGGGCATTGAATACTCAAACCCCGACAACCAACACCTGCAATTGAACATGGCCCGGCCGACGGATGGGAAAGGACCATTTCCCGCAATTGTCTGCATTCATGGCGGTGGATTTCGCGCCGGGACACGAGAAGGTTTCAACCGTCTCTGCATCCAACTGGCAGAACAGGGCTACGTTGCGGTCACGGTCACCTACCGATTGGCACCCAAGTATCAGTTCCCGGCAGCCGTGTTCGATGTCAAAGCGGCCGTGCGATGGATGAGGGCTAATGCGGAAAAGTACAATGTTGATCCAGATCGCATTGGAACGACGGGCGGATCCGCGGGCGGACACCTTGCGCAATTTCTTGGTGTGACTGCCGGGGTAAAGAGGTTTGAGGGCGATGGCGGCAATTCCCGCTATTCCAGCAGCGTTAATTGCGTGGTCAACTTCTACGGACCAAGTGACTTTACAAAATCATACGATGCGAGTGTCGATGCGGCTGAAGTGCTGCCGTTATTCCTGGGTGGAAATCTTCAGCAGGAACGACGCCGACACATCGTATCCAGCCCGTTGTATTGGGTCACGCCGGATGCCGCCCCAACTTTGTGCGTTCACGGCACGAAAGACAGTTACGTCGCTCACGAGCAGGCCGTCTGGATTATTGACCGTCTGAAAGCCTCCGAAGTCGAAGCCGAATTGATGACGATTGAAGGCGCGGACCATGGTTTTCGCGGCGCCTCTGCGGAGGTCAAAGCGGACATCGAGAAGGCACGGATTTTATTCTTCGACAAACACCTCAAGGCGAAGAAGACCGTTAAACCGGCGGCGCGTCGTTAGCCGAAACTCTGGAATCACGTCCGGATGTGATGGTCAAATCAGGCCGAGCAATGGGGCTGGCATTCATGGCAAAAGACAGCTTCAACCAACGCCCGGCACTGGAAACTTCGTGGACGGTTCACGTCGCGGCGTTGTCGTTTGTGATGCTGCTGCCGACGGTGGCGACGTTGTTCTACTTCGTCCTGCTGTCGGGCAGCCCGTGGATGAAAGGCGTGTACTTCGGCAGCAAAGTCGTGCAGTTCGGTTTTCCGCTGGTATGGGTGTTGGTCATCCAACGCCGAAGACTCCACCCGACAGTCCCGGATATGGCGAGCATCAAGCCGGGGCTGCTGGTCGGCATACTCATTGTGGCGACAGGTGTGGGTGCCTACTTTGGCTACTTGAAAGACAGCCCATTCCTGCAAAAGGCCCCGGAGCAGATCAGCCTGAAGATCACCGATATGGGCCTCACCAGCCCGGCGATGTACATCATCTTCGCCGTCTTTCTCGCCATCCCACATTCGCTGTTGGAAGAATACTATTGGCGATGGTTCGTGTTTGGGGAGATGCGGCGCGTGACGCCGTTCTGGGTCGCGCTGCTTGTGTCCAGTCTGGGCTTCATGGCACATCACGTCATCGTGATCCGTCAGTTTCTGCAGCAAGGCTGGACGGTGACGCTGTTTTTTTCTTTGTGTGTCGCGTTCGGCGGATGTCTGTGGGCGTGGTTATACGAGCGCTATCGGTCGTTGTACGGGCCGTGGTTGAGCCACCTGCTCGTCGATTGCGGCATCATGTATATCGGCTACGACTTGATCCCGTGGAAGTGACCGCGTATGCGGCGAGCGGTTCAATCTTTGGGATGCCGACTTGCCGGTTCGACGCTGGCACTTTCACCCAACCAGCGGCTACCGAAACATTTCAAAATCCAAGAACCTGAATCTCCGAGAGCCCCATGTGGCTGTCGCGGCGCCAGACGCTCTTGGATTTCAGTTTGACGTAACGCCCGCGCACGAAGCCGACCGGTATAACCGTGCTGTAATCTTGCGGATTGGCGACGCCCGGCGCGGGTGGAATGATGCCGGAACTCGAAGGAGTCAGTTCTGATTTAATATTGCTGACGTAAACGTCAACATCCTTCCAGCCGCGATGAACACCGCCAGGTTGATTGAAGTTCCACACACGAACTCCGACGACCGTCTTTTCTTCCCCCAAATCGAGAATGATCGTTCCCGGTTTTGCGATGGGGTGATACCACATCGTCTCCAGTTCGATTGCATTCCAAACCCCGTCGAGTACCGCTTCCTTCATGCCCGTTTCACTCTCCGCCCCCGCACTGACCACTCGAACTCCGTTCAGAGGTTCCCCAGCCATCTGCCGGGTGGCGATTGCGAGAGTTTTGGCTGCCTGGGCGACCTCGCCATTGGGGGCCTGTTCAATCAGGGTCGTTAGGCGGGCTGGCAATTCTGCCAACTGCTGCTGCTGTTTGGCGTTCAAAGTTGCCTCGATTCCGCGCAATGCCGGTAGATCAAATTGCGCGTGGACGACAAGCCCCTTGTACGCAGCGTGCAGCGCGGCAACCAAATCGGGACCGTCGCCAAGAATGTAGGGCAACACCTTCAACAGCGTATCGCTGGGAGGATCGGGGACCTCTGCCAGCGCAGCGAGCACAGCCGTTCGCTGCTGGGGAATTTGTGAACTGGCAGACAACGCCAGTAATTCAGGTCCAATCCCGGGGCTTGCCGCCCCGGTAATGGCTGCGACGGCCGCGTCCCAGTTTGCCTTCTGCTCAACTCGCGACAACACCCCGAACATGGCAGGCAGCGCTAAGGCCGGACGTTTGATTCGCCGCATGGTCTCCAGCGTGTTCTTCACCAGACGGGGTTCTTCGGCGCGCTGGACCCATTCGATCAACAACGGCATTGCCGTGTCCGGCTCTTTTCGCAACTGGAGCTGTGCCGACTGCACCTCGCCTCGAACTTCACTGCCTAGCAATTTTCGTAATGCGCCGAGAGTACGCTGCGTCTTGCGGCGATATTCGATTTCACGTTTGAATTGTCCAGCCAGTTTTCGTTGCTCATCGGTGGGGGAACGGGCCAAAGCGGATTCGATTTGCCGAATCGCCTCGTCAAACTTCCCCAGGTCCATCAATTCGCGGCCGGACTCCAATTGCTGCTCGCGCACTGTGTGAGCGATGACCTGCTGTTTGGCCTTCAACTCTGAACCGAACCGTTCGAGTTGGGAAGCCTGCTCTGCCTCGGGCGGAACATCGTCACCGTACACCTGCTTGATCGCGGCAAGCGAATCCGTAGCAGCGTCCAACTCGTCGGCTGCCAGTTGAGCCTCAAATTGCGTGGCGAGCCGCGACCAGACTTCAGCCGGATCGGACTTCACGGGCGCTTGCGCAGGCGAATTCGTTTCAGGGTCCGCCGTCTCTGGATTCGACGGAACATTCGACGCGACGTTGTTCGATTGTTTCGCCGGTGGAGTCTCATCTGAAGAACCACAGCCGGCCAGAATGAACAGGCCGAACACCAGACCCAGTGCAATCGAACGGCTGTCGTGAGAAACACCGAAAATGATCATAGTTTTACTCTGCATCCCCAAATGGAGTTTTGCACTTTGTCGAACAGTCTCTCAATTACGGAACACGAAAAAGTACATTCGCGGCCGTAAATCAGTCTTCACTTTTTGCGCCGCCGAGTGTTGCGGTGATCTTGTATTTATTCTGTAAGTGTGCGTGGGCCTGACTTGCGTGGCCGTCTTTGGGGAATCGCTTACACACGAGTTGAAATTGTCTGATCGCAAGTTCTTTCTTTCCGGCTCTCTCCAGCGTATAGCCAATTTGCAGCGATGCCCATGGAGCGGAGGAAGGCGCGCCACCGACGATTTGGTTGTAAAGCACAATCGCTTCACCATACTGTTTCAAAGCGATATGGCAGCCGGCCATCCGTTGGTAGTTGCTGGGAAAATTGCTGCACTGCCGATAATAGCCGATGGCTTCCTTGTGCTGTCCGCTACGTTCGTAGTCGTATGCAGCTGCCCACCGCCACTTATCGGCCTGTTCAATGTCTTCCTTCATCAACTGCAGATAAACCTCGATCGCTTTCTTGTACTGTCTGTTTTCATCGTAAGTGGCAGCAATTTGGGCGTTCCATTTGTGCGTGTTCTCGGCATCGTCGAGCATCAGCTTGCGGTACGCCAGCACGGCCGGTTCAATTCGGGCTTCGTTGCGGTAGCTGATGGCAATCTGGCTTTGTCCTTCAATCTTGTTCTTGAAGCGCCCGTATATCTGCCGCGCTTTGTCGTACTGTTTCTGAGTCTTCCACCAACCGGCGAGTCGGCCCAAAATTCCGTCATCTGCGCCGAATTTCTTAGTGATCTGATCGTACAGCGGGGGAACCTTCGTCGTACGCCCGGCCGCCACGTTGATATCGACAACGTGAAACCAGTGCTGAATTGCGAACAGCCTTTTCTCTGGTGTGGACGTATCGGATGGCGTATTTGCGACGACATAGGAAATTGCCAAATCGGCAAGTTTGTCGGCTTTGGCTTTCGATTTCGTATCGGCGACTTGCGTAGTGATCGGGCCACGCACATTTGCCACCACATTGGCAACAATGACCGGTTTGAGGTACGTCGTTTCCAATGCCTTCACACCATCACCAAATGCGCCGATGTTGTAGCTGTGCACAGCCAGATCGCGTGATGCCTTTTCGCAGATGTTGCGCACGTCGCGCCCCGATGTCCGCTTCGATTCAAAGGTGAGCTTCTTCCACAAGACGATGCGGGAGGGCAGATCCTTTTCCAGGACGCTGATATCGACCAGCTCATTCATTGCGAATACGGTGACGGGATGCTTCGAGTAGTCGGCAAGTACTTTCTGGTAAGCCTTTTTCGCTTTCCGAACTTCGCCGATTTGTTTGTATGTCAAACCGATGTAATAGGCAGCCGACACGGCATCGGGAGATTCGGGCCAGTAGTCGATGACTGACTGAAAACCCTCTTTGATGGCGGTGTGCTTGTTCTTCAAATTCGACTGGCAGATGCTCCACATCAGTTGTGCGTAAGGAGCGCCATCGCTGCGTTCGTACAGCGTGAGGTATTTCTCGTATTCCGCCGCCGCCACCTTCCAGTTGCGTTGTGCGCGGTAATACTTTTCAGCAATGTTCAGCTGATATCGCTCGGTTTCGCGAAGCTTCTTCCAGCGATCAACGGACATTTCATCCAGACGTCCCGCGCGAACATTTGCGGTCTGACCCGCGCAAATCGCGAACGCGAACAAACCCACCGCGAACAAGCCGAACCGTGACCGGCGTACTGCGATCTGTCGATGTGTTACTTGGCCTTTTGAGCTTGCACCCATTTGTTGTACTCCGCATACGCATAGAAAATGACGTTAGTTCCCAACTGGTAGCACGATTCCCAAACTTCCGGAGGCACGCGAGAATGGTCGTCCGTCCAGGCATCGCCGATGTCGCCCGGATGATAATAAGCGACCCACCGCCCATCGACTTTCCACCCCAATGCGACAACTCCGCCATGCGGCGCAACATACGGCAAACGCGGAATCGGATAGGGGACCCGGTGAATGATGTCGTCCCGGGGAATCTGCACGGGTCTCACGTTGGGCAGCACCCGGTTCATCATTGAAATGACCTGGTTGTGAAAATTGCCGCTGCCACCGTTGTCGAAGAAGATCATCCCGTGCTTCTCGATCAGATACTCGTTAACGATTTTGATTTCGGATTTCGACAGCGAGATATTTCGTTGCCCCGTAAGATACACGATTGGCTGGTTTTTGTATTTGGCAAAGTTCTTGAGCTGGCCGATGGTTCGCGATTCTGTTTTGTCGTTCACCTTCTGTTTTGTACGGATGCCGTATTCAATCAGCATGTTGAGGTCGGCCCCGACGCCGAAGTCCTGGTCCCAGTCGCCGCCAGTATATTCCAAACGAACGAATCGCACTTTTCCCTTGCGAGTTCCACCGGAAAAACCGGCTCCACTCCCTGCTCCCTGACCGATTTTGTAGGCGTGCTTGGTGACTTCTAACAGTTGCAATTTGATTTCGTCAATGGGTGGTACCTTGAAGCGAATGGCACTGAACGGATTGACGACAAATTTCTTTTTGATGATCTTCTGCAATTTGACGACTTGCGCAATCTGCTTCTGCTCGCCACCGCCGGCGGGCATTTCGAATTGCTCTTCGCAGCCCCCAATGTTGCTGAAGACAAGAAACGTGATCAAAAACACGAAGCAGTAACCCGCCAGCCCAGAGAGCGATTGGTTGAGTTTCCGCTGCGGCCGCGTTTGCGGGTCGGCGCTGCGGTTCGATAACGACGAAATCAGCCGCGCCCACCGCGACAACGAAAACAAATCTTCCGACCGCAGATTGTAATACCAGGCGTTGATGTCCAACGCATTCCACACCGGCGGTTCTTCATTGGGAAGGATGTCGGCAACACCGCCGTGGATGACTGCCGTTGGTCCTCCTTCCGCTTCGTGCGCCAGCAAACGGGCGATTCGTAATCGATCGTAATATCGCGAGCCGCGCTCGATGATCCAGATCATCCAGCACAGACCGATGAAGAATAATGCCGCGGTTCCAAATCTCGCGAATTGGGCGCGGAGCGTGTCGAAGCCTGTCCAACCGGTCCAATCTGCCGCATTGCCAGCAGCAAACACCGCCAACTGCCAGCAGAATGGGTAGGCCGCACTAGCAACCACCAGCACCCGCAAGCTCGATCGTGGCTGCTTCTTTAATGCCCAGATCAGCCAGATTGTTGAAATGAAAAGCGGGGGTAGAAAGACGGCCCAGTAGATCGGCTGAAATTCAAACAGCAGCTGTCCCCATTCGACGCGCAGCACAATTCCGCCGACACGGTTGAACCACAGCCAATCGGCAACGAACACAATCCACGCAAGTGCAGAGACCGCCGTCAACAGAACGGCTGGATGCTTATACCATTTTCGTGCCTGCATCATTGTCTTGCCTACATGGGGTGTCTTGCCTACATAGGGGCAATTCCACAC
>CAUZOL010000230.1:0-11010 GCA_963581435.1 Planctomycetota bacterium
GATAGGCACTGGCGACACGCCAGTGGCACCCTTTGAATCGGGGATTCGCACGATACGAATGCGAACATCCTACCCGTTGTGCAGTTGTTTCTCCAGCGTTGCCGCGGCGCTCAATCGTGACGGTGCGGTTGTTGATTCGGTGACGACTCCAATAACCGCCGCCTGCCTGTAACCCGCATCGTGCAGTTTGTTGAGGATTGCGTCGGTCGTGTCTGCACTGACGCCAATTAGCATGCCACCCGATGTTTGCGGATCGAATAGCGCGTCGTAACCGGGTTGCCCCGCGAATTTGTTTGCGGCGAGGTCGATCCTGTCTGCCGTCTCGCGGTTTGCTGGATCGAGCGTGCTACGGATTCCGTCCGCGCTCAGCTCAGTGAATCCATCCAACAACGGCAGCTCGGCAAGTCCCAGCTCGGCGTCGACTTTGCTGGCATCGAGCATTTCCAGCAAATGGCCCGCCAATCCGAAGCCGGTGACGTCGGTCACCGCCGTCAGCTCGTACTCGCGTGCGATGGCAGCAGCTTCCGCATTACTTCGAAGCATTGTCCTCAGCATCGCATCAATCCACTCCGCGCGACATGCGGACTGCATGTGAGCGGCCAACAGCACGCCGGTTCCCAGCGACTTGGTGAGAATGAGGCGGTCACCCGGTTTCAGGCTGGCTTTGGAAAACGGCTTCGCGCCCTCTAAGTCGCCGACCACGCTGTAGCCGATGATCAACTCTTCGCCTTCGGTGGTATGCCCGCCAAGCAGGGCGGCATCGATGGCGTTCAGTTCGTGCAAGCCGCCGGCGACCAACTGATACAACAATTCTGCCTGTTGATTCGCGGCTCCCTCGGGCAAAGTGACCATCGCCATCGCGCCCAACGGCCGCGCGCCGGTCGCCCAGAGGTCGCTCAAAGAATTCAGCGCCGCCACCCGCCCGACAAGATACGGGTCGTCCAGAAACGCGGGAAAGAAATCGACAGACAACACGTCCGCCGTCGCCACCTTGGGATCGAGTACGGCGGCGTCATCGGGCGGGTTGAGTCCCTGTTTCACATACGGACTTGGCGGAACGTCGAGTCGTTCCAAAGCGGCGGCAAGAACGTTGGCCCCAACCTTTCCGCCACAGCCGCGGCAGCGCATTGCGACCGGACTTCCATCGGTCGGCGAAGTGTCCGTCGCGTCGCGACGTCCGGCCATCTCTGCCGACATCGGCCGATAGTCCTGAAACATCCGCATGAACTTCCGGTCGATCCTATCCTTCCACTTCCAGACCCAGCCGCCCTGAAATGAGAATCCCTTGAATTGTCCGATCGCGCGACCGTCGCCGGTGGCCAGCATCGACAGAAACCCGCGCTGCGGGTCGTAGCGAACGAGTTCGTGGTCGGCGAACGTTCGCTGAATGTTCTCCCACAAGATTGGACCCTGACGAACAGCGTACACGCCGGCCTTCGGCAGCGGATTCTCGATCAACGTCGCCGTATCGCCCACCACGAAAACCGAAGCATCGGCCGTCGTTTGCAGCGTGTTGTGGACTGCCAGAAATCCATCGTCGGCTTTCGGCAGATCAAATTGCTCCAAAACCGGCGGCGGAGAAGCACCGGTTGCCCAGAGTACCAAGTCCGCCGACAGCGTCTCACCGTCGGCTAATCGAAGTTGACGATCGTTGAATTCCTGCACCCTTGCGCCGGTGACCAACGCGATTCCTCGTCGCTCGAGTTCCGCGTCGGCCAGCCGAATCGTCTTCTCATTGTAGCCGGGCAAGACGGTTTCACCCGAATCGATCAGAGTGACTGCGGCATCGACTCCCCGAGTCTTCAGGAACGCTTCGAGGCAGAATGTCACTTCAAGCCCGGCGGCACCGGCACCCACAATCGAAACGCGTAGTTGATCGCTCGATTGCGCGGCATCGAGCCTTGAGTTCAAACGGCGCAGAAACGTCGCCATCGGCTTGATGCTCAAGACATCGGGATGGTCCCGCCATACCGCTTCTGCGCTCGGTACCGAGCCGATGCCGATCGATGCAACATCGAAGCGAATCGGCGGCCGATCGTTGAAGTGCACCCTTCGCTTTTTGGAATCGAATCCGACCACCTCAGAGACGATCAATCGCACGCCGCAACTTGTGGAGAAACGGTGCAGATCGATTTCCATGTCGTCCGGCTGGTAAAGGCCGGCCAATGTTCCCGGCAGCATTCCGCTGTACGTCGCCCGGCTGAAGGGCGAGACCAGCGTCAACCGAACGTCGGGGATCGGCTGCATCCGCCACATGCGGACCACGTGCAAATTCGTGTGTCCGGCACCGATGAGGACCAGATCGCGAGAGGGAAGGGTGGGCTGCATACCGTGTACCTGTGAAGCCGCGATCGACCTATGCCTGAAGTGCGGCGATGACGCGGTCCCCCATCTCGACGGTCCCTATCGAGGGGCCGCCAGCAGCGATGTCGGCGGTGCGGGCGCCGCTGTCGAGAACCGTATCGACGGCCGATTCAATCAGGACGGCTTCGTCTTCCAGCTGCAGCGAATGACGCAGCAACATGGCCGTTGCCAGAATTGTTGCCAACGGGTTGGCAATGCCTTTGCCGGCAATGTCGGGAGCCGATCCGTGAATCGGCTCGAACAATCCCGGCCCCGATTCACCCAGCGATGCAGAAGGCAGCAGCCCCAACGATCCCGGCAGCATCGAGGCTTCGTCGGTTAGAATGTCGCCGAACATATTGCCCGTGACAACAACATCGAAATCTCGCGGCCGCGAGATGAGGTGCATCGCCATCGCATCGACGAGGACGACATCGTATTGAAGATCGGAGAATTCGTTGGCGACCACATCGGCGGCGACACTCCGCCACAACCGTGAAACCTCCAGCACGTTCGCTTTATCGACCGATGTGAGCCGCCCACTGCGTCCACGGGCAGCCTCGGCCGCCACTCGCACCACACGGGCGATTTCGGGCGTCGAGTATTTCATTTCGTTGTAGGCTTCTTCGCCTTCGCTGTGTTCGCGACGGCCGGACTCGCCAAAATAGATGCCGCCGGTTAATTCTCTTACGAAGAGAATGTCCACGCCCTCGACAATTTCGCGTTTCAGCGGCGAAGCATCGAGCAGTTGTGGTCGGGGCGCAACGGGCCGCAGATTCGCAAACAGCTGCAATTCCTTCCGGAGAGAGAGTAACCCGATCTCCGGACGCGTCTTCGCGTTGGGGTCGTCCCATTTCGGTCCGCCGACCGCGCCGAGCAGAATGGCGTCGCTGTCGCGACAGGCCGCCAAAGTGTCGTCGGGCAACGGCGTCCCGAAATCATCGATGGCGTTGCCGCCGATGGGGCGGGAAGTGTAGGAAAACTCATGCCCACATCGGTCGGCTATAGCGCGTAGCACACGTTCGGCCTGCGCGACGATTTCCGGTCCGATTCCATCACCTGGAAGTAATGTCAGTCTTGCTTGCACTGTTTGCGTCGCCTTGGCGTATTCGCCTGTTGAATCTCGTAGAATCGCTCAACTGTCACAGAAAAACATCGTTTTTCCATCTGTTATCCGGGGCGTACTGTACTCTCGAATTGGCAGAATTGCCAGTAACTGCAATTGCTGTGATCGGATTCGTTACCCGCGATTGTTACCGCAAAATGCGAAGAAGATGACGAGTTCATCTGAATCAACGATTACGATCATTGTCTGGATGAATCGGTTTGTAGCGGTTAGAGATTCGCGAGAATGAGCGCAATCCGGTCAACCCACCAGCGCTGCGATGCACCGGCAAACGCAGTTCTCCTTGCGTCAAGACACGCTCTGACAGGGCCGATAAAGGAGAACAGCTGCCTTTCGCTGCACAAAGGACCTCAGGCGGTTCCCATCACTCTAAACGGCGTTTGTTGTCCGTGGTGCAGGCGAGACAACCTCCAGCGACGAAGGCACATCCCATGCTCAAAAGCTGCTTCTTTTCCACCGGCCTGTTCGTAACGCTGTGGGGCGTTTCATTGTTGTTCATCGATCAACTTGTGCTCAACGCCACCAAAGATGGCGAACCGGAAAACGCGATCAGCGCGATGGTTAGCACGGTCACGCCGCAAAATCAGAAATATCTCGATCCCCCCGATTGGGCCGCCTTCAGTATGATGTCGGTCGGTGCCGTCACCATGCTGTACGCTATCGCACTGCCCAGAAAGGGTGGGTGAGGCAACACCCCGTCCGTGGCGATGACGCCCCGCGCCCTCGTCAAAGGTGGCAGCATCCCGTCGGGAAACCAACACCAGAAGCCCAAGCAAAGAACGTGAATACCGTTCTTCGCTTGGGCTTCTGGCGTTGATGTGCTGGTGATTCATCTTTGGTTGCCTTCCTCCCGGCTCGCACATCGCCCATCATCTCTGCGCAACAATTCCGTGCATCTGCCGCCAGTTTGCCCCTTGAAATCCCTCTGGGGCGTCCCCTATTATTAACAATGGTTAGCGTACTAATTAACAGGGACTGTGGGGGACTGTAGGTGTTACGACACGATTTTGAAGACAGTGTCGGTTACTGGATTTGCGCGACGTCGCACATGCTGCGTCGTGCGCTCGATTCGGAATTGGCTCGCGAGAACATCACCTTTCGGCAGTGGGAGGTGCTGGCCTGGATTGCGATGGAAGGGGAACTCTCGCAGGTTCAGTTGGCCGAAAAACTGGGAATCGAGGCCCCCACCTTGGCGGGCATTCTCTCGCGGATGGAACGAGACGGCTGGCTGCAGCGAAGCTCGTGTTCCAAAGACCGCCGCCGCAAACTGATCAATGCGACTGAAAAAGCGGAAGCGGTGTGGGAACGGGCGTTGGCGTGTTGCCGGCAGGTTCGCGCGCGCGCCGTCTCCGGGATTTCGGAAGACGAACTCACCCAACTAAAATCGATCTGCGAACGAATGCGGCAGAATCTGGATTCTCCAGTGGAGGTCCTGGCCGAAGCCAATGCCACGAGTTAATCGCGGCGAGCAGCCGGCTTTAAGCCGGTTGTTGCTCGCAGATTCACGGTGCACCGGGTTGCACTGGAACCAACAAAGGGCTGACGTCGATTACTCGGTACCGTAATCGGCGGTTGACTTATAAAAAGAGAAACACGACATGCAGGTTTTCCAGTTCGCTTTGCCATTCCGACGGACGATTTTCGGGCCTCGCGGCGCTGCCCACCGAATAGCCATCGGCACTTTCGGGTCGTTGTTCGCCGGGCTACTGCTTTTCTCGCTGACCGGCTGTGGCAGCGAGGATGTTGCAGCGGGTCGCGCTGGCGGACGGCCACCGGCGCTGGTCCGCATCGGCCGAATTGAGCAGCGCAACGTGACTCCCCGAGTGACGGTTGTTGGCAGTGTTGTTCCGGTTCGCACGAGTGTTGTGGCATCCGGGGCCAACGGTCTGGTGGAGACGTTCCACATCGAAGAGGGAGACTTTGTTCGCGCGAACGAGCCGCTTTCGGAATTGCGGATCAAAACAACCGACCTGGCCATCGCCGAAGCCCGATCCGTACTCGAGGAACGACAACGCGAGCTGGATGAAATGGAAGCCGGCTCGCGGCGGGAAGACGTTGACGAGGGCCTGGCAAAAATGAAGGCAGCCGAATCGGTCATGCAGAACATGGCCAAGAAAATGGCGAGGTCGAAATCACTGCTGGCGCGCGGTGCGATCAACCAGGATGAGTTCGACGATGCCCTGCAGAACGACGAGGGGAGCCGTCAGGCATTTCGGGCCGCCAAAGCAACTTACGACAAACTTGTCGCCGGCCCCAGAAAGGAAGCCGTCGATCAGGCCCGCGCCCGTCTTGAAGCGCAGCAGAATCAGGTGAAGTTTCTGGAAGCGGAAAAACTGAAACGCATTACCCGCGCGCCGTTTGATGGCTTCGTTGTCAAAGAACACACTTATCGCGGCCAATGGCTTTCCAAGGGAGACCCCGTGGTGACGTTGGCGCGGATGGATGAAGTCGATGTGATTGCCAACGTCGATCAGCAGGACGAATCGCTCGTTCGACTTTTCGACGACGCGCAGATCAGAATCAACGGCATCTCACAGCGAGATTGGGCGGGGAGAATTAAGGCCGTTGTTCCTCGCAGCGAATGGCAGAGCGGCTCGCGCGGTTTTCCCGTCAAGGTGCGACTGCGGAATTCTCGCATCACCGTGAAGGGGGTCGATGAGGACGGAAGCGAGTACACCCGGATATTGCCGGTGCTGAAAGAAGGCATGATGGCCCAGGTTACCTTCAGTGGCGCACCACTAGAGGCTGTCCTCGCTCCCAAGAACGCCCTGGTTCGCACATCGCGCGGTACCCAGATGTTTCTGTTCAAGCCGTTATTGGTTCCGAAATGGTCGGTCCGGTCGGGTGAAGAGATGCTGGGCAACGTTATTGCGGCCAATGAGAAAGAGGCAAAGGACAAGGCCCAATTGCAGTTTGCAGTCGATAGCGATGCGGCGTTGTCAGTCGAACAAACGACGCGGCCGCGCTGGGAGATCCGCCGCACCGTCGGCGCAGACGAGAAACCGGAATTGTATGGTTATCTGGAAGCGGACAGCGAAGAACTTGCCGCAAAAGAGGCTCGCAAGACATTCAAGCTGTCTGCCGACATCGCAATTTCGGTGTCGCCACAACTGGGGTCGGTGCGACGAATCGTCGTCGAGTTGGGCATCAGCGACGGTGAGATGGTCCAGATCCTCGGCGAAGAGGCCACATCGGGTTCCTTTGTTGTGACCGAAGGGGCCGAACGCCTGCAAGATTACCAGGACGTCCAACTACCGCGAGAGAAACCAAGTCAACCTACCGCGCCCGGCAATGCCCCCAGCGAGAAACCCGAACCGCCGCAGTAATATCAAACGAACATCGCTTGCGGTTTCGCAGTCACCTAAAACGGCAGTCACCTAACACAAGAGTAATTCCGTGGGCCTGATTCAATTTGCCATCCAAAACCCGGTCAAAGTGGCCGTTGCGGTCATTCTGACAGTGATGTTCGGCATGATCTCGCTGCTGGGTACGCCGGTGCAATTGACGCCCGACGTGTTGGAGCCGGAGATTACCGTCACCACCGTTTGGCCGGGCGCGAGTGCGCAGGAGATCGAACGGGAGATTATCGACGAGCAGGAAGAGCAACTCAAAAGCGTCGAAGGTCTCCGCGAATTCACAAGTCAAAGTAGCGACTCGCGCGGGTCGATTGTGTTGAAGTTCGAGGTTGGCACCGATCTCACCGATGCACGGGCGAAAGTCAGCGACAAGCTCAACCAGGTTCCGGAATACCCGCAAGACGCCAACGAGCCGGTCATCACGACCGTCAACGCCAACGCCAACGCCGTCGCCTGGTTCATCCTCAAACCGCTCGCCCCGACGGTTCGCGAATTGCACGCGTTTGTCGTGCAGAATCCTGAAATGGTCGATGGCGAAGGGAACAAGACAAATTCCGCCAGTGTTGTGAAAACGCTCATTCGCGGCCGCGCCGAACACCAGCAGATCGATCTCACCAAACTCAACAAACTGGCCCAGACGTATCCCGCGTTGAGCACGTTTGTCGTCGGTAAGAACGATCCGGCGAAGATGCGGAAATTCGCCGAAGACATTATCGAGGCTCGTTTTGAACGCGTGCAGGGCATTGCCAACTCCAACGTCTACGGCGGACGCGAGCAGGAATTTCGCATCGTCGTCAATCCCGCCCGGTTGGCTTCCTACCAGCTGACAATTGGCGATCTCCGCACCGCCGTCCGCCAGCGGAACAAGAACACTTCGGGCGGCGACATTCGGGAAGGAAAACTGCGCAACGTCGTGCGAACCATCGGCCAGTACGAGTCGCCTGACGAGGTCAGCGAGACGATTATCGCAATTCGCGACGGCCGGCCGATTCGCGTCGCCGACGTGGCAACCGTGGGGCTGGCCTACAAAAAACCGGACGGAGTCGTACGGCAAAAGGGGTTGAACGGGCTGGCGATCAACGCCCAGCAGGCTCCCAGCTCCAACCTGATTGAAGTGATGGGACCGCCGGCGAAGGATCTCGACCTCAACGGCGATGGAGAATTGACGCAACTCGAATTGTCGGAAGCAAAACTCCGCATGGGCGACAGCATTCGCATTGCCGCAGCGGAAATGAATCTCGGCATCCTGAAGCAGCGCGGATTGATGCTGGAGCAGGTGTACGATCAGACCGAATATCTTAACTCAGCCACCGACCTCGTGCAGCAGAATATTTTTGTGGGAGGTGGTCTGGCGATTCTGGTGTTGCTGCTGTTCCTCCGCAGCCCGCGTTCGGTGTTGATTATTGGGGTGACAATCCCCATCAGTGTCATCGCCACGTTCATCTTCATCCGCGGCTTTGGCCGCAGCATCAACGTCATTAGTTTGGCTGGCATGGCGTTCGCCGTTGGCATGGTGGTCGACAACGCGATTGTCGTGCTGGAGAACATCTACCGGCATTACGAGGCCGGCGACACTCCCGAACAGGCGGCCGCAAAAGGGGCCACCGAAGTGTGGGGAGCCGTCCTCGCTTCAACGCTGACCACGCTCGCCGTGTTCATCCCGGTGATTTTCGTGGAAGGACAGGCGGGGCAACTATTTCGCGACATTGCAATCGCCATCAGTTGTGCGGTGGGCGTGTCGCTCATCGTTTCCATTACCGTCATTCCGACCGCGGCAAAAAGAATACTGCGGCGAAGGGCAGGGCAGGCCGGTCACAGCAAAAAACAAAAGAGGTCGTTCTTAACAGACGGCTTCGCGCGCTTTATCGACAAGTTGCTCGGGATGAGGGGCAGTGTGTTTTTGCGCGTAATGATTGTGGTGACGTTTGTGACCGGATCGATCTTCGGTGCCTTGGTGCTGTTGCCGCAAAGGGAATACTTGCCCGAGGGGAATCGCAATCTGGTCATCGCGATTCTGCTGCCGCCGCCCGGCTACAATGTCAACCAGATGATTGCGCTGGGCGAAAAGATTGAGGCAGAAATTGCTCCGCACTGGGAGGCCGAACCCGGCTCGCCGGAAGAGGCGGCGCTCAACGGCCCGCGAATCGACAACTTCTTCTTTGTCGCCCGTGGTCGCATGCTGTTCATGGGTGCGAGGTCCGTCGATCCGTTGCGATGTGCCGAATTGGTGCCGATTCTGACCCGCGCCTCATCGAATGCGCCGGGGGTCATTCCCATTGTCAGCCAGGCTAGCCTGTTCGACAGTGCGTTGAGCGGCGGACGAAACATCGACATCGAAATCACCGGCCCCGACCTGGAAACACTCGTCGCCCAGGGGCAAAAAGTCTTCGGCATGTGCATGCAGGAGTTTCCCATGTCGGAAGGGAACCAACTGCGGCCCATCCCCAGTCTCGACCTTTCCAGCCCCGAAGTGCACGTGCTGCCGCGCTGGGAAAAAGCGGCCGAGCAGGGCATATCGGCAACGGCGCTCGGTTACTCGGTCGATGCGCTGATCGACGGAGCCTTCTCCGGCGACTACTGGCATAACGGGACCAAGATCGATCTGGTGATTTACGGTGCCGACGAATACGCTCGCCACACGCAGGACTTGGGCTCGCTGCCGATTTCCACACCCGCCGGAAATCTGGTCAACGTCTCAGCGATTGCCGACGTCCGACTTTCCAACGGTCCCGAACAAGTCAACCACATCGAACGGCTGCGGGCAATCACGATTCAGGTCAAGCCGGCTCCGGGTATTCCGCTGGAGCAGGCGATGAACATCATCAACGAAAAGATCCGCCGACCTTTGATGGAAACGCCGGCGTTCGAGGGCGGGCTGTATCAAATTCGGCTAGCCGGAACCGCCGACAAACTCGGACAAACCGGCCGCGAATTGCAGTGGAACCTGATTCTCGCGCTACTGATTACCTACCTGTTAATGGCTGCGTTGTTCGAGTCGTTTTTCTATCCGCTGGTGATTATGACCAGCGTGATACTGGCTCTCGTTGGCGGGTTTGGCGGATTGGCCATCCTCAACATGTTCACATCGCAAACGCTCGACATGCTGACGATGCTGGGGTTCGTCATTCTCATCGGCACGGTGGTCAACAACGCGATTCTGATCGTGCATCAGGCGCTGAATCATATGCGCAACGATGGAATGGACGAACGGCAAGCCGTCGTCGAAAGTGTGAGAACGCGCATCCGGCCCATTTTTATGAGTACGCTGACGACGGTTCTCGGCATGTTGCCGCTGGTGCTGCCGGTGCCAACAATTGCAGACGGGTCGTTGATCTGGGTTTCGGGTGCGGGCAGCGAATTGTATCGCGGACTGGGAAGCGTCGTGCTGGGTGGATTGATTGTCTCAACAGTCTTCACGCTGGTACTGGTACCGGTCGGCTTCAGCCTCGCCCTTGATGTAAAGAAACTGTTCGCAGGTCTGTTTGGGTTCACCAGAAACAAAGAGGCGCTGGCGACCGCGGCAGTCACAGCATCGACTCCCCTCGCGCTATCGCAGCCAACCGTCGAGGGGAACGCCGACATGTATGCCTTCGACGAAGAACCAAGCGGCAACGGAGCCGACCACGAACCGAAAGTACCCGTGGCCGAGCAACCAGAAGAAGGTTCGTAGTAACCGCATTCATGCGGTTCTTTCCCGCGCGAAATACTTAGCCGACGGTGAATACACCGGCGGCCAGTGTGCAATTTGATCAAGGCGTTCAGGTCGCTCGCACGCCGACCCGGCGTGTATTCACGGCGGGCTGAGTAGACGTGTTACTTGCCGTCTTCCAACTCCAGCGTGCACCACAAACTGGGGTCGTGGGCGAAGGGGAACTCCGGCCCCACGCTGAGAAACTGATCGCCCAGTTCCGAATCTCGCACGGCGTAATAAAACCCCAACCGCGAACTGGACGCCGGGTCGTAACCGCTGAGAACTTCCGCCGGCAACCAGACTTCCAGCCGATAACCGTCGGCCAACGTCTCGACTGCGGTCAGAATCTGCTTGGGATCGGCCAACGGCGCATCGCCGCGCGCCCGTGCAATCGGCAATTGCACCGCTGTCGGTTGATCGCCGCGCGGGCCGCCGCCGTTTGGAAGAACAGAAAAGTGGTGACAAAACCGGCTCGCGCGGTGAATCGACTGCGT
>CAUZOL010000231.1:0-10982 GCA_963581435.1 Planctomycetota bacterium
CACTGCAATGGTCAGCCTGGCGACGTCGGCACCAACTCATCGCAAAGCTCAGCCACTACCGACGAAGAGGCCACGACCCACCAAAACAATGAAGTCCAACTGTAGTACTAGGCAACATTGTACGGCGAAGCCGAGTCGGTCGGCTGGGATCATCCGCTCGCCGTGCAGTACGGTGTGACATCGATTCCAACTGTACTCCTCGTCGATCAGGCGGGAAAAGTGGTGTCGCTGAACGCGCGAGGTCCCGAACTCGGTCGCCTGCTCGAAAAATTGATCGGACCACCAACGACTGCCGGCGAAAGTTCCGACTCGAAGGACACGGAGACCGACAGCAAACGATGAGCCGCTGTCGGATCGCTCAGGAAAGACTGCGCGGCGGTTGGGTCGATTGTCGTTCTTGCTTAACGGCTTTCGGCCTCCCCGCTGGTGCTGTCTTGCGTTGGTCGATCCATCTGCTAGTCTTGGGGACACCTTCGGCGACCGAAGGTTTGTGGGACTGCTTTGCCCGAACCGCATCCACAGGACCAGCATGCCGCCCGATATTCCGTGGTTTTCCATTTGCGGGGCGGTGTTTTTCGCTGCACTGATTCAATCGACAACAGGGATTGGCTTTGGGCTGATTGCCGCGCCGTTCTTGTTGATCGCATTAGCCGGCCCGCAGGCTGTGCAGATTACGGTCATTCTGAGCTTGGGCATGTCCGTCATGCTGTGCGTTCGCACTTATCGCGATTGCGACGTAAAAGCGCTGCGGACGTTGATGATTGGCGGAACGATTGGATTGCCCTTCGGTCTGGCGGGATTTCTTTTCCTTGGTCTTGTCTGGCTGAAAATGCTGGCGGGTGCCGTCGTGTTGTTGTTCGCAATCTCAATTGTCCGGCAACCCGTCGCAGCAACCAAACCGAAGGCCAAACGGTCGTCGCCGATTCTCCTGGGAGCCTCAATCCTCAGCGGGGCAATGGCCGTCTGCTTGGCGATGCCGGGGCCTGCTGTGATTGGCCCGCTGCGAGAACGCTGCGTTTCCAATCGGTCGGTTCGGTCAACAATTTTTGCATACTTTGTGCTAGCCTATGTGGCGGCGTTTGGTCTGCAAATGGGATTCGACGACATTTCGACTGAGACGATCTGGATCAGCCTGATTCTGGTACCAGCAATGGTGATCGGCATTTCAGCCGGCCATATGCTCGCGCCGCGACTTTCGCCAAGGCAAATCAAGGTGAGTATTGTGCTGGTCTTGATTGGAACAAGCGCATCGTTGATTGCGAGTACCGTGCGGGAGGTGATGTCGTGAGCGGTCCCGACGCCAGCCTTCGCAACCTCATCGAGCGGATTGCTACGTTTCCGCGTTGTCGGCTTGCCCACTTGCCGACGCCGCTGGAAGCGATGGAGAGATTGTCTCAGAGGTTTGACGGAGTTTCGCTGTTCGTCAAGCGCGACGACTGCACCGGGTTGGCGTTCGGCGGTAACAAGGTTCGCCAACTGGAGTTTTACCTCGGACAGGCGTTGAAGGAAGAAGCCGACACCGTCCTGATTACCGGCGCGGTTCAATCCAATTTCGTCCGCGCGGCTGCAGCCGCTGCAGCGAGTTTTGGGATGGCATGCCATATTCAGTTGGAAGAACGCGTTCCCGATGTCGATGCGTTGCACCGAACTTCGGGCAACGTCCTATTGAACCAGATTCTCGGCGCGACGCTGCATTCGTATCCGGTCGGTGAAGACGAGGCCGGTGCCGACGCACATCTCGGCGAGATTGCCGAGCAACTTCGCGGGCGCGGTTCCACTCCCTACATTATTCCGCTTGGTGCGGGACACGATCCGTTGGGCGCCTTAGGGTATATCGATGCGGCCGCCGAACTGTTGACTCAGTTGGATCAACAGTCACTTCGGCTGGATCATCTGATCGTCTCTTCCGGCAGCGGTTCCACGCATGCCGGGCTGTTGTTTGGGTTGCGTGCGTTGGGCATTCGGATTGGGGTGACCGGAGTTTGTTCGCGGCGCGACGCGAAATCTCAGCAACTGCGAATTGCCGGTCACCTGCAGAAACTGACCACCATGTTGGACATCGATCCCGGCATCGTGCCGGAAGACATCTGCCTGACGGATGTTTCTTTGGCCCCCGGTTACGGCCAACTCAATGAGATGACCCTCAAAGCTCTACAGTTGACCGCCCAATGCGAAGGGCTGTTTCTCGACCCGGTGTATACCGCCAAAGCCATGGCCGGCCTGTTTCATCTCGTCGAGCAACGTTCGATCTCGGGCAACGTGCTTTTCTGGCACACGGGCGGTCAACCGGCGCTCTTCGGGTACGGCGAGGCGTTGATTGGCGAGGCGTGATTCAAACATCAGCAACGTGTGCAGAGACGCGTGAAAACGGCTCCGAATGGTAGAACAGAATGCCGTCCGGGGATATCATCGGGTCAAATGGCCGCCAGCGCGAACAGATCAGAACCAATTCACGAAAACTCACTCGTCGCCTCACGGTTCATCCGGGAACGTCACTTCCTTCACAACGGTAGTTCAGATCATGGTGCGTTTGATCCCGCTGATTTACGCCGTGCTGGTGGCCAGCCTGTTGTATGACTGCTATCAATATCGCCGCGAGCCTTTCTGGTATCTCGTTCTGCTGATTCCAGTTTGGGGCGTCGGCCTCTACATCTGGCGATTCAAGTGGCACGACTCCTGGTAGCGCCGGTTGTCGCGGACGTTGACGATGTCCAATACATCAACGCCGCTCCACACAATCGGTTACCGAATCACCGGGCCTTTGATGCCCAGTAGTTGCGAGTTGGGTGCCGAGTTGCCGAACAGGTCGAAACGGTCGAATGTCCAGACGACCTTTTTCGATTTCGGTTCAATCTCGATCAACAATGGATTCTTCGGGCCGGCGTGGCAGTTGCCGATGACGTAGTTTCCGTTCGGCAGAACTTCCAGCGTTGTGACCCAGGCAAGTGTGATGTTGGGGAGATCGTTCTGGTGGATTTGCCAGACGATTTTCTTCTTCGGCGTGACTTCCAACACGCTATGTCCGTTGCCGGTGGCGATGAGCGTGTTGCCGTTATCCAGGCGGACTGCCGCGAAGAGTTGATTGCCGAACGCTTCGGGACCGTGTCCACCCTTGCGCGGCTTGCCGAACAGCGGGACGTTGAACTCCCAGACGACATCGCCGGTTTTTCCATTGTACTCTTTGAGTATGCCTTCACCCTCGTGGCACACCAGATAGTTGCCGGCTTTGAGTTTGCGAACCAGACGCGTGTCGCGATGTGCGTCGGACCGCTTAACCTTCAGCTTGACTTCGTGATGGATCTTGCCGGCGCGGTCGATTTCGATGATGCGCGACACTCCCGACTCGGCGATCATAATCCGGCCGTTGTCGAGCGGCTGAAAGGCGTGGACCTCGATCCGTTTTCCCTTGTTCCCGTTGGCTGTGGATGAATCGTAGGACCAGACGATCTTTTTTGTTTCGAGTTCGATCTCGACGATCTTCCGCATCTGTTGCTGCACCATAATGTGTCCGTTCGGCAGCACGTGGATGTCGTGAATCCCACCCCACTTCATTTCCCAATCGACTTGCCCATTGGCGGCGACGATGGCCAGTTTTCCATTGCCCTGCATGACAACACGATGAGCCGCTTCGCAGGTTTGCGACATGGCGACGAACAGAAGCAACATCGGAATCAGCCGCAGCGAAAACATTGTGGACTCCTGTTGTGAATGGGCGATTGGGAGCCGGGACACGTATTGCGTCCCGACAACGATCATCATCGCATGCCCAACCACCGCAAGCAATAAACTTGCGAACGGAACCAGGGCCTGATCAGTTTTTCAATCGACCGAAGCGGTGCCGTCAATGCCACTACGAGCGTTCGTCCTGCGGGGTTACTTTGATAAAGTCATTTGGATTCCAACTCACCAACTTGGGAAAAAGGAAATTCTCAACAGGAGAGCGCAGAGGGAACAGAGGGGTCTCCGTTTCCTCTGCGCTCTCCTGTTCAAATCCATCTGTTAGGAGGCGGGACCGGAATTCCGGCTTTGTTGCGCAATTGAATCGGAACGGTTGGACGGAATGAATGTTCCTCAACTGTCAAGATGTCTTGTCACCGCGAACACCGCGCAGAACGATTTTGCGGATTCGTTTCGGTTGGCACAAAGGATGCACTATTCGCCGATTGAGTCGCACCGGTCACATTTGACGTGGTAATGGATTACCCGTCGCACCGGGTTTTGAAAGAAATGCCGCCCCGATTGGCATTTTTACAATTTTGGGCAGGGAGGCCTGAATTGTGAGTGCAACGCTGCACCACTTCATTATGTCGTGGCGGAAACGCCCGGCGTCTCTCTTCCCGATGCTCTCGGCAGGCGAGTCCCAGCTCGCAGCCAAAGCGACTCTCCGGCCCAACCCGCGCACGGCCCACGGCTTCTCGCCCCGTCGTGTCATGTCATGGATCCCAGCCATGCACTCACTTCTGCTCGTCGCCGCGCTCTCTGCACCCGTTGCAGCCGACACGCCTTATCAGGGCGTGCTGCTCGAATTCTCGGCAACCTGGTGCGGTCCCTGCCAACAAATGAGTCCGCTGGTCAGCCGGTTGGAGAGGCAGGGGTACCCGATTCGCAAAGTGGACGTCGATCGCGAAAAGGCGCTAGCCCGCCGATACAACATCAGCAATATCCCTGCCGTCGTCCTTGTGATCAACGGCAAGGAAGTCTCGCGCAGCGTCGGAGTGCAGTCTGAAAGTGCGCTCAAGCGGATGATGGCCAAGATCCCCAAAGAGAAGCCCCGCCGCGAAGCATTCGTTCCAGCCTTCAATTCCAAAATGGATGAACGCCCGCCAGCTTCATCCTCAGGTTCGAGAGTCGCCGTGGCCGGTGATCGTGCCAAGCCGGGATTCCTGTCCCGCATCAAGCTTCCGCTCTTCGGTGCGAAGTCGAAGCCGTCCCGACTCGGTCCGGCAGACGAGACTCCCGCAGTTATTCGCGGCAAGTACGAGACGCCCCGCGGTGGTGGTCGGCAAGTCGCCCGTATCGATCCAATGGCTGCGAGCACGCGCATTCGCATCAAGGACAAACAGGGAATCGTTTACGGCTCGGGGACCATCATCGACAGTCGCCCCGGCAGAACGATCGTGCTGACCTGCGGCCACATCTTCCGTAATCTGGCCGACGAATCGTCGGTCGAGGTCGATATCTTCAAGGGCGATCAGGCCGAGACCTATGTCGGCAAAGTTCTGCGATTCGATCTGGAGTCAGACGTCGGTCTGCTAACGATTGCCTCCGATGTCCCGCTGTCGAAATCGCTCGTCGCAGCCGTCGATGTTCGCCAGTTGCCGAACGATCGGGTCTTCAGCATCGGCTGCGGCGGTGGAGAAGAACCGACGCGGCAAGACATCCGCGTCACCCGGCTGAATCCCTATCTCGGCCCTCACAATCTGGAATGTACCCGTACGCCGATTCAAGGGCGTTCCGGCGGTGGATTGTTCAACGAAAAGGGAGAAATCATCGGTGTCTGTTTTGCGGCCGATCCCGATCCCAATCGGCAATGTGGCCTTTACGCCGGCCTGAAGGCCATTCATGCCCTGTTGAACAAAGAAGACTCGAATGAAGGTGACGTGACCACCCCCTCCGCTAAGTCGCCTGAGATTGCCCGGCAGGACACTCCCAACGAGAACATCGACCGCTCCCGCGACATCGACATTGCCGCGTTGGCTGCCGCCGAGGGTGAAACGGAGACAAAAGGAGCTGAAGCAGCAGCTGGCGCAGCGACGCGATCTCTCGCCGCCGCTGCAAATGCACCGCGCTCGGCCGAAGTGATTTGCATTATCCGCTCGCACGACGATCCCCGCGCGACGAGCCGGGTGGTGATCATCAATCGCGCTAGTCCGGAGTTCCTGTCGTATCTCAAAGGGGAATTGGCGAAACAGCCCCAACCGACAACGGCCCGCAAAGCGCTGAGCGGCAACGAACGGGAAACTACGATCGACACGAATAAGAAAGCCGCATCGAGTTGGCGGACTGCCACACGCGAGTCATCGATGTCCTCTGCAATCTCTCGCGCCACGACACCACAGCGATACCGCCGCTCGGCCGAATCGCGACGGTAGGCAACACTAGGCACCCGCGGTCGCATGCTGTCAATCCTTCGTTGACGGGTGCCACTGGCGACACGCCAGTGGCACCCGACCATCCTTGCTGGTGACCACAGTTGAACACATCCGACGACAGTTCACAGGAGCATTGCGGAAAAACACGGAACCCCCAATAATGCGTGCGGGTTGAAGTTCACATTCTCAGCAAACAAACAGGTGGGATGACCATGACTTGCTACAAAGACAACTCAGAATCGATCGGCAACACGCCGCTAATTCGCATCAACCGTTTGACCGAGGGGCTCAAAGCAACGGTGCTTGCGAAGATTGAGGGACGCAATCCCGCATACAGTGTTAAGTGCCGGATTGGTGCCAACATGATTTGGGATGCCGAACAACGCGGCGTACTCAAAGCGGGAATGCAGGTCGTCGAGCCGACCAGCGGCAACACGGGCATTGCGTTGGCGTATGTTTGCGCCGCTCGCGGTTACCCGCTCACGCTCACCATGCCCGACACCATGTCGGGCGAACGACGGCTGATGTTGCGTGCGTTCGGTGCAACGTTGATCCTCACGCCTGGAGCCGATGGCATGAAGGGGGCGATCAACAAGGCGGCCGAAATTGCCGAAGACCCAAACTTCTACATGCCGCAGCAGTTTGAGAATCCCGCCAACCCGGAAGTTCACTTCAAGACAACCGGACCGGAAATCTGGAACGACACCGACGGCAAAGTCGATATTCTCGTCTCCGGCGTCGGAACCGGCGGCACCATCACCGGTGTTTCGCGGTTCATCAAGCAAGACAAGGGACACCCTCTGCACTCCATCGCCGTCGAACCGACCGGCAGCCCGATTCTCTCGGGCGGTAGCCCCGGCAAACACAAGATCCAGGGAATCGGGGCCGGCTTCATTCCGGATATCCTCGACATGGACCTGGTCGATGAAGTGGTACAGGTTGGCGACGACGACGCGTTCGCAATGGCACCGCGACTCGCACAGGAAGAAGGCATCACCTGCGGCATCAGTAGCGGTGCCGCCATGGTCGCCGCACTCGAAGTCGCCGCCAGGCCCGAAAGTGAAGGCAAAACAATCGTTGTCATTCTGCCCGACAGCGGCGAACGCTATCTCTCCACGCCGCTGTTCGATTATGCACGCGACTAATTGAATCGCAGATTACCGTAACCACTCAGCATCCCGGTTGCTTCCAGCAACCGGGATGCATTCGTTTTGGAGAGGTGTCGGAGTCGGTAGAGCGTGTCCTTTGAAATGGGCCGTCGGTTCTTCCACATCCCAAGATTTGCGGTTTATTCGTGTTTGCGCACCTTTGCCGCTTTGCGCCTTTGCGTCAGAATATAGGAGTAAAGTGCGATGAAGACCTCAGTCTTCAGTCGTTCTCGCTTTCCACTGAGGGCCGGCGGCTGGTAGAATGCGGGTTCACCTGAGAGCCGCTGGAATGCACTGTTTTCCCCGCCCCTGCCTTTGAACACCCACCCCACAAAATCATGAAGACCGAAGACTTCCTCAAGTACGATCTCAACCGACGACAATTTCTCGGCTCCAGCGCTAAGAACGCGGCCGGGGTTGCTGCAGGGATGGTGAGTCTGGCCGGCACGGTGGCGCAGGCCGCTCCCAGCGAGCGGGTCTCGCTCGGCGTGATTGGCGTCCGCGGTCGCGGCAAGACCTTGGCGGGACAACTTGCCGCGTTCGGCGATGTCGATGTGTCGGTGCTCTGCGACGTTGATCGCAACGTCATTCCGGCTTCGTCCGAGTTGGTCGAAAAACAACAAGGGTTCGCCCCGCGCGCCGAGCAAGATTTTCGCCGAGTCATCGACGATCCATCCATCGATGCGGTCGTGATCGCAACTCCCGACCATTGGCACGCGGTGATGACGCTGCTCGCCTGTCAGTCGGGCAAAGACGTGTACGTCGAAAAACCGGTCTCGCATAACATTCAAGAAGGCGAGCAGATGCTGGCCGCCGCGCGCAAGTACGAGCGCGTCGTTCAAACCGGATTGCAACAGCGAAGCGGATCACATTTTCAGTCGGCCGTTGAATTTGTCCGCAGCGGAAAACTTGGACAGGTCAAGTTGGCGAAAGCTTGGACGGTCCACCGACGCAAATCGATTGGCTTCAAAAAGAACACAACCGTTCCGACGGGCGTCGATTACGATCTCTGGCTGGGACCGGCAGCGCAACAACCGTTTAATCCGAACCGATTCCATAACAACTGGCAATGGTTCTGGGATTTCGGCAGCGGAGAACTGGGCAATTGGGGCGTTCACATGCTCGACGTTGCTCGGTGGGGACTCGATGCCGGCCTTCCAAATCGTATCTCGGCCAGTGGTGGCAAACTGGTCTTCAACGACGACCAACAAACACCCGACACGCAAATTGTCACCTACAACTATCCCGATACAACGATTGTTTGGGAGCATCGGTTGTGGAGCAATCGCGGCATCGAGGGGCGCAGCGCCGCCGCCGCCTTTTACGGTGAGCAAGGCACGTTGATCGTCGATCGCGGTGGCTGGAAGGTTTACGACGGCAAAGAACCAGTGACGGCCGACACGAGTGAAATGCAGCGAACGCACTGCCGCAACTTCATCGACTCGATCAAGACCCGCGACGCGCCGACGGCCGACATCGAAGAGGGCCATCGATCAACGGCATTGTGCCATCTGGGCAATATCGCCTATCGTCTCGGCCGCGAAGTGTCATTCGATTCGGAAACGATGCAATTCGCCGGCGACGACGAAGCCAACGCACTGCTCACACGTGAGTACCGCGAACCTTGGGAATTGCCGACGATTTAACAACGGATTGTTTGACGTTTGGCACGGAAGCCAAACGCGATCCACGCTGGAAGCATTGCCGCGCTTCCGATTGGCGGAATCGGTTCGTCCGCTGACTTCTGACTTCTGACTTCTGACTCCTGACTTGTACGATTCAATCATCATCGGCGGCGGACACAACGGATTGGTCACTGCGGCTTATTTGGCGCGGGCCGGGTGGAAGGTGCTCGTACTCGAACGCCGCGACCTGCTGGGCGGGTGCGCGGTTACCGAGGAACTTTGGCCCGGGTATCGGGTTTCGACGGCTTCCTATGTCGTCAGTCTGCTCCTACCGGAGATCGAACGCGATCTCGAATTGGCGAAGCATGGCTACAAAGTGCTGCCGCGAACGCCGTCGTCGTTCACGCCGTTTGAAGATGGTCGCTGGATGATGCTCGGCCCGGATAAGGAAATGACTCGCCGCGAGATCGCCAAGTTCTCCGCGCGCGATGCCGAGGCGTATCCCCGGTACGAAGCGCTGCTGGAACGCATTGCCGAGTGCATCGAGCCCACGCTCAGCCAAACGCCTCCCGACTTACTGCCGCTACCGCCAAGCTGGCGGAAGCGTTCGCTGGGGGGAAAGATCCGCGAGGCGCGTCGCGGTTATTCAATGTTCCAGGCGCTCAAACAGTTGGGCGAAGAATTGCCCGAAGCAATCGAGTTTATCACCGGATCGGCGCGCACGATTCTGGACCGCTGGTTCGAGTCGGACGAACTGAAAGCGACTCTGGCAACCGATGCGATTATCGGCAACTTTCAACCCGTCTCGGCTCCGGGAACGGCCTACGTGTTGCTGCATCATGTGATGGGCAGTTCCGGCGGAGCGCGCGGTGTGTGGGGTTATGTTGAAGGCGGCATGGGAGCGTTGTCGCAATCGATTGCCAAGTCGGCAATCGAGGCGGGCGTCGAAATTCGTACGGGAGTCGCCGTCGAGGAAATTCAAGTCAGCGGCGGTCGGGCAACGGGCGTGCGATTGGTTGGCGGCGAAGAAATCGCGGCCCACCGCGTGGCATCGAGCATCGATGCCCATTGGACGTTCGAGAAATTGCTCGATGCGGATTGCTTGCCGGAGAATTTCCGCCGCGCCGTCTCGCGAATCGACTATGCCAGCGCCAGCATGAAGATCAATCTCGCCGTCAGCGAATTGCCGAACTTCACGTGCCTGCCGGGAAACGAAGAAGTCGGTCCGCAGCACTGCGGCACAATTCACATCGGCGCGACGCTCGATTATCTGGAACGCGCCTACGACGACGCAAAATATGGGCAGCCCTCGGCGCGGCCGATTGTGGAAATGACAATTCCAACATCGGTCGATAAAACGCTCACACCGCCCGGGCATCACATTTTATCGTTGTTCGTGCAGTATGCACCTTATGAGTTGGCCGACGGGGCGAACTGGGACGACGTGAAAGAGGAAGTGGCCGACCGCTGCGTCGCAGAGATCGCACGGCATGCGCCGAACGTCCCGGATTCCATTCTACATCGGCAGGTCATCTCGCCGCTCGATTTGGAGCGAACGTACGGACTGACCGGTGGGAACATCTTTCAGGGAGCGATGCCGCTGCATCAACTGTTTAACCTGCGACCGGTCCCCGGGTGGAGCGATTACCGCACACCGGTTGATGGACTTTATCTGTGCGGCAGCGCAGCGCATCCCGGCGGCGGCGTGATGGGCGCGTGCGGCCTGAACGCCGCGAATGAGATGATTCGCGACGGGAAGGGTTGACGAGTCCAGATTCACCGGGCTAGCGAATCAACACGAGTGAATGTTACGCAACTATTCGGGCAACTGCCAATGCTCCCAGTCGCCGAACGATTGGAGCGTATTAAACTCGTTCTCCGACCTCCCAGCGGCCAATCGGTAGGTGTTCCCACCCCCAGGGCGATTGCGCCACACTGGGTAACTTGGCACAATTGGAGCATTGGTGTTTTCACCGCTTGCTGAGGAGAAGCAAGCAGGGCAATCGCACGTTAAACTGCTGCAAAACCAGCGTAGATGTCATCGAGGACGCTCTCGTCCCAGCCTGCGCGGAGCCGTTTGCCGCGAATGTTCTCTTTGATCGTCGTGTCGCGTTGGA
>CAUZOL010000232.1:0-10962 GCA_963581435.1 Planctomycetota bacterium
TGTTGAATAACGAGTCCACACTGAAGGTAGGCATCAAGAACAAACGACTCACCGCCGGATGGGACGAGACTTATCTCAATAAAGTCCTATGCGCACCATGACTTTTGGTGCAATCGCCCTGCGCTGCATGGTTTCGGGAAGAACCCGCCGGGCGTAGCGCATCATCGTGGATTTTCTTGTCGGGTCAGCGGTCGCCACAGTCATGAGAGAGCCGAAATGCAGGTAGAGTTCCAAAGAGCCATCCAGCTGGCAACGTGCTCGATTGTCCTATCCTTTGGGGCAGCCATCGGATTCGCGCAACACAGCGAATCGCCGTTCGTCGAGCTTCCGCCGATCTCGTTGTCGAGTCCATTACCGATCACAAATCGTCGCATCGATGACCGCAGACACTACGTGATGCCCGTTGGTCACTCGTCGTACGAAGAATCTCAGAACTGGGAGTTGTCAACAGTCTCGCCTTCCGGCGGAACGTCGACCGTAAGCATGCTGCTCGACGAAGAGGAAACCGACAACCCATCGAATCAATCCTACGAAGAGCGGCTGCATGCCCTCGAACAAGCGTGGGGGGACCAGAAGGCCGCGGCAGCAAAAAAGAAAGGCCCCACGTCCGGCAAGCCCACCTTGAAAATCAACGGGCGAATCCATGCCGACCACTGGTCGTTCGCCGACGACAGTCAGGGGGTTCATTTCTTCGAAAACCCACTGACTGGCGTCGATCCGGAAGACCGCTTCTTCTTTCGCAGAATTCGCTTGAAATTTGAAGGCGAAGTTCTCGACAACATGATCTACCGCATGCAGCTCGACTTCAACTCGCCCGACAGCGGCGAGATGAAGGACATGTATATCGGCTGGGACGATCTGCCAATATTGGGACTATTGCTCGTCGGCAATCAGAAACGCCCACTCGGCCTCGACCACTTAAACAGCAGCCGCTTTAACATCTTCATGGAACGGCCGCTGGTGGTCGAAGCCTTCAACGAAGACGCACGCCGCTTCGGCATCGCGGCGTACAATTTCAGCGACGACGAGCGTTACAATTGGCGGTACGGTGTCTATGCGTTGGAAAACATGGTGGACGACGGAGAAATCATCGGCGATTCGCGGCAGTGGAGCGTGAACGCTCGACTGGCAAGCAGTCCGTGGTACGACGAGTATTGCGGCGGTCGCAACTATTTCCACTGGGCCATTGCCGGCATGGCAGCCCGGCCCGACGGAGATGTGGATCGCAACGACACCAACTTCAACGAAGGCCGCTTCCGCACGCGGGGCGAACTCCGATCGAGGCGGCGCTGGATCGACACCGGTCGCATTGCCGGCGCTCAGTGGTACGAAACTCTCGCATTCGAATCGATTCTCAACGTGGGACCGCTGCAGGTCGTCGGCGAGTACCAGTCGAACTGGATGCAGCGGGACAATACCACCGCAGGCACCGGACCCGATTTGCATTTTCACGGCGGGTACATTTATGCCGCCTACATGCTGACTGGCGAACACGTTCCGTACAAACGCAAGTCGGGAACAATCGACCGCGTCACACCCTTCCAAAACTTCGTCCTGGTCGATTGCGGCGATGGCATTGCCTCGGGCTGGGGAGCCTGGCAGGTCGCGCTGCGGTATTCCTATCTCGACCTGACCGACAACGACGTGCAAGGTGGCATCGAAGAGAATGTCACGCTGGGCCTCGTCTGGTATTTGAATGCGAATTCGTCGCTGCAGTTTAACGCCGTCTGGGGTGACATTCGAGATCACAGACCGGTCGGCGGATTCACCGGCGGCGACTTCACAGCCCTGGGAACACGGCTGCGGATCAACTTCTGAGCTGCCCGCGACGTCGCTGAAGGGCGCGGGTGCCGACGGCGAGTTTTTTCGTCATCGGGCGGCCGGCGGTGTCGTAGCTGTACGATGTGCTTTCGTCATCGGGATTGACTAGATGATCGATTTCGGCGTTGGCGTTGTAGTTGCACGTGGTGACGGCGGCGGCGGGGTTGGTCATCTGGGCGCGGAGGCGGATTGCGTCGTAGGTAGAGGTAATCGTTTTGTCGGCCGTGTTGATCACGGTTTGTTTCCGCGCGAGCGCATCGAACGTGGTGGTTTCGTCCAACTTGGATCGGCCGCCTTGTTGAATCAAATCTCCGCCAGCCGCTGGTCTGAATCGCCAAAGCGGTCGAGGTTAATGTCCAGCTTGTCCATCATCGACAAATACAGGCTGCACATTTTGCGGTTCGGTTTGCCGAGGTAATCGAGGATGCGGCCCGTTTTGATTTTGCCGCCGCCGCGACCGAGCATCACCACCGGCAACTGATCGTTGTTGTGGCCGCCGGTCATCATGCTGGAGAGGAAGAGGATCATCGAATTGTCGAGCAGCGTGCGTTCGCCTTCCTGAACCGCATCCATCTTTTTAGCGATGTAAGCGAGTTGCTCGGTGAAGAATCGATTGACCTTCAGCCAGTCGCCATTGTTGGTGTGCGACAGCAAGTGGTGGATCATGTAGTCGATCCCCTGCGTCGCCGAGCGATCGGACGTGAGGTTGGGAAACCGCAGCGACGAATGGTCGTTGTTCAGTTTCAGTGTGCAGACTCGCGTCGTATCGGTGCGGAAGGCGAGCACCAGAATGTCGCACATCAAACGCATGTGCTCATCGATGTCCTGCGGGATGCCGTCAGCGGGGCGTGCGATATCGGGCTTTTCGAGCGTCGGCCGCCAACCCTGTAAACGTCGCGCTTTACCGGCGTTTTCAATTCGTCTTTCGACTTCACGAACCGATTCGAGATATTCCTCCAGACGCTGTTTGTCGGATTGACTGATCTTGTTCCGCAGGCCACCGGCCTCAGCGAGGACGGAATCCAGCACACTGGAATCGGCCCGACCGACTTCATTGCGGAACAAACGGTCGAAGGCCAGCGCCGGATACAGCTCCAACGGTGTCGGCGTGCTTGCTGAACTCCAGGAGATGTGCGAGCTGTAGATCATCGAGTAGTTTTTGTGCAACGCAGCGATCGAGTGTTCGCAGCCAAGCACGAGGCTATCGACTTTCGTCTGATTGGCGTACCGCCGGGCGACCACCTGATCCATGCTGATGCCGGAGCGGATCTCGCCACCGTTCGCCAGATGCGCACCGGTCAACAGGTTGCCGGTTTGGCAACTGTGAATTCCGCCTATGCGGGCTTCGGCGTTATACAGTCCTCGCAGGAACAACATTTTCTCGCGGAAAGGCATCAGGGATTCGAGCACTTTGCCCAACTCCATGTTCTTGCCTTCTCCCTTGGCCCACCATTCGCCGCTGTGAAACCCGTTCCCCGTGAACAGGCACGCCAGCCGCACGGGGGGTTCGGATGAATCCTTCTTAGAAGTTTCATCACCCCAGACCGAAACGGATTCCAACCAGGGCAATGCCATTGTGACGCCCATTCCGCGCAGAAACATTCGCCGCGAGACGGATTGGGTTGAGGAATTCGTTGCCATTGTGATTCTCCCTGCCAGATTGTTATTGGTTCTCGGCGAATCCGCTGCCGCGAATCATGCGAAACTGTTTGCTCAGAACGATTGACAACACCGACTTCGAAAGACGCCCGCCGTTGTTATCTCTTTCTGCCATCATTTGGTCAATCAGAAGTTGATCCGAAAGCGTGACCGAACGCCCTAATGAATAACCCAACAGTCTTCGATAAAACAGCCGCAAGAAGGTCTCTTTTTTCTTCGTCAACAAATAGTGACGCAGCCCCTGAATTCCATCGAACTCCGTCCCGTCGCGAAGAATGACTTGGGAATCGACCGGCAACCCGCCCAGGTCTTTTTCTCGAAGCCGGCCGATGGGATCGTATTTCTCTAACGCAAAACCGAACGGATCGATTCGCTTGTGACAGATTGCACATTCGGGCACATTGACGTGCCGTTCGACCACCTGCCGCATGGTGAGGCCGCCGTTGCCGGTTTCCTTTTCGGGTAACTGGGGCACGTTCGGCGGCGGACGCGGTAACTTTTCACCAAGTAAAGTTTCCACCACCCAATTACCCCGTAACACCGGGCTGGTTCGCGATGCGCCGGCTTGTTTTGACTGGACACTGGCCAGTCCCAGAATTCCGCCGCGGCCATATTTTCTTACACCTTCGACGCGCCGCCACTGTTCTCCGCTCACACCGGGAATCCCATAATGCTCGGCCAGCGTTTGATTGAGGAAGGTGTAATCGGCGTCGAGGATTTGCGTGATGGATCGGTCGCTTTGAAACAGATCCTGAAAGAACAGAATCGATTCTTCATAAATGGCCTTGCGAAGATTCTCGTCGAACGTGGGGAAAAGCTTCTCGTTCTTTTCCTTCATCTCATCGAACCCGCGGACGTGAATCCATTGCGTGCCGAACTCGATGGCCAACGCGCGAACGCGCTCATCCTTCAACATTCGCTTGGTCTGTGTGGCCAAAATGTCTGGCTGATGCAATCGTCCGGCGGCGGCGAGTTGACGAAGTTCGTCATCGGGCGAAGAGGCCCAGAGGAAGTAACTCAGCCGACTGGCCAGCTCCCAGTCGTCAATTGAACGAGCTTGCTTGCCTGGCGGCGACTGCTCCAAGTGGAGCAGAAACGAAGGTGAAATCAACACGCGAGAGAGAACACTGCGAAACGCCTCTTCATGCGAAAGCCCTTTTTCTTGCAGCGATTGATAAAGCGCCATCAATCCGTTTTGCTCTTCGGTTAGCAGAGGTCGGCGGTAGGCACGCGCGGCGAAATCGAGCAACTGCTCCATTTGCTGCGGAGCAGCGGCTTCAAAATCGGCCTCGAATTGATCGGCACGCTTCTTGAACACACTACGTTGACCCTCAAAATAATCGAGCAACTGTTTCGGCTGATCCTGCGTCACAAAACCGATGAACAACGGCAGATATTCATTTTCAACTGCCGGATAATGCGTAAGGAATCGATGTTCCTGCCAAAGCCGGTCGATTTGGGTGGTTTGTTTCTCGTCGAGGAACAATCGAATCAACGGTTCGTCTTCGCGGTGGAATGTCTTCAGGCAAACTACTTCGTCGAGTGGAATCACGTGCGGGTAACAGACGTTCGGCGGGAAGAGTTGTCGGAACTCGGCGTAGCCTTTGAGCAGTTGTTTGTGGCCCGGACCGTTGGGCAGCGCGACAATAGGTGTTTTCGCATCCCACGCCGTGTTCGACTTGGGCGACGTCGTTAAAACCTGAAACTGCGCGACCCGTTGTTTTGAACCGGAGTCGAGCTTTCCATCGACGACAAATTGCCGGTCGCGAAACAATTCGGCCGGTAATCGCACTTCGATCACCTTGCCAATCGGCACAACTAAACTGTCTTTGTCAGCAGGTTGTCCCAGCGGGTGTTTGCCGAATTGTTTCGATTCGAGTCCGAAACGGGGCCGTTTGGGAGCTTTCCCCAGTCGAGTCAGATCGAGTCCGTTTCGCAAAACGCCGTCCGGCGACACGAGGCTGTCATACAGCGCGCGATCCGGGTGATTCGCATCGGCGGGGCGGTCCCCCGTAAGCAAAGCCTGCATCTGTTTCGTCAGTTTGGCTGCATCAGCGCGCCGTTCTGGGTTCGAGGCGGCTTCTTGCCAACGGGCCAACAACGAATTGGTATCGATCGAAGAACCCGAGTTCGTCGGTCGCGCTTTGGCCGGTCCTTTGACGAAACTCCAAATCGCCTTGTTGCCAAGGCTGTCGGCATGAGGGTTGCCGGCGAGAACGTTGTTGGCGACATCGGCCGCCAAGTCCCAAACACGGCCCTTCTCCTTACCAACTTCCGTGATCGTCAACGAGATTTCGGTGAGATCGCAAACGTGACTTCCATCGCGGGCATCGATTGCCAGGAAGATGAGATCGCCCGCTGCCACGTTCAGTGTTTGTGGCGTGACGGTCGTTCCCTTGCCGAGATCAACCGCACCTTCGGCGAGGATTGCCGCACGGGCGGGTGATTGTTTCTCGATCCACCAGGCAACGCCGTTGCCACAGTTCGGATGAGCGTGCATGATTTTGGCGGTGACGCGAACTCGCCCTTTGAACGGGCTTTTCCAAACGGCCGCCACAAACTCGGTAGGAGTTGGATGCACGGTGACCGCGTGCGGCGCAACGCGGCCGGGGACGTTTTCCGTCTTGTCGGACGAGTTTGAAATGAGTATCGGCAGCTCCCCGCCCTTCGGTTTCCAACCGTTAATCGCCGGCCGCTGTGCATTTGTTGGCGATTGTTCGTCGAGCAATTGTACGACAACCGCAGGGACAACTCGCCCCGGTTCCTGCGTCGGCGTTCCACTCTTCGAAAATGGCTTCACCGCCAACACCGCCATCCATCGTTTCAGCCACACCTCGTCGAGACGGTGTTTCGCAGCCAAGACCTTCACCGACAGCTTGGGGTTGTTGGCCGATTCAACAGCAGCCGCAAGATACGCTTCGGTGTGAGCAAACAATACGGAGTAATCGATTTCAAACTGCGGACCAAACTCTGGATAGTCGCGCAATGCCAACGGCGGCAGATTCGGTCCTTCGAAACGAGGGCGATGCCAAACCACGTGGCCGTCACCGGCGGCAGCCCCCAATTCGCGGGCCATCAGATACAACACCACTTCACTTTGACCGGGTGCCGGTTTGAAATTCAATTTGATCGATTGCGTTTCGCTGACGGTGGGATCAACGGGAACTTCTCGAACCGTATTCCCATACCGATAGCTGCCGATGGGAACGGTGTTCCACAGCGGATCGCGCCACGCGGAAACGTCCGCGACAATCGCGCCGACATCACTTTCCGTCGCCTTCGCGAAACGGGCGCGAATTTGATCCAGCGGATACGATGCATCCTTTCCGGTTAATGCCTGCCAGAGAGCTTTTAAGTATTTAGGGCTCAGCTTCTCGGTTGCCGCAATGGAATCCAGCTTCACTTTGTCGGCCAACAACTCTTCCCGATGACGCACCAAAGCCACAATGTAGGGTTGCAGCGGCAGACTTCCATCGCGGGTGAACTGCCAGTAGAACTTTCGTAGTTCCGCCAGACTTTCGTCGGTCCAGTCTCGTCGCGTCTTCGTCGGTGAAAAGCGAAACCCATTGGGCAGCTGCTGCGCGTGGGATGCGATGTCCTTGCTGGCATTCACATACTTCGCCATCAACGCCGGCGACATGGAGAGTGCCTCGGCGGCGTTGGTAAACCCTTCACCGGCCGCACCGTCGGCGGGAAAATCTCGCGTCGGTTGCAGATCGACACCGGTCAAGTCACGAATCGTATTGTTGTACTCGGTATTGCTGAGCCGGCGTAGCGGAACCCGTCCCGGATCGCCGGCCCGAGCGCGGGCTTCGTCATCGAGTAGCCGCCGCGTCCAGTCGATCAACATCTTCCGCTGGGCAGCCGTCGGTTGGGGATTGTCCTTCGGCGGCATCTCGCGAGTTTCCAACTGCTGGATCATCGCCTGCCACGGCTTCAGGTCTTTCCGTATCTCTTTGAGCGATGTGAACCGTTCCAGATCAAGCTCGCCTTCCTGCTCTTTCTCCGAATGGCATTCCAGACAAAACTTCGCAAACAACGGCCGGACCTTGGCGGTGAACATCGCCGCGTGATCGGCCTTAGTCTGGACGACGACCGGCGGTTCATCCGCAAGCGGCTCGCGATGCGCGGCAAGGCAGAGCAGGACGATGCACATCAGACCGAACGCCACACGCCGCGATTTCGGCGAGACAATTACACTTGCAAACTTAGTTTTCATCCGATATCCATTGGGTAGAGAAGTCGCCGGCCCTGTTCCAGCCACGCTCAGCACGAGCATAACTCAAGTATAACATTTCGCAACATGAAACGCATTGGAACTCTCAGTGACGTCGCGTAGATGTTATTGCAAAGAGGGGGCAAGGGCAGGGAGTTGACATCCGTTACACGGCGGGATTTAATCGGGTGACGGTGTTGCGACGACCTTCAGGTAGCAACACCAGATGACTCCAACATCATTTCCAACTGCAAACGGGACAGACCAATGGCGGCAAACCGGGTAACGATGATCGCGTGCTTGCTTGTTCAATTCTTCGCCTCGGTTCTCGTGGCACAGGAAGGCAACGGGGATCGTCGGAAGCAGAACAATGAGCGTGCCGCCGCCGACAAGGCAGACAACCGGCCCAACATTGTTGTGATCTTCACCGACGATCAGGGATACGGCGATCTGGGATGTTATGGTTCAAAAACCATTCGGACGCCACGGATTGATCGGCTGGCGAAAGAGGGGACGCGATTTACGAGCTTCTATGCACAGGTCGTCTGCGGGCCGTCACGGTCGGCGTTGTTAACGGGGCGCTACCCGGTGCGCAGTTTGGGCTGGTCGATGCCAGCTAATGAGATCACGATGGCGGAGTTGCTGCGCGATGCCGGTTACTCGACCGGCGGCATCGGCAAGTGGGACGTGTCGAACCGGGCCGCGATTATTGACCGTATGCCCAACGCGCAGGGTTTCGATTACTACTACGGCACACTCGGCGCGAACGACGGCGGCCGCGTTGCGTTTCACGAGAACAACAAACGGGTTGGCCAGACCGCCGACATGGCGAGTCTGACCCGAATTTACACCGACAAAGGCATCGAGTTTTTGAAGCGGAACAAGGAAAAGCCGTTTTTCCTCTACCTCGCGCACACGATGGTGCATTCGGTGATTGACGCGTCCGACGAATTCAAGGGGAAGTCGAAGGGCGGTTTGTACGGCGACACGATTGAGGAACTCGATTTCCACACCGGCCGGTTGTTGGACGCAATCGATGAACTTGGCCTGCGCGAGAACACGCTGGTTATCTTCACGACGGACAACGGACCCTGGAACAACTTGAAGGATGCGCTGCGCAGGAAACACAACGGGCAAATCGCCTGGGGATCATCGGGCCCGTTGCGGGAAGGCAAAGGCTCGACGTATGAAGGGGGGTTGCGTGTGCCGTGCATTGTTCGTTGGCCGGGGCACGTTCCCGCTGATCGCGAGAGTGATGCGATTTTCGCGACCATCGATTTCCTGCCGACGTTCGGAAAGCTGGCCGGGTACGAAGTCCCCAGCGGCCGCATCGTCGACGGCGTCGACCAGACGGATCTACTGTTCGGCAAAAGCAAAGCCGGCGCACGCGATGATTACTTCTATTTCTGCAAGGGCGAACTGCACGCAGTCCGCAAGGGGAAGTGGAAAGTCATCCTGCCAAACCGCAAGAAGTTCTACGGCTACGTCAAAGACAAAGGCACGCAACAAGCGGAACTCTACGAACTGAACGCGGACATCGGCGAGAAAAAGAACCAGGCCGCCGCGCATCCGCAGATTGTGAAGGAACTGTTGACGTACGCGAAGACCTTGAAGTTGCCGAAGACTCCCTACGACGACCGCATCGGCCTGGGTCGTCGGCGGCCCCGCAAACCCGCGAAGTAACTGTCGGCCATCCCTTGGTATCGGGGTAACATTCAATCATCGGATTGGGTGCCAGTGCAGAATGGTGGACACTGACGCACGCGGCAATTGCCATTGACGTCTTGGCGGTGAAAACCGATAAACCAGCTCCGATCCGATCATTTCTGGAGTTGCCCGATGCGAACTTCCACCGCCGTCCACGCTTCCCTACTCACACTGGCAATTGCAGCAGCAGTTTCCGCCGCCCCACCTGTCGGTTGGCGTAACGACGGCACGGGGAAATTTCTGGCGGCAAATCCTCCAATCAACTGGTCGGCCGACCGCAACGTGACCTGGCGAATTGAAATGCCCGGCCGTAGTTTGGCTTCGCCGGTCGTTGTTGGAGGCCGGGTCTTTGTGACTGCCGAGCCTGCTGAACTCGTTTGCTTTTCGGTGAAAGAGGGCAAGCAGCTCTGGCAGCAATCTCACCAATACACCGACGTCTTCGACAAAGCCAAGAGTGAGCGGATCGAGAAGAATCTGGCGCTGGCTCGTAAACTCGACAAGGAAGTTGGCGAACTAAATCGCGAACGCGACACGGCCCGCAAAGCCAATGACACCGACAAACAAAAAGAACTCGAAGAACAGATCAACGCACTCCGAAAACGCATCGACAAGCTGACCGTGTTTCCGCGGATGCCCGGCGGAGACGCCGCGAATACCGGCAGCACACCGACAAGCGACGGCAAGAACGTCTTCGCCGTCTTCGGCACCGGCATCGTCTCATCGCAAACACTCGCCGGCAAGCGCAATTGGATCAAGTTCATCGAGGCACCCGGTTCCGGGCATTGCGCATCGCCATTGCTGGTCGATGGCAAACTGATCGTCCATCTGCGCAATCTCATCGCCCTCGATGCTGCCACCGGTAAAACACTGTGGACGGCCAAGACCGGAGCACGTCACGGCAGCCCGGTTGTTGCCCGCATCGATGGCACGCCGGTTGTCGTCACGCCGGGAGGTGCCGTTGTTCGGGTCGGCGATGGCAAGATCGTCGCCAAGGACCAATTCCGGCTGAATCATTCGTCGCCGATTGTGCACGCCGATGTCGTCTATGCGATGCAGGATGGCAGCATTAAAGCAATCACCCTTGCCGGCGCGGCAGCCGACGAAGCCGTCACACAGGTCGCCTGGGAAACCACCGGCTCGCGCAGCAGCCGCCTTGCCTCGCCAATCTACCACGAAGGATTGCTCTACAGCGTGACCGAAAAAGGCATTCTGGAAGTGACCGATGCAAAGACCGGAGATCGCATCTATCGCAAACGCCTTAAGTTCGACGGCGGCCGCGTCGATCCCAGCGTGACCCTCGCCGGCAACCGCCTGTACGTCAGCAATACTCGTGGAGCAACCGTCGTGTTCCGCCCCGGCAAGCAGTACCAGGAAATCGCCCGCAGCAAACTGAACGACGGATTCAGCAGCAGCCTGTCGTTCGCCGGCAACCGACTCTTCATGCGAACCGCGAAACACCTCTACTGCATTGAAGAAAACGCAACACGGACCGCCGGCGGTGCTTCGAGTAAGCGTTGATCGCACACGGCCGCGCAATCCCGCGAAATGAACGTCGGCCG
>CAUZOL010000233.1:0-10961 GCA_963581435.1 Planctomycetota bacterium
TCGATTGCTTGCCAATTGCTGTTTCTTGCTCATTCAAAGTTCCTCCAAAAATAGTTTACGCTCGAATTCCAGTGTCCACTATTTCTGGGGAACTCCAAAACGCGTCATCACGACATCCATCTCGGTGCAAAGTTCAATATCCCACTTTGTTTTCTGCGTGCTTCTGCAGTAAGAAAACGACGCCTCACTTTGACAATGTCTTGCCGGCCGACCTCTTGTTCTGCTTGAAGCAGACGAGCGAATCGATCCCTTGTGCGATGATGTGTCCGCCGGAGCAAACCAGATTGCCGCGAACAACTCCGCCGACCGATTTCTGTGAAGCGATAATCCGACCGCTCTTCAGATCGATGGTCGTCACCGCTGCCGTACTTAGCGGGACATGAAATTGATCGCCGGTGATCACGCCGCGGCCGCTTAGCAGTGGCAGTTTTATCGGCTCGGGCCACACCGCTTCGCCATCGTCAACTCGCAACAGTTCCACCTGTTGACTTCCAACCAACAGCAGCTTGCCATCATGAACGCCACCAACATACAGCCGACTGCCTCTTGGTTTCTTCCAGACGACTGAACCGTCCCTCAGATTGACGCAGAACAACTCGTTCGAGTCGCACGGCGTCAGAATCACTCGGCCATCGACGATGGTGGCGAGCGAGTCGATCCACTGTCCCGACGGCTTGGAAACTGTGGATGAACCACTGCGGCGTTGTATTGCCAACCGCGGCATTGCCATTCTTCGCATGCGGTTTCGCGGATCGGTGTTTTCCGGCTCGCGGTAGCGGTACGACCACATCAACCGCCGCGTGACGATATCGAGAGCGACAACGATTCCCGCGCCGGTCGGGCAGATCATCACACCATCTTTGTAAGAGGGACTGAGTCCGGATTTCGCGCGGCGTTCGTTTCGGGCGATGGTCGACGAAACCGAGTGCAGCGGCTGTGTCCAATCGACTTGCCCGGTTTTCGAATCGAGAACGACCAACCGGATTTGCCCGGCCGATTCCGCCAAGCAATAGGATTTATGAGCCAGCGGCAATGGCGGCCCAAGAAAGAAGTGACCAGACAGATTGGCCGTCGCACCGTCTGCCGGCCCACCTTTCTCCCAAATCGCCTTGCCGGTGCGTATGGAATACGCGGCAAGCCGGTTGTGGGTTTTCGTCGCAAGTGGATGAGCCAGCTGACTTCTGGCCACACCAAACACGTTGCTGGTCAAATTCGAATTCGAAGAGTATCCCAATCCTTCGATACAGAAGACCATCTCGCCATCGGCGCTCAGGCTGCCGTAGGTTGAATCCGTAAAAACACGCTGCAGCAGCAGTGGGTCGAGCAACGAGCCTCGGTCGCCGGGGAGCGGAGGAACCGCTCCATTTCGCAGTTGCTCCAAGGCCGTGTCGCTCTGCGTTTCCCATCGCAATTCACCGCTCACCAAATCGAACGCCTGCAATCGATCAATCGTTCGTGCGACTACGACATTTCCCACGACGAGCGGATTCGGCCCCGGAATTGCCGCCCGATTGCGTTTCTGAAAATCGTGGGCCAACTCCTCAATCTGCAGCGAGACATTCACCGTCCCGTCAAACAATGGCGCGTCACCGCCTTCGACGTCCCACGAACTCGTCGATGCGGTCCAGACGGCATCCGGCATTGGCCCCCGACCGGAACTCGATGCCGTCCGCGAGGCGTTGCCTCGCAACATCGGCCATTCGACTGCGGTGTGTGGCGATCTCCTGGCAAGTGGTCCGATTAACGATTTCAGCCAGTCGGCAGCCCGCTTTTCGTCGTTGAAAAGCCTGACGCTTCGACCCGCCCGCGAAAAGGTAAAACCCGGGTCGGTCTGATGTAATTCGATCAAGCGGGCGTGCGCAGTTTGCTGCATTCCGGCAATGGACCAGGCGATGGCCGACTTCAAACACAGCATGCTGTGCCGACGATGTCGGTCGGTGGAGCTTTTGCGCAAACGTTCGAAGCAAAGCGCTGCGACCAAAGGTTGCCCGTGATCCAGATGAGAGGCCCCCAGTAGATAGGTTGCTTCGAAGCCCGCCCGGGTGTGGAAATGCCGTCGCGAGACTTCGGCCAATTTCGCGATGTCACCAACTTCCACCGCCGCTTCCAACATCTGTTGTGCAGGTAAGCCGTACTGTAATTCATACACCTTGCGACCGGCTGGCGGCATGGTGCCGAGCAAATGTTCGGCTTCCAGTTTGATGCTTCGCAATCCCGACCGCTTCTCGCTGTCGATGAAAAATGCGCTATCTTCCGGATCATCCAACAGCGACTGCAGCGCCCCAATAGCTTCGGTGAATTTCTGCGCCGCCAGCGCAGCGCGGGCTCGCCTCAGCCGGACGACCAACTTGCGGTCTGCCAGCACGAGTCCCGTTGCCGGCTGCTGCGGTTGCGGATCGACCCGGTTCCGTAAACCTGGACGCGGCGGAAAAACGCGAAGGGGAACCGGCGCGGCTTTTTTCTGCACGGCCGGAATGGGACGAGCCGGCTTTTCATCCGCGCCGCAGATCCGAAGAGGCACTGCAGTCGCGAGAAACAGAAAAAGTAAAAGCCCATTACGCATTCAGGTGATCTCCGTCTGATAGCCAAATCACAAACCGCGTCGTTCTTTTAGACCCGTTTCCCCGCCAACGACGCTACTTCTTTTCCGACTCCGACTTGGAAGTCGTCGGCTTCTCGATCGCTTTGGCTTCCTTCAATTCGATGAATCCGTCGCCGTTGGTGTCGAGTTTCTTGAACCCTTCTTTCGTGCCGAGGAATTCTCGCAGCGTGAGGTCGCCATCGCCGTTGCGGTCCATGCGGGTGAACCATTTTGGTGCATCGCTCGCCGCCGGACGACTGCCCACCCGATCTTCAAAGACGCGCCGGTATGAACTGGAAGACGTGTTGCCTTGCGAAAACCCCACGGAAATGACGGCGGGAATTTCGGCCGCCTCAATTCGGCCGTCCTTGTTCTTGTCCAATGTGAGAATCTGTACGTGGGCCGTTTTCATTTCCCGCAGACTCAAACGACCATCGCCGCTCAAATCGAGTGCCCGGAACAACGCGTTGCCGTCACTCGATGCGGTGGCACGGACCTGCGTTTTGTATGGCGCCTGCTGGCGCTTGTACATATCGGAGATTTCCTTGGGATACACCTTGCCGTCCTTGTCGGCGTCCCACAGATTGAACTGACTGATCAATCCGTTCGGCATTTCCTTCTTTTCGATATAGCCGTTGCTGTTGGCGTCATAGCGTGTGAGATACCGCTTCGCCGTCTGCTCATAGACGGCCGTCATGCGCAGCGAAAGGTCGGCCTGAAAATCGATCTCGTTCCCCGGCAACTCAACTTCGGCCTTGCCCGACTTCTTCAATTCGGCGGACACCACCTTCAAAAACACGCCCTTCGGTCCTTCCGTCTTACCCAAATGAACCTCCATTTGAAGATGCGGTTTGACGGTGTTCATACCGCCGACCTCGTCTTCTTCCAGCTTACCGTCCGAGTTCTTATCCAGTTGCTCAAACAGTTTGGGGACAGCCGAGAAACTCGCGGCGACAATGCTTCCATTCTTTCCTTTATACCGCTGCGTGAGGATCGCAAACGACGACTCGGCCGTCGCAGTCGGGCCGAGCAACACCGCCAACTGCGAGCCCTGTGTCACAGAAAACGTTCGTGTGAGGCGGATGTTGTTCCGGCTGGCGCGGGCCGGAGTTCCATTGATTTCTTCCGTAGACAACAGGTCGTTGTCGTCGGCGTCTTTGCTCTTCAGTAGCTCGGCGGCATTGGCAACTTCCTGCTCGGAGAATACGCCATCCTGATCGGTATCGAGCAGTTTCTGCACATCGGCTTTTCTGACGCGGCGGGTGGAGATCGTCCTGCCGTTAAGAACAACGATGCCTCCGCGGCTGTAGAATTGATTACCGCCACCACTCAGGGTGAAAGCCGGGCCGCCGAAGTACTTAGCCAGGAACTGCCGAACTTCGAGCCGATCGACGAGCTTGTTCTTGTTCGTGTCGAATCCCTGGATGAATTGCTCTGCCAGTTGTGCGGCGGGAAAGCGAATGCGGCCCATCGTAAAGCGTGAATTCTGCACCGCCTCTTCCCAAGTCGCTTTTCCGTCGCCATCGGTATCGGCAGCGACGAGCAACTCGTCGATCAACGCTTCGCGCGCTTCGCGGTACGGTTTGCCGTCGAGATGCAGCGCGACTTCGACGATGACCGGGCCGCCCGATGTCAGCAGCATGAATCGTTCATTCGGGTTCTGCCGATCGACCGTCTCTCGGACCCCGACCACGGTGCCACCGAAATACCTTCGCACGGAATACGCGGCCTGTATCTTGACAACCACCTTGCGTAATTCGTCGCGGCGTTTTGACTCTTCTTTCCTGGCTGCTTCGAGTTTCTGTTTGGCGTCGGTAACTTTCGCGGCGGCGGCGGCCTTTTGTTTGGGATCGGTCGCCGCGGCTGCTGCCTTTTCAACCTCAGCCAATATCTGGGCTGCTTCCTTGGCCGCCTGTTGCGTTTCGAAAAGTTTCTTTGCCAGCGCCCGTCGTTCTTTTAGCAGCATCTTCCGAGCTTGCGGCGGTGTTGCGACAACCTTGATTCTCTTAGCAGGCACAACTTTTTTGACTTTAGCCGGTGCGGCCTGTTTGACCTTCACTTTCGGCGGAGCCGCATCATCGCCATAGCCTGATGATGAGACGCACAAGACAAGAGAGACAACCAGCAAGACGCGAATGGCCATCGTTCAATTCTTCAATACAGACTCCCGTTTCCTGCCCAGTCTCACACGTCAGTTGACTCTACACGTGGCCAGCATCGGAAACAACGTCAATACACTGTGTGGGTACGTTGAAAACGTAACGCGATTTGGCGTGCGAGCAATACGTCACCCGCTTTGACGGGTTGCACGACATCGTGAAAATGTGGCAACAGGCTGCCGACGTCAAGGATGTTTCTTGCGACACGATCTGGGACCGAACGGGCCACTTGCCAATCAGCCAGTGAACGTTTTTACTGTGGTGGATCGTGTACTGAACCGACCGCACTCACAAACGGAGATGATCATGTTGGATGTCAGCGCTCTAAAGTCTGAAACGCGGTATGGTTGTCCGGCGGCGGATCAGATTCTGATCAATCGCTTTTACACTGTCGGTTACTCCTATTATTTTCGGCAAGCCAAATGGGCGCTGGAGATTGTCGATCCGGACAAGAAGGATCTGGATGCAGTCGATCGTCTGAATAATTTCAGACCGGACTTCCGCCTCCCAAAGCAATTTCGGGCAGACCTGAGTGACTTCTCCGGCAGTGGCTTTGACAGAGGGCATCTGGTCGCAAGTGCCAACCAGAATGACGAAAACATCCAAAACAGTGAAACGTTCCTGCTGTCGAACATGTCGCCACAGGCCCCCAGTTTTAATCGGCAGAAATGGCGACAACTGGAGTCTGCCGTCCGAAAATTGGATAAGAAGGCAAACGTGCTGGAAACCTACGTTATCACCGGCCCGATCTTTGATTTCTTTGCTTCGATCAAGATGATCGGCGAGAACGATCGCAACGGCATCAGCATTCCCGTGCCGAGCAGTTTCTTCAAGTGTGTTCTGACAGAAGAGAAGAATGGACGGCTAAACATGTGGGCGTTTGAAATGCCTAACAAAGCACTCAGCGGTGATCTCGAAAAATTTCGGGTCCCCACTTCCTTTATCGAACAGAGGGCGGGAATATCGCTGTGGGATAATCTCACAGGGCCTGAGATTGAGAAGGAAAAGAAGAAGAAACGTGCCATGTGGCGATGAGCGCGCGAGTCGTGAAATGCCAGTGACGGTTCACGACATCGCTCTGGCATAAAAAACAAAACAGCCCGACTTCTCGAAAAACGAGAAACCGGGCTGTTGATAGTTTCAGCCGCATGGTTGCAGTCGTGTGACAACCGAACTGCCTACGGCAGGTTGATTGTCGTCAGATTCAGCGCGCCGCCTTCGGCTTTCGTGACGATCACGCCGCGTTCGTCGGTCAACCGGTCGAGTTGCACGACGCCTTTGAGGCTGTCGACTGTGTCGTACGTCTGGCCGGCGATGCCGCCGCCGCCAACCCGCTCTTCAATTCCTTCAGAGCGGTCGATGTCTTCGGTGCTGATCTTCATCACGCCGCGGGCGCTGTTCGCCATCAGCACAAACTGCCGGCCGTTTTGTTTGTAGACGATCATGTCGAGCGGCTTGTTGCGATTGCCAAGTTCGGCGACGGTGGTGCCCCGAACTTTGGCACCCGGCTTGAGGCTGCCAAGCGGAAACTTGACGAGCGGCGTGCAGGTGAAGCCGGCCAGCAGATGCGGTTTGCCGTTGATGTTGAACGGCACGAACGCGCGGGCCACAGCCGTCGTTTCAAATCGACCGTGCGCACCGTGATAGATTTCAATGAGAGCGCCCTGGTCGGCGTCGTTGAACGGGAAAGCGATTTCGCGGACGGTGGACGGCGACGCGCCGGCAGCCGCACCGGAGACGATCACCTTGCCATCGGAATAGGCCAGGTCGGTAATCGATTCACTGCGTCGATTTCGGCGGCGACGACCTTGACCGACAACCTTGTCTTCGGGAGCGTCGGGCAGTGTGACTTTGAGGAAGCCAACGCCTTTCAGCGAAAGTTGGCTCACCTTGCCTGCCGCATCGATTCGCACGATCGCCGGCGACTTTCCATTGGTGACCGACAGATAGATGTTGCCGCTGAGCGGATTGGCGGCGAGATCGTTGACCGTGATTCCCTTTGCACTGCCCCCCAGCGCGGCGGCGACCTTTTCTTTCAGGCCTTTAACGCTCACATCCACGCTGCCCGGATCGCCTTTGGTGTCGCCGGTGCCGATGGCGAAGACCGTTGCGGCTTTTGCGTCGCCGACCAACAGAATCCCATCGGGTCCGAACGTCAGCGAACCTGCCGACTTCAATTCCGGATTACCCGTCTTCAGTCCCCACTTGTCCGCCGCCATCCCGGTCGAAGCCAGCCCCGCAATGACAACCACTAACGCGCATCGCCCGACATCAGTAAATCGCATTACTCCGCTCCTTTGAGTCATGAAGAACAATCGTGACAACAACGAACAACCCCACCATCAACCTGGCCGGTGGGCCGTTCCGTTTTATTATCATCGTTCCCAGCGACAATACAAGCATTCACCGCGAGAACTTCGCCTGCCGGTCCCACATGAATTGACGGAACTCTCCCGGATCGAAACGGCTCTTTGCGCCTTCTCTGGCTCCAGGAGACGTCTGAACTGCTACGAGGCAGAATTGACGGGAACTCATCCGTCGGCTCTTTCTTATCGTCGGAGCAACAAGATTTGAACCTGCGACCGCTTGACTGCCGTTCTTTGCGCCACCCTCAGTGAGAGAATCGGGGTTCGGTTAAGACGTGGTAAACAAGACGTCGATGGCCACTCACCCTGCAGTCCTGCTTCAGACTTGGGAACGGTTTTCGTTTGAGTAACTCGTCCCGAAACTCGCCTCGGAACGTTTCCACGTAGCCGTTCTCCCGAGGACTCCTGCTGGCGATGACCAATGTCGTCACACCAGACGGCACCAACCAGCGGCGAACAGGAACTGCAAGACATCGATCACATCGGCAGCGGTTGTCGCGGCTTGCGAACACACTTCAAAGCGGTAGAATCTGGAACGCGCGGTCGTGACGGGGTACAAATCACCTGGGTGTCCTTCAATTGGCGGCACTCTGAATTCGACGGACCGATTGAAATGGTCGGTCACGAAAGCCGGTACCCCTTGGTTATGTTGGTTATGCTCCGACCGATCGAGTATTCTGGCGGGATGGTCACTTCATTTGGCGAATGTGTGGTCGGAGCGACATAGACCGCCGCACAAATTTGCGAACGCATTGGACGCGCTGGGATAACTTGATGTTTCGCAGCGGCTATATCCTTTCGCGGCGAGCCGACGTGGCTTGCTTCTTGATGCTCCCGTTTGCCGCGATCGGCCTGGCTCTCATTACGCAGCATCACCTGTCGGCAATTGCTTTGGCCTCTGTCACTTTGCTCATCACTGCACCGCATCATTTCGTCACCTGGTTGCGTACGTATTGGATTTCCGATGAGTGGCGCCGCTGGAAGATTCGCCTGGTTGTGGGCCCAGCAGTGTTATTGCTGCTTATTGTCTGTGGATTGCAATGGGCACCCGTCACGCTCGCGTTGGTTGCCATCCTATGGGACCACCAGCATAGCATTATGCAACAGTATGGATTCGCGAGAATCTACGATTTTAAGGCCGGAACGGGAGGCCCGCGCACAGGACGATCCGACCTGTGGCTGTGCTGGATCTTGTATTTGAATCTGGGAATGACATCGCCGCTGTTCACGCGATTCTGGGTTACGGAACTTGGCCGCTGGGAATTGATGCCCTCCGCCGACCTCGTGCGCCAGATTCAGGCTGGGAGTTGGGGGATCACAGGTCTATTCCTGGCGGCTTACGTTTTTCGCTTGGGGCGTGATCTCCGCAAGGGATATGGAGTGAATCCCGTCAAACTTGTCTTTCTTGCTGCCAGCTATTTCCTGTGGTACTTCTGCAGTTGGCACACGGATTCGATCCTGGTGTTTGGAATCGCTCATCGCATCATGCATGGTGTCCAATACATCGTAATCGTCTATTGGTACATTCGCAGAAAGACGGCTGCGTCGGACGAAACGCGACCGACACTGGTGGGACGGCTTGTTTCGCGGGGGTATGTGGTGAGGTTTCTGGCAGCGTGTCTGGTCTACGCGGTCCTCTTCCAACTCATCTCCGGACAGCCACTTGAGTGGTTCGGTTTTGGGCTCGTGAACTTCACAGATCAGTTCGGTTCCAACAAGCCTCGGCATGTTTATGCCGAGGCAGTGTTTAGCGTGATGGCTTTGACACACTTCTACTTCGACTCGTTCATTTGGAAAGTTCGAGAAGCTCAAACTCAAGACGGGCTGTAACAATGCAGTTCATGCGTGCAAATCGAGTCATCCTGGTGTTTGCTGCCATTGCGGTCGTCTTGGGCGGCCTCGAGATCGCCGGCCACGTTCACAAAGACGAGACAGCGACGACAGATCACATGGGATTGTCGTCGGAGTCGGAGCTTATTTTGAAGCTCTATCCCGACTCTCCAGAAGCCGATTACATTCGCGGTGTGCAAGCCAAACATCTCCGGCTGAACCTGCAAGAGGCCAGGCAACACTTCGAGACCGGACTGGCAAAGGGGATCAAATCGCATTCATTTCTACTTCACGAATACGCTGTGATTTTGCACCTGCAGGGTGCTGACGAGACAGAAGTCGCGGCGGCCGTGGCAACGTGGAACAAGAATGCCCCAGGCTCAATGATGCCATCGCCCCAGACTTTTGCACGCCCGTTTCCCGAGTGGAATCGTGCCGCGTCCTTGAGAGTAATGGCGTTGGCGCCCGGCGGAGGGCTGTTGGCACAGGTTCTCGAAACCGGGGCAGTGGCCTGGGTGAACCTGGAAACAGGCGAAAAACAGTCATTCGTTCCAACGAACTCCTTGCCACTCGATCATTTGTTGAATGTCTCACGGGATCAACGATTCGTTCTGGCGGCCGATTCGGCAGGCGGGGCGGCAATCATCGACGCCGCAACACGCACGATTCGCCATCAACTCCGCACGGAGTCGGTTGCGACGAGCGGTGCGTTTTCACACGACGGAAAGCTGTGCGCAATTGGAGGAAGCGATGGGTCACTGCGTCTCTGGAACACAGAGAGTGGCGAGTTCTTAACCGAAATCCACGAGCACGAGCTTCCCGTCTCCGCACTCGCATTTAATAATACCGGCGACAGGATCGCGACAGGTGATCGCCAGGGAAATATCGCGCTGCATTCGATTCGTACTCAGGAATTGCCAGCGGTCGTTCTCGTTGCAGGCAAGTCCGCAGCAGCCGATCTGGCCTTTTCGCGCAACGGGCGTTTCCTTGCCTGTGGTTCGCGAGATAATTTAATCCGCATCTGGAATCTGAAGGACGGCCATCGCATGCAGGTTCTCGCTGGCCACACAGCGCCCGTTTCAAGCGTTGCCTTTTCGCCCAGCGGCGGAATGTTGGCGAGTGGCGGTGCCGACCGAACCGTGCGGGTCTGGATTCTGCCGAAAGGTGAGCAACTTGGCACGCAACGCGTGTTTGCCGAAGATGGAGTGTGCACGGTCACCTTCTCTGGCTCCGGAGGCTTCGTGATCTGCGCAGACTTCAACGGGGGGATAGAAACCTTCCCGAACGTCGGAAGCAGCGATGTGAGAAGGCACAACGCAAAAAAGCTCCCAATTAGGGAGCTTTCTGCAGTGCCCAAGAGAGGACTCGAACCTCCACGTCCATTACGGACACTAGGTCCTGAACCTAGCGCGTCTGCCAATTCCGCCACTTGGGCAAGTGCCTGTTTTTACCGTCTCAAGTGGGTGCCTGCGGTTTCATGATGATTCTTGTGTGACACCCGAAATGACACCAGTCAGGCTGGATCTCGCTGCAAAGTGACACCCGCGAGCTGTGAACTCCGAGTGTCCGACACCACCTCGCCTTCAATTAAGAAAAGGTGATGCAATGGCGAATTCTACCAAGTCAGCGAGCAAGGACAAGCCAAAGAAACCAAATCCTGAATTTCCCCTATTTCCTCACGCGACAAAGCGGTGGGCAAAGAAGATTCGCGGGAAGACCCACGACTTCGACCCGTGGTCCGATGCCGCATTGCAGAAGTATCTGGAACAGAAAGACGACCTGCACGCTGGCAAGACCCCTCGCCCCCACTTCGATGGGTTGACGGTTCGCAAACTTTGCAATCGGTTGCAGCCCGGTCACGCTGCGGAACGACGTGCGCGATGTGCGGTCGATTTTCAAGTAAGCATACGACGCAGTGGTTTGCCTTTAAGAACGTGTCTTCAAACGGTCTTTACTGGTTAGCTAATCGTCGGGACATCAGGTTGATCATGGCGATGTAGATCATGGCTTCGCTGGATGCGGTGG